>CAMFLH010000233.1 GCA_945957295.1 uncultured Uliginosibacterium sp.
GGCGGCGAGTGCGCCCGCCAAAGCCATCAGGACAAACACCTGAGTCAGTCTCTTCACGTTCTTCTCCTCGTCAATGATATTCGGGCCACTGGCGAACGCTTCGCGAGGCACCCTTTCGGAGGGGGGAACTTAGACCGCGGTCACCGTCAACAACATGACCGGGCCATTACTTCTTCCATGCATCTCAGTCGGCGGAGCAGCGAGATGACGCAGTCCTAACGCGCACCTGACACCCTGATTACATTCGCGTCATGCAACGTCCTCGCAGCGCATGCCGTGCTTGAATGGTTTGAGGTCGGGCGCGTTCGGCGCCAGTTCGGCCGGAGCCAGAACAAGGAGGACTTCGATGAAGATCGCGAGAATTGCCCGGGCCACGGCTTGGCTGGTGACCCTGGGTGTCGGCAGTGCATTGGCTGGAGGCGGAGACATCCACGGCGACCCCGGAACGCCCGGTGAGCATGCACAGATGAAGTTGAACAAGGGGGCCAGCGAAGCGGGCATTCCATTGCCCGACGACAGCGCTGCGCAACAGGCCTTGGAGCTTGTGCTGTCAGCAGATGACAGAACACCGATGCAGCGGCTCGCCTTGCATCGTGGTGACATCGTGCGCTTCACGTTGCGCAACCCGAGCTCGCAACCGGCCCTGGTGATGTTGGGTACCCAAGCGATGGCCGCTTCGCACGCGGCCATGATGCGCAATTACGTCGACATGAAACACTCCGCGCCCGGTCGCGTCAGCGTCGGTGCCAACGGTCAGGCCAGTTTCACCTGGCAATTCACGCACGTCGGTGACTTTACCCTTGCGCAAATCAACGCCACTAAGCGTGAGGCGAAGGTCAAGGTCCTGATCGCCGTATCGGAGTAGCCCCGTGGGTCTGCCCGAAAGCTTGCAAAAGTGTAATGCCCCTGCAAGCGGCCTGACGGACTTCGCAGCGCACGCTACGCATCGTGGACCTGACAAATCGGCCCACAGACAACTCGGCGAGGCGGCATTCAATTGGAAGCAATAGCTTGAGTCCGATGAGCGCTCGCTGACGCAACTTCACTTCACTGAGGAGAATGACAATGAACGTTCGATTTGGATTTGCAGCAACGGCGATCGCACTCTCGACGGTGCTCGCTACGGGGCTCGCCCAGGCGGCCAATGATTCGGATGACATGGCCAAGTCGCTGCAGCAAGGCAAGAGCGTGAGCACAGCGCAGCAGAGCGCCAAACACCCCGCCCAGAAGGGTAAGTCGACCGGCGCGCATGAAAAGAACATGGCCAAGGGCATGAGCCACTCGGACGCCGCCGTCGAAGACGTGCGCGCGGGCAGCACTGACAGCAAGACCGCACGTCAGGCAAAGACGCACAACGATGTGATGGGCGAGGGAAAAGACCACGCCGAAGCGCAGCGCCAGAGCCACTGACAGTTTGCGCGGGAAGAGAGGGGCGCGGCGACGACACTCCGGACCCCGCTTCCCGCGATATCTATCTACAGCCCAGAAGGATAGACATCATGAAAAAGAGCATCGTCATTCCGCTCATGTTGGCGGCCGCACTGCTGACCGGGTGCGCCAGCCTCAGCCCGCCCACGAGCCTGACGCCGGCGTTCGCAGAGAAAGTGGCCAGTGCAAAAACGGCTAAGGACCACCAAGCGATCGTGGCCATCTACGACGCGGAAGCCGCTGAGGCCAAACAAGCGGCGGCATCACATCGCTCGCTCGCCAAGACGTATGGACAAGCGAACTCGTATCGCAACGGTTTTGGCCAGAGCTACGCACAGCATTGCGAGCAAGCCGCGAAAGGCTACGACGCGATCGCGGCGGACAAGACGGCCTTGGCACAACTGCATCGCCAACTTGCGACCCAGTCCGCGGACAAATAACGAAAACCCGCTCCTCATCCGCGCGCTCGTCGTTTCCCAGCGCGTGTCTTTCCGGTGCTGGACGCTCTCCTCCCAGCACCAGCGCCTTTTTTTCACCCCTGCGATCCACTAACGGCGTTGTTCGAGCGTCAACGTGATCGACGCCGACTGGGCGCCCCGGTTGGTCCACATCCAGCAATAGTCAGCCGTCTTTTTGGGTTTGAAGACGCCAGCCTCAGACCGGACGGCATCGATCTTCACGGGGTACCGGACTGCCGTTCCTTCATGGAAGTGAACGTTGAAGTCGAGCGCCGCATCGGACGAAAATTCCCAGGCCACACGGGCGCCACTGGCAATGGTGTCGCACACCTCCAGAAACTGCTTCGGCGCGATCGTCGCTTGATGCTCAAAGCGCCCGTCCGGCGTCCATTGGACCGATACCGGCTCCGCCGCGCCCGCTGCAGCACTGGCAACGCTCATGATCGCCCACAGCGACAGCCGAGTGGCGTGCGCCAGACCGACGTTCTTCATTTCTTGCCCCCGAGCACCGACACGGCCCCGCGCATGCCTGCGTCGAAATGACCCGGTTGCAGGCAACCAATTTCAACACGACCGGCACGCGAGAAGTTCCAGACGATCTCTTCGGTCTTGCCGGGTGCGACCGTCACCATGCTGGGATCCGAATGCTCCATGGTCGGGAACTTCTTCATCATCTCGTAGTGCTCCTTCAACTCCGCCTCGGTGCCCAGCACGAACTCGTGTTTGACCTGGCCAACGTTCTTGATGACGAATCGGACGGTCTCGCCCCGCTTGACACTGAAATTGCTCGGCGTGAAACGCATGTCGTCGCTCATCGTAACCGCGATCGTGCGCTTGACGGCCGATGCAACGCCCGGTTGACCGATCGCCTGATGCTCGCCGTCGGCGTGCTCGTGACCGCCATGCTCGTGCCCACCCTCATGCGTGCCGTTTGCGAAGGCGAGGTTGGCGGCGCCCGCGACAACCAGTACTGCGCCGAGGGTAAGGAGGGAGGAAGAAATTTTCATCGAATGTTGCTCCACGGTGATGCGTTCTAGTGTGTGTGCGCCCCGGGTTTGCGCACTTGAACTTCGACCTCGTTGGCCGGCGCAGCCTGACGCGCCATGGACGACGTCCCCGGATCGCTCTTGCGATAAGCTGACTCAGCCGTCGCCACGACTTCGCGCGCGACGGTGTTCTGTGGGTGGACGAACCAGCCCGGATCGGCGTAGTCGCCGCGCCGCTGCTTGGCGCGAACCTTGAGGACGGAGAACATGCCCCCCATCTCGACCGACCCGAACGGTCCCTGCCCTGTCATCATCGGCGCCGTGTTGTCCGGCAAGGGCATCTCCATCTCCGCCATGTCGGCCATGCCACGCTCGCCCATCGCCATGTAGTCCGGCAGCACCCGCGCGATGCGACCCGCGAGATTGCGATGATCGACACCGATGAGCGTTGGCACGTCGTGTCCCATCGCGTTCATCGTGTGATGGCTCTTGTGGCAATGGATCGCCCAGTCGCCTTCCTCATCCGCGATGAAGTCCACCTGCCGCATCTGACCCACGGCCACATCCGTGGTGACCTCCGGCCACCGCGCAGAGCGAGGCGTCGGGCCGCCATCGGTGCCGCTGACGACGAACTCATGCCCATGCAGATGAATCGGGTGATTGGTCATCGTCAGATTGCCGATGCGGATGCGGACCCGATCCCCTTTGCGCGCGACCAGCGGCGCAATGCCTGGAAACACGCGGCTGTTCCAGCTCCAGATGTTGAAGTCCAGCATCGTCATGATCTTGGGCGTGTAGCTGCCGGGATCGATGTCGTAGGCATTGAGCAAGAAGCAGAAGTCTCGATCCACCTCATCGATCAGCGGATGTGCCCCTTTCGGATGCGTCACCCAGAAACCCATCATGCCCATCGCCATCTGCGTCATTTCGTCCGCATGCGGGTGGTACATGAACGTACCTGGGCGACGCGCAACGAACTCGTAGACGAAGGTTTTGCCCGGCGCGATTTGCGGTTGCGTGAGCCCGCCGACACCGTCCATGCCGTTGGGCAGGCGCTGTCCATGCCAGTGAATCGTCGTGTGCTCGGGCAGACGGTTGGTGACGTAGATCCTGACGCGGTCACCCTCGACCACTTCAATGGTGGGCCCCGGCGACTGGCCGTTGTAGCCCCACAGATGCCCGACGAACCCAGGCGCGAGCTCGCGAACCACCGGCTCGGCGACCAAATGGAATTCCTTGGCCCCATTGCGCATCCGCCACGGCAAGGTCCAGCCATTGAGGGTGACTACGGGGTTATAGGGTCGGCCGCTCGACGGCGTGAGCGGGGGCATGGTGTCGCTCGACGCTTGGCTGATCGCCTCCGGAATGGCGGCGAGCGCGGCTGACGAGACCGAGGCTGATGCGACCGCACCGCCAGTCAGTAGCCCATTGAGGAGAAAACTGCGACGACTGCTCATGATCGGTGAGTACTCTCGTGATGCATTCAGTGGACCGGACCATCGGAGCGGGCTTCTGCAACCGCCCCATTGGGCAGGGCTCCACCCACCGGACGTCCGACAATGTTGGCCTGAAGGTCGGCTTCGCTCAGCCAGAAGACGCGTTGGGCGTTAATTGCGGCGGTCGCTACCTGCGCCTGCTCTCGGGCATCGGCAAGCAAGTCGAAAACACCGATCAGCATGCCGTTGTAACGAAGCTGCTGTTCGTCGGACATCGCGCGCCTCAGCGGCAAGATTTCATCGTTGTACTGGCGCGCAACGTCCAACGCGGTGCGATACGCCGAGTAAGCCGTACGCAAAGAGGTATTGGCAGCCCGCGTAGCGGCGAGCAGGCGCGCTTCGGCCGCCAGCGTGCGCGCACCGGCCGCGGCCCTTTTCTGGTCGCCCAGATCGAAGAGCGGAAGCGTGACATCAATCTCATAGCCCTGATGCCGCGCCTGCGTGGCAGCTTCGTTGTCGAACACCGTGTCGCGGCGCAATCCCAGTTCGATGTCCGTCACACTCGTCGCCAGTGCGACCCCTTCGGTGCGCGCGCTCGCCTGCAGATCGGCTTGAGCCAACCGGACATCAATGCGCTCATCGAGCGCCTTTTGAGTGACCAACGCCGGCGCCATTGGCGCAGTCGGAAGATCCGGTAGGCGCTGCGGCAGCCGAAGCGACATCGCTTGCTGCGGGTTCAGCCCCAACAGCCTCACCAAGGCTTCGCGCGCGGCAATGCGCTCATGCTGTGCCGTCGCCAGACGCGCCGTGGCTTCTGCGTAGTACGACTGGTGCGCCATGCGCTGCAGGCGTGTGAAGTTGCCCGCCGCCTGCATGCGACGCGCGAGTTCTGCACTGGCGGCAGCCGAATCCACGACCCTGCGGGCAAGTTCCTCGACTTGGCGCGCGGCTACCGCGTCAACCCACGCGCGTCGCACGGCACCAGCCTGGTCCACAACGTCGGCCGCGATCTTCTGCCGCACTTCCTCCATCCGCGACAACGCGACGCCGTACCGCTGCGGGTAAAGCAGGAGATCCAGGACGCCGAACGACAGCAGCCGCCCGATCTCAAGCTCGTTGCCAACCGTGAGGTGTTCGAACGTAAAGCGTGGGTTTGGCAGGCGCGAGGCCTGCGCAGCCTGGGCGCCATCGTTCCAGCCTTGCGCAAGCACTGCCTGAATCGAAGGGCTCTTGAGCATCGCGACACGAATCGCGTCGTCCGGCGACAAGTCGTGCTCCAACATACGCGCCACCGCCGCTTCGGACTGGGCGTGCTGCTCAGCGGTCCGTACCAACTGCAGCGCACCGCCGGTGAACGGTGCCGCCTCACGATTGATCTCGCCGACGACACTCGCTTGGTCGAATGACGCACATCCGACAAGCGCAACAGCCAACGTCAACAGGGCGCCACGGCGCAGCGGAATGACGAAAACCCGCTTCACCGGCGTTTCTCCGCTTCGGGCGCGTCATGTGAGGACTCGTGTGCCGCGCTCGGTCTCTCGCTGGGCGGCACCGTGGCAGGTTCGATCGAGCGTTCCTTGGCTAGCACCCGCCATCCGCCCGCTTCTCCTACTGCCTGATTTGAGGCGGGCCACGATCGCACCGGCTCGTCCTGGAACTTCTGATAGGTTTCCAGTACGGACGAGTGCTCAACCGCCACCCAAGGTTCGGAAGACGGCGCAGCGCGGGCGGCAGCCGCAGCAATGACAACGAAGGCACTGCCATACACCGCGCAGCGCCTGAATGCGCTCAGTTTCACGACACGACCTATCTGTTGGGACCACAGGGCTCACGCTTAGGCGTCGCACCGGCGGTTTCTCTCTGTGTTATGACGCGCACCGACGAACTCTTCAGGTTCGCTTGCAATGACCGATCGTCCACTCCTTGGCGGGCGATCGTCAGGCGACGTCAGCTCAATGCAGCGGCGCCCTACTTGGCGTCGCGTGCGTGCATGTGCATCTTTTTCTTTTCCTCTTCCGAGAGTGGCTTGGCGGCCGGGTCTTTGGTTGCCTGCGCCGAACGTTCCTTGGTGTGACTGTGGCCTTCAGTAGCGTGCGCCGCAGCCGGAGGCGACTGCTCAGCGGCGGGTTTCTGATCGGCGGCGGCTGCGGTCAGCGACCAGAGGGCGGCTGCGACAAACATCAAGAGGGTCTTCATTTTGGCGTTGCTCCCGTTGAACGAATCGCTTGGCACTTCGCGACTCCATGGCTGAGCACTCTGCGCCTTTGATTCCGTCAACGCGCTGTCCGCCAGATTACGAATTTGTAAGCCGAGCAACGTCGGAAGGTCGCCGCCACGCACGGTTGAATCCAGCTGTCAAAGATGTAATCCCGCAGTCATGCCCTCGACGGGATCGAATGCGCAAGATGGCACTCACAAAGGGCGCCACCCGACGCCCGTCTTGAGTGCCCCCGGGCAAGAAGGAGAAACACCATGAACACCCCCATCGCAACCGTACTGCTCACCGCCACGCTGGGCTTGGGAATCGCTTCCTCCGCACAGGCAGGCGAGACCTTCCATCAGGTGAAGGACGAACGCGGCGTCGTCAGCCATGTGCGCGGCGACGGACTGACCGAAGAGAAGGCGGACAAGACGGCGGTCGTGCAGAGCAAGTCCTCGGCCAACGCGTCCGCCGGCAAGATTGGCTTCGATTGGCGCCGTGCGACGGCGGCCGAGCGTGCCTATATGAATGAGCTCTATCACGGCGAGGGCCCAAAGTGGTAACGCGAACCTGGCGCTGAGCGGCGCGTTCCCCCACGTGAAGGCGTGGGGGACGGTAACCAGTCAAGAGTGAGGAGGAAGACCATGAAC
>CAMFLH010000234.1 GCA_945957295.1 uncultured Uliginosibacterium sp.
AGCCTCGGCCTCGGCGTAGGTGTTGAATGTTTTGGACTGACTGGGGAAGCCCTTCTTGCGAATCTGGACTTCCCACTGATACTCGCCGCGCTTACGGATCGTCGCCACTTGAAGGCCCCAGTTCTTGCTACAACGGGATTGTGGCTGCGGGTGGGCGAGTGTGGCAAATTTGTGGCAAACCGAGCTGCCACAACGAAAAAGGGGCTAGCGATCAACGCTAACCCCTTGAATTTGTTGGTGGAGAGGAAGGGGATCGAACCCTCGACCTCCGCATTGCGAACGCGGCGCTCTCCCAGCTGAGCTACCCCCCCACGCGAGGCCGCAATTATAGCCAGTTTTTTTCTCCTGCCAAGTGGGGGTGGGGTGGTGGGGGCAGGGGCGGTGGCATAATTCGCGGTTTCCCTTGATTTGACGGGGCGTTGCCGTTGTTGCGCCCCGGCTGGAGTTCACCGCATGTCCCATGTTCCCGCCTATCTTCGCTTCCCGACCGTTTCGGGCGACACCCTGGTGTTCGTCACCGACGACGATCTGTGGTCGGTGCCGTTGGCGGGCGGGGTGGCGCGGCGGATTTCGGGTGGGCGTGGTCTGGTCGGCTTCCCGCGCTTCTCGCCGTGCGGCAAGTGGCTCGCGTTCATCGCGACGGACGAAAGCCATTCCGAGGTCTATGTGATGCCCGCACAGGGCGGCGCGGCGCGGCGCTTGACGTGGCTCGGCGCACACACCGCGGTGACGGGCTGGACGCCGGACGGCCGCGTGGTCGTGGCGACCAACGCCGATCAGCCCTTCTTCCACATGCGCCGTTTGTTCACGGTGGCGCTGGATGCGCCCTTGCCGGTGCCGCTGCCCTGGGGCATGGCGAGCGAGGCGTCGTGGTCCGCCGCAGGTGCCTGCGTGTTGGGCCGCAACACCAGTGACCCGGCACTGTGGAAGCGCTATCGCGGTGGCACCATTGGCCACTTGTGGGTGGATGTCGATGGCAAGGGTGAGTTTGCCGCGCTCGATCCCTTTGGCGACCCGCGCAAGGCGGGCAACCTGGCGTGCCCGATGTGGATAGCCGATCGGATCTGGTTCATCTCCGACCACGAAGGCATCGGCAACCTGTATTCATGCGAGCCGTCCGGCGCCGGTTTGCGCCGGCATACCGAGCATGGCGAGCACTATGTGCGGCACGCCTCGACCGATGGGCGGACGATCGTCTACCAGAGCGGTGGCGATGTGTATCGGCTCGACCCGGCCGGCGGCGACGCTACGCGCATTGACATCGAAGTACCGGCCGCGCGGCCGCAACTGGCGCGCAAGTTTGTCAGCGGCGATGCGGAGCTCGAAGCACTTAGCGTGCATCCGGACGGTCACACCGTGGCGCTGGCAGTGCGCGGCAAGGCGGTGAGCCTGCCGCTGTGGGAAGGGGCGATGCGCCAGCTCGGCGAAGAGCAGGGCGCGCGCTACCGGCTACCGGTGTGGTTGGCCGAAGGCGTGGGCGTCGTGATGGTGTCCGACGCCAGCGGTGAAGAGCGCCTCGAATTGCATGCCGAAGAGGGCGTCAGCGTGCTGGAGGCGGATTTTGGCCGCGTCACCGGCATCGTTGCGGCACCGCACGGCCTGCGCGTGGTGGTGACGAACCATCGCAATGAATTGTGGTTGGCGGACTTCGTTACGCGCGAAGTGCGCCTGCTCGACCGCTGCGACTATCGGCGCATCGATGAGCCCGCGTTCTCGCCCGATGGTGCCTGGCTGGCCTACGACTTTTCGGTGAGCCGCGCGACGCGCGCGATCAAGCTGCTGGAAATCGCCACCGGCCGCAGTGGCATGGCGAGCGGCGAGGACTTCGACGACTTCTCGCCGGCCTGGGACCCGTCCGGCAAGTACCTGTACTTCCTCTCGACCCGCGCCTTCGAGCCGGTCTACGACGAGATCGTGTTCGACCTCTCGTTCCCGCGTGCGACGCGCCCCTACCTCGTGGCCTTGCAGGCCGACGGCGTTGATCCGTTCGAGCCCTTGCCACGCGGCTTCGGTGACGACGAGGACGAAGACGACGAGGATGAGGACGACGGCGACGAGGAGAGCGAAAACAAGGAGGAGGGCGACAAGAAGGCCGAGCAGAGCGAGCGCAAGCGCCAGCCCAAGCCCGTAGTCGTCGAACTCGATGGTCTTGCCGATCGCGTGCGTGCCTTCCCGGTTGGTGCGGGCCGCTACGGCCGTATCGATGCCGCGAAAGGCATCGTCTACTGGACGCTGCACCCGGTTACGACCGAGAGTGACGAGGATCACGACGCCGCCGATGCGCTGCTGCAAAGCTGGGACATGCGTGAGCAAAAGCTCGATACGGTGCTCGGCGATGTCGCCGGCTTCCTGCTCGCGCTGCCGGGCAAGGCGCTGATCGCCGACACCAGCGAGGGCGTGCGCGCGTTCAAGATCGGCGAGAAGCCGAAGGAGGAAACCGAGGTCGGCGACTTCTCGCGCGAATCCGGCTGGGTTGATCTCGATCGCGTGCAGGTGGAAATCGATCCGCGTTCGGAATGGCGCCAGATGCTGCGTGAAGTGTGGCGCCTGCAGCGCGACCAGTTCTGGACGGCCGACATGAGTGGCGTGGATTGGGGCCGCATCTGGGCGCGCTATGCGCCGCTGGTCGAACGGATCTCGACGCGCGAAGAGCTGTCGGACCTGATCTGGGAAATGCAGGGCGAACTGGCGACCTCGCACTGCTATGAATCGGGTGGCGATCGCAAGCGTGTCGCCGCGCTGCCGCTGGGCCACTTGGGCGCCGAATTCTCGTGGGACGAAGCGAATGCGTGCTACCGCATCGAGCGCCTGGTGCGCGGCGATGCGTGGCGCGAAGGGCATGATTCGCCGCTCGCCGCGGTGGGCGTGCAAGCCAAGCCGGGCGAGCGTCTGTTGGCGATCGATGGCCTCGCGTGCGATCGCGAGCATCCGCCGCAGGCGCGGTTGGTGGCGCGCGCGGGCCGCAAGGTGGAGCTGCTGCTGGCCGATGCCGATGGCGCCAACCGCCGCCGTGCGGTGGTGCGCGCCCTGCCGGGTGAGGACGCCGCGCGTTATCGCGAATGGGTCGAGGCTAACCGGGCGCGCGTGCGCGAAGCCTCCGGCGGGCGGCTGGGCTACCTGCATATCCCCGACATGGTGACCTGGGGCTTCTCGGAATTTCATCGCTACCTGCGCACCGAAAGTCTGCGCGACGGGTTGATCGTGGATGCGCGCTTCAACCGTGGCGGGCATGTCTCGCAACTGCTGCTGGAAAAGCTCGCTCGCCGTGTGCTGGGCTACGACGTGTCGCGCTGGGGCGCGCCAGAACCGTATCCGGCGCATGCCGTGGCGGGCCCGGTGGTGTGCGTGACGAACCAGCATGCCGGGTCCGACGGCGACATCTTCTCGCACTGTTTCAAGCTGATGGGCCTCGGCCCGCTGGTCGGCACGCGAACCTGGGGCGGCGTGATCGGCATCTGGCCGCGCCATCGCCTGGTCGACGGCACGATCACCACGCAGCCCGAGTTCAGCTTCTGGTTCAAGGACGTCGGCTGGGGCGTGGAGAACTGGGGTACCGAGCCCGACGTGCATGTCGACATCGCGCCGCAGGACTACGCCAATGGCCGCGACCCGCAGCTCGACAAGGCGGTTGAGGTAGCGCTCGCAGCCCTGAGCAAGCAACCGCCGCGGGTGCCCGACTTCTCGCAACGTCCGCGCTTGGATCTGCCCAGCTGGCCGCCCAAGGGCTGATCGCAACACTCGCCAGCAACACTGACCGGCGCGGCTCACAAGGCTACGCCGCACTGATACAAAGGACACCACCCATGTCGAACACCCCCGCTTACGATGCGCTGATCGCGCGCAGTCGCTCGCAGCACCGTCTGCATCACCTTGCAATGATCGCCGGTGTCGACCGCGAAACACTGATGCCGCCAGGCGGCGCCGAGGCGCGGGCGCTTGCGCTGGCCGAACTCGAACAACTGATGCACGCGCGCAGCACCGATTCGGTGATCGCCGATCAGCTGAAAGCAGCTGAGCAGGAAGCGCTCGACGACGAGGCGCGTGCCGATCTGCACGAGATGCAACGCGGCTACCTGCTCGCCACCGCGCTACCGGCGGCGCTGGTCGAAGCGAAAGGTTTGGCCGCCTCGCGTTGCGAGTACGAATGGCGCGCACAACGTCAGGCGAACGACTGGGCGGCCTACCTGCCCAATTTCCGTGAAGTGCTGCGCCTGAGCCGTGAAGAGGCGGCGCGTTTGTCCGACGCGCTGGGTGTGTCGCCCTACGATGCCCTGCTGGAAGGTTTCGAGCCTGGTATGCGCAGCGACGAAGTGGCCCGCGTGTTCGGCGCGATGCGTGGCTGGCTGCCGGGCC
This sequence comes from uncultured Uliginosibacterium sp., assembly GCA_945957295.1. Taxonomy (GTDB): domain Bacteria; phylum Pseudomonadota; class Gammaproteobacteria; order Burkholderiales; family Rhodocyclaceae; genus Niveibacterium. The sequence goes on from CAMFLH010000234.1 coordinate 4,354, forward strand.
TGATCGCGCGGATTCGTGACAAGCAGGCTGGCGAGCCGGTGATTGAACCGGTCGGCCCGTTTGCGCTCGATGCGCAGCGGCAGCTGGTACGCGAGATCGCGGAAATGCTCGGCTTCGACTTCGCGCGTGGCAGGCTCGATGAGAGCACCCATCCGTTCAGCGGCGGTGTGCCCGAGGATGTGCGGATGACTACGCGTTTCCGCGAGCATGACTTTTCGGTCGCGCTCTTTTCGACCATCCACGAGACCGGTCACTCGCGCTATGAGCAGGGCAGTCCGCGTGCCTGGCTGGGGCGGCCGATCGGCGGTTATCGGTCGATGGGCATCCATGAGAGCCAGAGCCTGGCGTTCGAGATGCAGCTGGCGCGCTCGCGTGGCTTTCTCGAAAGACTTGCGCCGCGGCTGGTTCACCACTTCGGCGCGCAACCGGCGTTCGAAACGGAAAACTGGGTGCGCGCTGCGACCCGCGTGGTGGCCGGCAAGATCCGCGTCGATGCAGACGAAGCCACCTACCCCTGCCATGTGATGCTGCGCTTCGACATCGAGCGCGCGCTGATTGCCGGCGACATGCAGGCCGAGGATGTGCCGGCCGCATGGGACGAAGGCATGCGTGACCTGCTCGGCCTCGACACCCGAGGTGACTATCGCGATGGCTGCATGCAGGACCCGCACTGGGCCGGCGGTGCCTTCGGCTACTTCCCTTGCTACACGTTGGGTGCGCTGTACGCCGCGCAGTGGTTTGCTGCGATCCGCCGCACGACGCCGGATCTGGATGCGCGCATCGCTGCGGGCGACGATCAGCCGGTGTTCGACTGGCTGAGCACGAACATCTGGTCGCGAGCCAGCCGCTGGACTACGCCTGAACTGGTGCAGCGCGCCAGCGGCGAGGCGCTGAATCCGGAACACTTCCGCCTGCATCTGGAGGCGCGCTACCTGAGCTGACACCCGTCGGCGCAGGGGAGGGCGCAGCCGCTGACGATTCGTAACATCGCTGACGCGGCTTCCCGGTAGACTCCACCGCCGCTTCGCGCCGCCCACGGCCGGCACCGCCACCACCTGACATGATGAATCCGAAACAGTTTTTCCCGCGCCAGGTGGTCGAGTCTGGCGGTAACCGCTGGGACTGGGCGCTGCTGCCGCTGTTCCTCGCGCTGCTGACGATACTGGCTTACGGCGCGTCGCAGATGGCGCGTCCCTATGCGATCGGCGAGCAGTTGCCGCTGTCGCTCGATCCGCTGTGGCTGCCGTATTACCTGATGCGCACAACGCTGCGCATGTTCCTCGCGCTGGGCGCTTCGCTGATCTTCAGCTGCATCTTCGCCGCGCTGGCGGCGAAGTATCGGGTCGCCGAAAAGGTGCTGGTGCCGGCGCTGGATATCCTGCAGTCGATCCCCATCCTTGGCTTCCTGTCGATCACGGTGACCGGTTTCATCGCGCTGTTCCCCGGCAATCTTCTGGGGGTGGAGTGTGCGGCGATCTTCGCGATCTTCACGTCGCAGGCCTGGAACATGGCCTTCAGTCTGTACCAGTCACTGAAGACGGTGCCGGGCGAATTGCAGGAAGCGGCGCGGATCTTCCAGTTATCGAGCTGGCAGCGTTTCTGGCGCCTGGAGCTGCCTTTCGCGATGCCGGGCCTGCTGTGGAACATGATGATGTCGATGTCGGGCGGCTGGTTCTTCGTCGTGGCGTCCGAAGCGATTTCGGTGTCGAACCAGAGCATCAAGCTGCCGGGCATCGGTTCCTACATTGCGCGCGCGATCGAAGAGCAGAACATGGTCGCGATCGGTTGGGCGATCGGCGCGATGCTGATCGGCATCATCTGCTACGACCAGCTGTTCTTCCGCCCGCTGCTGGCGTGGGCCGACAAGTTCCGCTTCGAGCAGGCTTCCGGCGAGACGGCGCAATCCTCCTGGCTGTTGACCTGGCTGCGGCGGACCGATCGCCTGCAAGGCATCGCGGTCGGTGCGGCGAAGCTGCTTGAACGCTCCTTCACGGTGTTCAGGCGTGACTACGATGGCACGTCTATCCGCGCGCGGCCGAAACCGGTCAGCGAGGGCGTGCGCCGTGCGTGGGATGCGGTGCTCGCCGCGCTGGTGCTGTTCGCGACCTGGCGGCTTGCCAGCTTCGTGCATGCCGAAGTCGGTTGGGGCGAAGTCATGCATGTGTTCGGGCTCGGCCTCATCACGCTGCTGCGCGTGATGGTGCTGATCGGGCTCGCAGCGCTGGTGTGGGTGCCGGTTGGCATCTGGATTGGCCTGCATCCGCGCGCGGCCGATCGGTTGCAGGCGGTCGCACAATTCCTCGCGGCCTTCCCGGCCAATCTGATGTACCCGATCGCGGTGCTCGCGATCGTGCATTGGCACCTGAATCCGGATGTCTGGCTGTCGCCGCTGATGGTGCTGGGCACGCAGTGGTACCTGCTGTTCAACGTGATCGCAGGCGCATCGAGTGTGCCGACTGAATTGCGCTATGCCGCGAAGAATCTCGGGCTGAAAGGTTGGCTGAAGTGGAAGCGCTACCTGCTGCCCGCGGTGTTCCCCAGCTTCGTCACCGGCGCGATCACCGCCAGCGGCGGTTCGTGGAACGCCAGCATCGTGTCCGAGTACGTCACTTGGGGTAATACCACCCTTGAGGCGCACGGGCTTGGCAGCTACATCGCACGGATGACAGCCACCGGCGACTTCCCGCGCATTGCGCTGGGCATCGGCGTGATGTGCGTGTTCGTGATGGGTTTCAATCATTTCGTCTGGCGGCGTCTGTATCGCATCGCCGAAGA
>CAMFLH010000235.1 GCA_945957295.1 uncultured Uliginosibacterium sp.
TGTCGCGCCGTTGCTTTCGCTTCGTCAGCAGCAGAGAGGTGAGACTATAGCGACCTGCGGAAACAACGTCAACTGCCAGAGCAAATTAATCTACCAAATTCAGGTTTCGCCATCTCACAACCTTGATTAGTCAGACGGCGAAACCTTGGGCCAATACTCAAGCCGCTGTAACGCGTGCGAACTTACGCTTGCCGACCTGAAGAACCATCACGCTACCCACGTTTACTACTAGGCTCTTGTCGGACAGTTTTTCGCCGTCAGCACGCACGCCGCCCTGCTCAATCATGCGCATCGCTTCCGAGGTGCTTGCCGTGAGGCCCGCCTGCTTCAAGAGCTGAGCGATCGCCATGCCGCCGCCAACCTCAACGGTGACATCCGGAACGTCGTCAGGGATTGCATTGCGCTGAAAGCGCGCTTCAAAGTCGGCGAGCGCATCGTCAGCCGCGGCACGACCATGGAAACGCGTGATGATCTCCTGCGCGAGTTCCACTTTCACGTCGCGCGGATTGCGTCCCGCAGCCACTTCGGCCTTGAGCGCACCGATTTCAGCGTTCGAGCGGAAAGACAGCAGATCGTAATAACGCCACATGAGCGTGTCCGAAATCGACATCAGTTTGCCGAACATGTCGCGCGGAGGCTCGTTGATACCAACGTAATTGCCCAGCGACTTAGACATCTTGTTAACACCGTCCAAACCCTCAAGCAACGGCATCATCAAGACGACCTGCGGCACCTGGCCGTGATGCTTCTGTAGTTCGCGCCCCATTAGCAGGTTGAACTTCTGGTCCGTGCCGCCGAGCTCGACGTCGGCCTTCATCGCGACGGAGTCATAACCCTGACAGAGCGGATACAAGAATTCATGGATGGCGATCGGCTGGTTGTTGCCGAAGCGCTTGGCGAAGTCGTCGCGCTCGAGCATCCGAGCGACCGTATGCGTCGCAGCGAGCTTGAGCATGCCCGCGGCGCCCAGTTCGTTGAACCACGAGGCGTTGAAGCAGATCTCGGTTTTGGCCGGATCAAGAATCTTGAAGACCTGCTCTTTATAGGTCTCCGCGTTAGCAACGACCTGCTCGGCCGACAGCGGCGGACGTGTGGTGTTCTTGCCGGTCGGATCGCCGATCAACGCGGTGAAGTCCCCGATCAGGAACATCACGTGATGTCCCAGATCCTGGAAGTGCCGCATCTTATTTAGTAACACGGTGTGACCGAGATGCAGGTCCGGGGCGGTCGGATCGAAGCCCGCCTTGATGCGGAGAGGACGGCCAGTCTTGAGTTTCTCGACCAGTTCGGCCTCGATCAGGAGTTCGTCGGAGCCGCGCTTGATGAGTTCGAGTTGCTCAGTGATCGCTGTCATGCCTTCTATCCGGAAACGTGAAATTTGCTACTATCGCCGGCATTTAACCGCGCGGCCAGTTGCAAATGAGCCACACAAAAGTTTCTATTCTAGCGCGGCTTAAGGGACTTAAAGAGCAGGGTCCTGTCTGGTTTTGGTCGGGGGTCGGCATTGCCGGCGCCTCGGTGTTCGGCATGGTGGCTGCGGTTGCGGTCATCCCTGGCCCCGACGCCACGACGATCAACCAGAAGGCGGTCATCGAAAACCTGCTTGTTTCGCCCGAAGCCGAGCTTCTTCCTGACGACGCAGCCTTCTTCCGCGAAGATCGTATTCAGCGTGGCGACACGCTAGCGTCGTTATTGCAGCGCCTCAATATTGATGACCCCGAGGTCGCAGACCTGTTGCGCACGCACTCGCTCGCTCAGAACACCATGCGCCGGCTGTCACCGGGTGCGGTGGTCCATGCGTCGATGACGGCGGGCGGCCGCGTGCTGTCGCTTTCCTTGCCCGGTAGTTCTTCAGACCGGCAGCTGCTGGTCGAGCGACGCAATGGCGCCATCGTCGTGCGCGATGTAGCGGTCGAGTTCGACACCCGTATCCAGGCGAAGTCGGCGGAGATCCGCAACTCGCTGTTCGGCGCGACGGACGAAGCCGGTCTGCCGGATTCAGTCGCGGTCGGCCTCGCGGAGATTTTCGGCTCGGAGATCGACTTCCACCGCGACCTGCGCCGCGGCGATCATTTCCGTGTGATCTATGAGGTGCTGTACCACCGCGGCATGCCGGTCAAGACGGGGCGAATTCTGGGCGCCGAGTTCGTGAACGACGGCCATCGCTACACGGCCGTCTGGAACGAGAACGGTGGTCGCGGCGACTATTACACGGCCGAGGGCAAAAGCCTGAAGCGTGGCTTCCTGCGTTCCCCGCTGGAGTTTTCGCGCGTAACCTCGGGCATGGGCATGCGCATGCATCCGATCTACGGCACGATGCGGGCACACAAGGGCGTCGACTACGGCGCGCCGATCGGCACACGCGTTCGTTCGACGGCTGACGGCACCGTGGAATTCGCCGGCCGCCAAGGCGGTTACGGCAACTTCATCGTGCTGCGCCACGCAGGCGGCATCACCACCGCCTACGGCCACCTGTCACGGATCGACGTGCGCCAGGGGCAGCGCATCCATCAAGGCGACACGATCGGTGCGGTGGGCAATACCGGGTCTTCCACCGGCCCGCACCTGCACTATGAGTTCCGCGTCGCCGGCGAGCATAAGGATCCGCTGAAAGTCATACTGCCCGATGCGCCGCCGCTATCCGGCAGCGAACTGGCGCGCTTTCGCCAGCACAGCGCAACGATCATTGCGCAGCTGAACGACGCGGCGCCGACTTCGCGCGTCGCACGCGCGGAGTGAGTCAACAAGCGTCGCTGTTTGCCGGGCTGATGTCCGGCACCAGCCTCGACGGCGTGGATGCCGTGATCGCGGACTTCGCGACACCGCATCCACGTGTCGTTTCCAGCGCCTTCGTCCCCTACCCGGCCGAATTGAGAGAAGCCCTGCTTGCGCTCAACGCCGCCGGGCACGACGAACTGCGCCGAGCGTCGGAACTCTCCGTCCGCCTCGCGACGCTGTACGCCGATGCCACCCGAGCCGCACTGGAAAGCGCCGGCCTTGGGGCACAGGACATCACCGCAGTGGGCTGTCATGGCCAGACGGTTCGTCATCAGCCTGCGCTCGGCTACAGCCTGCAACTGAACCACCCCGCCCTGCTCGCCGAACGCTGCGGCATCACGGTGGTTGCGGACTTCCGCAATCGTGACATCGCAGCAGGCGGGCAAGGTGCGCCGCTGGTGCCAGCATTCCACGACCGCATCCTGCGCGACGTGGCAGAGCACCGCGTCGTGCTCAATGTGGGTGGCATCTCGAACATCACCGATCTGGCGCCCGGCCGTAGCACCCGAGGCTTCGATACTGGCCCCGGCAATATGCTGCTTGATGGCTGGGCGGCGCGGCACTTGGGTACGCCCTACGACGCCGGTGGGCAGTGGGCGGCGCAGGGCCGGGTTTTGCCGGATCTGTTGGAGGCGCTGCTGGCGCACCCGTTCCTGGCGCAGGTCGCACCAAAGAGCTGCGGGCGTGAAGAATTCAACCTCGACTGGCTCGATACGCTACTGCCCGAAAGCTTTGCGGCGGTTGACGTACAAACGACCTTGCTTGAGCTGACGGCGCGCAGCATCGTCGAAGCGACGATGCGCGAATGCGGCCTGCCAGATGCCTTGCTGGTATGCGGCGGCGGTGTGCACAACACCAGCCTGAGGATGCGGCTGGCCGCATTGGCGCCCTCCGTGCGCGTTGCCTCAACGGCAGAACTGGGCGTTTCGCCCGACGACCTCGAAGCGCTCGCCTTCGCGTGGTTGGCGCAATGCTGCCTCGCCGGCGTCGCGGGCAATCTGCCCGAAGTCACCGGCGCACGCGGGCCGCGCGTGCTTGGCGCGATCTACCCCGCCTGAACGGATCCCGGCGCCGATGGGATCACTCTGGATGCTCGTCGCGAGCTTGCTGTTCGCGTGCATGGGCGCTTGCGTAAAGCTCGGCGCGGCGCGCTTCAATGCAGCCGAACTGGTGTTCTGGCGCGGCTTCGTGTCGCTGGTGTTAATTGGCACCTGGGTGGCGTGGCAGCGGCGGCCGGTCATGACACCCATGTGGCGCACCCACCTTGCTCGGTCGGTGTCTGGCTTTGTTGCGCTGGTGCTGTACTTCCTCGCGATCGTGACGCTACCGCTGGCTGCGGCGGTAACGCTCAACTACACCTCGCCGCTGTGGCTCGCGGCACTCGTCGCAGTACTAGCGCACGAACCGATGCGACGCGGCATGTGGGGCGCGCTGGTAATCGGGCTGGCCGGCGTTGCGATGGTACTCAAACCCAGCATCGACCCGGCGCTCTGGTACGGCGCGGTGTTTGGGTTGTGCTCGGGAGCGCTGTCGTCAGTGGCTTATCTGAACGTGCGAAAGCTGGGCGAGGCGGGCGAACCGGAATGGCGCACGGTGTTCTGGTTCTCGGCCGTCTGCGCCGCAGGGGGCCTGCCGTTTGCACTGTTCAAGCCGCACAGCGGCGCGTGGACGCTGACCGACGCGGCAATCCTGCTCGGCGTTGGCGGTTTTGGCGCGCTCGCGCAACTCGCCATGACACGCGCTTACCGCTATGGCAAGACGCTGGTGGCCGCCTCGCTCTCTTACACCACTGTGGTATTCGCCGCGCTGTTCGGCGCGGCAATCTGGGGCGAACGGCTGGATCCGCTTGCCCTTGTGGGGATCGTGGCGGTGGTGATTTCGGGCGCGCTGGCCGGACAACTCTCGCGCAGGCCTGCACCACCAGCGGAAACGGACTGAGCGGCAACAGCGCGGGCACTAAATTGATGCCCCGCATTGAAGCGCAGCGTGCCCCGCGCGGATAATGGGCGTGTCCCATCCACAAGGAGTGCGTGATGATCACTGCAGAACTGCGTGACAACTGCGTCGAGGCAGTCGTGTTCGGAGAACTCACGCTGGCCGACTTCCGCCAGTTCGAAGCCCAGGTCGAGGCCGCGGTCAGCACCGGGGCGCCCTTGCGCGCGCTGGTTGATCTGCGCGAGATGAACGGTCTCACGCTCGACGCCGCAATCGAAGACTATCGCTTCGCCCGCCGCTACAAGGACAAGGACGGCCGCATCGCGGTGCTGACGACCAACGACCTCGACACCATCGGTGCGTGGCTGGAGCAATCGCTGATCAATGCCGAGCTTCGGCTGTTCGACGACGAAGTCATGGCCCGCACCTGGCTGGCGGGAGACGCCGCCGAATGAGCACCTGGCATACGCTGGTCGAGGCGCCTGCGCTCGCAGCGCGCCTCGGGGCGCCTTCACTAGTGGTGTTCGATTGCCGCCATGACCTCGCCAAACCGGATTACGGTCGCGACGCATTTGCGGCCGGCCGCATCCCGTACGCCCGCTTCCTGCATCTCGACGACGACCTTTCGGGTGCCAAGACGGGCTGCAACGGCCGCCACCCGTTGCCCGCCGCCGAAGACTTCGTCGCCCTGATGCGGCGCCACGGCGTGTCAGACACCACGCAAGTCGTCGCCTACGACGACGCCGGCGGCATGTACGCCGCGCGGCTGTGGTGGATGCTGCGTTGGGTCGGCCACGATGCGGTGGCGGTACTTGACGGTGGCTTGCCCACATGGCGCGACGCCGCGCTGCCGATCAGCACCGATGCCCCGCTGAACCTGCCGCAAGGCAATCTGAGCCTTCGCGCCGGCGCCGTGAACGTCAGTGCCGCCGAGCTGATGGCGAACCTCAACTCCGCCACATTTCAGGTAGTAGACGCCCGCGCGCCGGATCGCTTCCGCGGCGAGAACGAAACGCTGGACCCAGTTGGCGGCCATATCCCGGGTGCGATCAATCGCTTCTTCCGCGACAACCTCGGGCCGGACGGCCGCTTCAAGCCGGCCGCGCAACTCGCCGAGGAATGGCGTGCGCGGCTCGGCGAGCGATCGCCGGATCAGGTGGTCAGCCAGTGTGGCTCGGGCGTTACCGGCTGCCACAACCTGCTGGCGCTCGAAGTGGCCGGCTTGAGCGGCGCGCGGCTTTACGCCGGGTCGTGGAGCGAGTGGTGCGCCGATCCGACGCGCCCGGTCGCCCAGGGCGACTGAGCACCACGCCGCCCGATGCGTCGGCTGCCGCCGCTCGCCAACCTTGAGGCCTTCGATGCCGCCGCGCGCCTGGGCAGCTTCCTTGCCGCGGCGGAATCGCTTGCATTGACCCCCTCCGCGGTGAGCCACCGCATCCGCGCGCTGGAAACTGCGCTCGGCCTGCGGCTGTTCGAGCGCCGCCACCGCAGCATCGCCCTCACCGCCGCAGGTGCCGCCTACCACGCCGACGTCGCGCCGGCGATCGACGCGCTCGCACGCGCCACCGAACGCCTTCATGCGGACGGGCACCGTGCGCTGTCGGTGTCGGTGGCGCCGGCCTTCGGGCGCGCCTGGCTGGTCGAGCGCCTCGCGGCGTATCAAACGCTGCATCCGCAGGTCGAATTCGCGTTATCCACCTCTACCCGGCTTGATCCAGTGCAGCGCAGCGAAGTCGACCTCGCGATCCGTTTCATTGAAGCCGTGCCGGCCGGGCTGGATGGCTGGAAGCTGTTCGACGAAGCGGTGTTCCCGGTCTGCCGCCCGGCGCAGGCGCGCGAACTCCGGCGGGCGGCCGATCTGCTCCACACCCGCTTGCTGCGGCACCCGCTGCTGTCGTGGGCAGCGTGGTTCACCGCGGCCGGCGTGCAAGCTGCCGAGCCCGACGAGGGGCCACGCTTCGATGACGGTGCGCTGATGCTGGATGCCTGCGCCGCGGGCCAGGGCGTGGCGCTCACCACCACCACCCTGGCCGCGCCGCTACTGGCGAACGGCCAGTTGGTGAGGCCCTTTGCAACGGAACTGGCGCAAGGCAGCTACTACCTGATCGCCGCGCCGGGCGCGAACGACAAGCCCTGGGTGATCGCGTTCGCGCGTTGGCTGTGCGGCGCCGCGCAGCAATCCGCCGCCTCCGCCTGAGGCCCTTCCGGTGCCGCGCGCGGCCTGCGTAGGCAGGGTTTGATCTGGCGCACTGTGCTGGTGCGTAGATTGATCCACAGCAAGATTTTCCGGCCGCGCAAGACTAGTCTCGGCACTGACCGACGCCCCATCGCGCCAATACACAGACACAAGGGCGAGGTCTCGCGCAGCCACACCAACAGCTGTCTCTTATACACATCTCCGAGCCCAC
>CAMFLH010000236.1 GCA_945957295.1 uncultured Uliginosibacterium sp.
TTTTACAACCACCCCGCAGCCTCGCAGACCGGCGCGGCAGGCTTTACAGCGTTCTCGGTCTATACCAATAGCTACTCAGGTGACGATGTGTCCGCCAGCGCGGGCGATGGCAGTAACGTTCCTACTGCCGGCGAGGGGACGTTCTACAACCTAGGCGCCTTTATTTCGGGCGCGTCGGGCGGCTACACGACGTTCTCTGGCACGTCGACCGCGGGCAATGCGGTGCTGTTTGCTTACGGCGGCGTGAACGGTGGCTACGGGGGCAAGGTCGCGTTCTACGACCATTCCTCGGGCGGTTCGTCCAGCATTTCGCTTGCCGACAATGGGGAACTGGATCTCAGCGACCACAGTGGCGGAGTCACGTTGGCCAACCTTGAACTCGTCGGCGGCATCATCCGGGTGAAGCTCGGTAGCGTCCCGACCAGTCTGACGCTAACCGGCGCGCTGGCACTGCCGTGTGCAACCACGTTCTCGTTCCAGAGCGGCGGTATTAGCGCCGACACCCCCTATACCGTGCTGACTGCGCCGAACCTCTCCGACTATTCTGCGGACCAGTTCAGCGGTAACAGCGTCGACGACATGACGCCTGCCTTTGCAATTGTCGGGAATGCTCTGCAGGTGACGTTCGCGCGAGCGGCAACCAATTCAAACGGGTCGGACGCCTAGCGCCGGTGATGCCGGGAAGGGGCGTTGGCGGCCACACGTAATTCCACGCAGCTGCTGACAACTTCTTACAAACGCGATTCTCTGCGCGTACCTGCGTGGGAATCGCGTTCGCGTGTTGCCCGGCCGCTCGCGTCTGGGGGCAAGAATATGCCGAAGGCGTTTCGTGCGAACCGCCCTCGGAGACACGTCATACAAGGATCGGCGCGTATGGCGCGTGACGCGCGTCGTGGCGCGAAGTGCGGCCGCAGCTGCGCCTCGATCAACGCATTTGTCATTCTATCCACACTGGATGGTGCGGCGTTCCGTAACATGAACGTCACGGATCCGTCATCTTCGGTCTCTAGCCTTTCCGTTCCGCATTACCGATCACTCGATAGGAATGGAATTCATGTGCAAGGCTAAGGTTCTACTGTTCACGCCCTTGTTCGGTGCCGCGATGCTGGCGGGCACGGTGCAGGCCGCCGAGGTTACGGGTGCCGGCGCTTCGTTCCCGGCGCCGGTCTACGCCAAATGGGCTGATGCCTACCAGAAGGCGACCGGTAACCGCATCAACTACCAGTCGATCGGTTCGGGTGGCGGTATCAAGCAGATCATCGCAAAGACGGTGGACTTCGGCGCTTCCGACATGCCGCTGACACCTGAGGATCTGGCCAAGGACGGACTGATGCAGTTCCCCACGGTGATCGGCGGCGTGGTGCCGGTCGTCAACCTGCAGGGCGTCAAGCCGGGTGAACTCAAGCTTACGGGCGCGGTGCTGGCCGACATCTATCTCGGCAAGATCACCAAGTGGAACGACAAAGCGCTTGCAGCACTGAACCCGAACGTCGCGCTGCCGGGTACCGATATCGGCGTCGTGCGCCGCGCGGACGGCTCTGGCACGACCTTCATCTTCAGCAACTATCTGTCGAAGGTTAGCCCGGAGTGGAAGCAGAAGGTCGGCGAGGGTACCGCCGTGCAATGGCCGGTTGGCCTGGGTGGCAAGGGCAATGAGGGCGTTTCGGCCTTCGTGCAGCGCCTGCCTGGCTCGATCGGTTACGTGGAATACGCCTATGCCAAGCAGAACAAGCTGACGCACGCGATGATGAAGAATTCGGCCGGCAACTTCGTTGCGCCAGACGACACCACCTTCAAGGCCGCCGCTGCGGGGGCAGACTGGTCGAAGTCTGCGTTCCACGAGATCCTGACCGACGAGCCCGGCAAGGACTCGTGGCCGATCACCGGTGCCACCTTCATCCTGATGCACAAGGTGCAGGACAAGCCGGCGCAGGCCGCTGAGGTGCTGAAGTTCTTCGAGTGGTCGTACAAGAACGGCGGCAAGATGGCTGACGAGCTGGACTATGTGCCGCTGCCCGAGAGCCTGGTCAATCTGATTCATTCGAGCTGGGGCCAGCTGAAAGACGCTTCCGGCAAGCCGGTCGCACTGCGCTGATGCCTGCAGGGGCGGTCAGTGACCGCCCCTGTGCCTGCCGCTCACACGTCGCTTCCCCATGACATCGATTCGCCCTGCGCCCGAGCATCTGCTCGCGCGCCATCTGCGCCAGCGCATTGCTGATGGCGCCTTCCTGCTTGTCACGCGCGCAGCGGCAGCGCTGACCCTGCTGGTGCTCCTGGGCATCATCCTGTCCTTGGTGGTGGGTGCCAGCGAGTCGATCCAGAAATTCGGCTTCGGCTTCCTCGTGTCGAGCGAGTGGAATCCGCCCAAGGAGCAGTTCGGCGCGCTGGTTCCGATCTACGGCACGATCGCCACCTCGTTGATCGCGCTCGCGATCGCGGTACCGGTGAGCTTCGGCATTGCGGTCTTCCTGACCGAGCTGTCGCCGGTGTGGATGCGGCGCCCACTCGGCATTGCGATCGAACTGCTCGCCGCCATACCGTCGATCGTCTACGGCATGTGGGGGCTGATGGTCTTTGCACCGTTCTTTGCGCAGTACATCCAGCCATCGCTCAGTGCGGTATTCGGGCCGATACCGTTGTTCGGGCGGCTGTTCCAGGGGGCCCCGCTGGGCGTCGGCATCCTAGCGGCCGGCGTGATCCTAGCGATCATGATCATCCCCTTCATTGCGGCAGTGATGCGCGATGTGTTCAGTGTGACGCCTGTGCTGTTGAAGGAGTCCGCTTATGGCCTTGGCTGCACCACGTGGGAGGTGGTTTCCCGCATCGTGTTGCCGCATACCCGCATCGGTGTCTTCGGCGGCATCATGCTTGGCCTGGGGCGCGCCCTCGGCGAAACGATGGCGGTGACCTTCGTCATCGGCAACACCAATTTCCTTTCCGGGCTTTCGCTCTATGCGCCCGGCACCAGCATCACGTCCACGCTGGCCAACGAGTTCGGCGAAGCAACGCCCGGCATCTACACCTCGGCGCTGATCGAACTGGGCCTGATCCTGTTCGCCATCACCTTCGCGGTGCTGGTGTGTTCGCGTCTGTTGCTGCTGCGGCTCGCACCGCGCGACGCGGCTTGAGGGAGAAGAACGATGATGACTCTCGCGCGCCGCCGCAAGCTCACCAACATCGTCGCGATGACGCTGTCGATGCTGGCCATGCTGTTCGGCTTCGTCTGGCTGATCTGGATTCTCGCCACCGTGTTGAAGCTCGGTATTCCCGGTGTCTCGCTTGAACTCTTCACGAAGATGACGCCGCCGCCAGGCGCCGAAGGTGGCGGCCTGCTCAACGCCATCGCCGGCAGTGGTGTGCTGGTCGGCATCGCCACGCTGGTCGGTGCGCCAATCGGCATTCTTGCCGGCATCTATCTCGCGGAATACGGACGCGGCACCTGGGTCGCTGCCGCCACGCGCTTCATCAACGAGATCCTGCTGTCCGCCCCGTCGATCGTCGTCGGCCTGTTCGTGTATGGGCTGGTGGTGTCGCGGAGCGGCAATTTCTCAGGCTGGGCAGGCGCGTTGGCGCTGGCGCTCATTCTTGTGCCGGTCGTGCTGAGCACCACCGACAACATGCTCAAGCTGGTGCCGAACTCGCTGCGCGAGGCGGCTTTCGCGCTGGGTGCCACCCGTCAGACGGTGATCATCCGCGTCTCGATGCGGGCTGCACGCGCCGGCGTGGTCACCGGGGTGTTGCTGGGGCTGGCGCGCATCGCGGGCGAGACCGCGCCACTGCTCTTCACCGCCCTGTCGAACCAGTTCTGGAGCCTCGACCTGGGGCAGCCCGTCGCGAACCTGCCGGTCACGATATTCCGCTTCGCGATGAGCCCGTTCGAAGCCTGGCAGCACCTCGCGTGGGCGGGCGTTCTCCTGATAACAATCAGCATCCTCGTGCTCAACGTGATTTCGCGCGTTGTGCTGAGGGAAGGTGGTGGACATTGAAAGTGCAGCAAATCCAAGTCGGCGCCGACCGGGTCGTGGCGAGCGCCGTTGCGCAGAAGCAGGAAGTGCAGATGGCCTTCAAGGCGGTCAACTTCCACTACGGTAGCTTCCACGCGCTGAAGAACATCAACCTGGATATTTACAAGAACCGGGTTACCGCCTTCATCGGGCCGTCGGGCTGCGGCAAATCCACGCTGTTGCGGATGATGAACCGGATGTACGACCTCTACCCGGGCCACGCGGCATCGGGTGCCCTGCTACTTGATGGCGAGGACATTCTTGCCAAGGGCTGCGACGTGCAGACCCTGCGGGCCAAAGTCGGCATGGTGTTCCAGAAGCCCACGCCGTTCCCGATGAGCATCTACGACAACATCGCGTTCGGTGTTGGTCTGCACGAGACGCTGACGCGCGCAGACATGGAAGAGCGTGTCGAATGGGCTTTGCGCAAGGCTGCGCTGTGGGACGAGGTGAAGGACAAGCTTGGCAAGTCCGGCACCAGCCTCTCGGGTGGTCAGCAGCAGCGTCTGTGCATCGCACGCGCCGCCGCCGTGCGGCCCGAGGTGCTGCTGCTCGACGAGCCCACTTCGGCGCTCGACCCGATCTCGACCATGCGCATCGAAGAGCTGATCTCCGAACTGCGCGCCGAGTTCACGATCGCGATCGTCACGCACAACATGCAGCAGGCGGCGCGCATCTCGAACTACACCGCCTACATGTATCTGGGGGAGCTGATCGAGTTCGGCGAAACCGATGCAATGTTCCTGTCGCCGAAAGACCGTCGCACCGAGGACTACATCACCGGTCGCTTCGGGTGAACGCGCTGCCGCGCATCGACGCGGCGAGATGCCTGCCCGGCCTCAGAGCCGGAAGGCGTCGTACACCATGTAGCCGCCCAGGATCACCAGGAATACGCCGAACGCGCCGCGCAATAGCGAGCCGCTGACTTCGCCGACCGCCCGTGACGATAGCCAGGCTCCGACAAACAGTGACACGGCAATCAGCAGCGCCGCGCGTACATCGACTTCGCCGCGTCGGTAGTACTCCACCACCGCGGCAGCACCAACCGGCGGCAGCAACACCACGAGGCTGGTGCCGGTGGCGAGGCGCTGGCTGAAGCCGAGGCCGTATATCAAGGCGGGCACGATGATTATGCCGCCGCCAATACCGAACATGCCGGAAAGCGTCCCGGCGAGCAGACCGATCAGAACCAGAGCCGTTGTTTGCATGAGATCCAGACTTGAGGTGCGCGCGCCCGTTGTGCGCCCAATGCGCACGGCCGACGCATGATCAATCAATCGCCAGCGCGAGCACCAGCGCCACCACCACCAGCATGCCGAGGCCGCAGATGAAGATCAGCTCGGCGAGCGCTTCGTAGCGTTCCGGCCCGTTCTCGCGCTTCATGGAGAGGAACGAAAACAAGGCGCTGACGAGGAAGGTGATGGCATCAAGCGCGAGCAGCTTGTGCACCGCCCAGCGTACGCTGCTCGATGGGCTCAGGTGATTGATCGAGAGCACCGTCATGCAGATCCCGATCATCGTCGCCGACGTGGGCAGGATGTGCGTGGAGAGGCCGTTCCGGGTGCTCATCTGCCTGTGCGTTCGGTGATCCGAGGTGGTGGAAACAAACTACGCGAGCGATCTTAGCCGCCCCTCGCGAGCTTGCGCGCGGATTTCTGTAAGCGGTTTTGTTTGGCTGCCTCGATGCTGCGCTCACGCAATCAATCGCCTGTCGGCGCGCGCGTCGCAAGCTGGATGCACGCTGCGTGCGCTTGCCCGGCGGACCGCTTGCTTGTCCGCCAACACGCCTTGTTCGCGCAGTTCAGCAAGCGCTCTGCACACCGTTTCCGGCGCCAGGTTGGTGAGCTGACCCATATCGACAAGCCTCGGTAGCACGAGTGCTGCGGGCCCTTGTGCCGGATCGCTGCCTGACGCAAGCAGGCCGATCAACCGTCGTACCCGTTCCAGCGGGGTGCCCGTACGCGCGGCCAGGAGCGCAGCGGCGCGTGACTGTTTCATCACGAGTTCGGCCACCAGCAGGGTTGGCGACATGGCGGCCTCAACGTCCTGGCATGGCGTTGCCGTGCAAGGCGTCAGCGCAAGCACATTGAATGCATAGTGGCCGTCGAGGCCGGCTTCGCAGCCGAGCAGATCGCCGGGCAGCGCGAGGCCGGCACACTGCGCGCCACTGGTCGATACGCGCTCAATACGGGCAAGGCCGGACAGCAGGCGCAACGGGGCGCCCGCTTGCCCCGCCAGAATGATCGCTTCGCCGCGCCGGATGCGGATCGGCGCCGGCCGGCTGCTGCGGCGGGCGCCGTGTGGAATCGAAATGTGCTGCCGCGCGTTCAAGTGCAGACCTCGCGTGCTTCAAGCGGTTGGATGACGCGCCGGCGTGCGCGGGTCGATGTTCGCCTTGATGCCGCCGCTGAAGCTGGCGACATCGAAGCCGTTCTGCGCCAGCACTCGTGCAGCGAAGTAGCTCATCTTGCCGAAGGCGCACAGCGTGACCACCGGCCTGCTGCGGTCCAGCTTGTCGAGGTTCGCGCGCAGCGTCGGGAAGGGGATGTTGAGCACCGGCACCGGTGCGGGGAAGGCCTCCGCGAGCGGCTTCGGCCGCACATCGACGATCTGGAAAGCCGGGTCGTGCGGCAGCTCGGTGACATGCCTTACCAGCCCATCGCGCCGGTTACAGGCAGCAAAGCCGGCGATGTTGATCGCGTCTTTCGCCGAACCAAAGGGCGGTGCATAGGCAAGCTCCAGATGGCAGAGATCGTCGATCGTCATGCCTGCCGTGATTGCGGTGGCGAGCACATCGAGGCGCTTGTCTATGCCCTCGAAACCGGTGGCTTGCGCGCCGAGCAGCGTACCGCTTGCCGGATCCCACACGATCTTGAGCGTCAACGGCTTCGCGCCAGGAAAGTAGGTGGCGTGCTGGTGATCGTTGATCGTCACGCTCTGGCAGACGCGGCCCGCAGCGAGCAGGCGCTTCTCGCTCCAGCCGGTGATGCCCGCGGCAACATGAAAGCCGCGAACGATGGCGGTTCCGAGCGAGCCGGGGTAAGGCCTGTCTCTTATACACATCTGACGCTGCCGACGACTAGT
>CAMFLH010000237.1 GCA_945957295.1 uncultured Uliginosibacterium sp.
GTGTTGGCAGTGGCCAACGCGTTGCGGCTGCAAAACGGCAAAGCGCTGGTCGGTGCGCCGCACGCATCGCTGTACGGGCAGATCGGCGCGAATCCCGGGACCTATGCCGCAGTGTTCGCCGATGTTGCTCAGGGTTCTCACGGCACGTGTTCAAGCTGCTTTGCGCGAACCGGCTATGACCAGCTCACCGGGCTGGGCACACCGAATGTATCGAGCCTGCTGAGCACGCTGGCCGGCGCCGCTGCCGTCGCGCAAGCGCCTGTGGTGTCGCCCGCATCGATCAGTGGCAAGGTCGGTACGCCGCTCAGTTTCAGCGTCACGGTGACAGCGACCAATCCAGTGACCTACACGCTTAGTGGCGCACCGGCGGGCATGACGATCAGCACCGCGGGCGTGGTGAGCTGGGCAAGCCCGGTGCTGGGCAGCTACGCGGTGACGGTGGCCGCCAAGGACAGCAAGACGGCCTTGAGCGGTCAGGGCGTCTACACGATCAAGATCGAGGCGCCGCTACCGCCGGTGGTGACGGCGGCTACGGTCAACGGCATGGTCGGCACACCGCTGTCGTACAGCGTCGCGGTGACGGCGAGCAATCCCGTGACCTATGCGCTTTCGGGGGCGCCGGCAGGCATGGCGATCAGCAGTACAGGCGTCGTGAGCTGGGCAAGCCCGGTGCTGGGAAGCTACTCGGTGACGGTGAGCGCCAAGGACAGCAAGACCGGCCTCGTTGGGCAGGGTGTGCTCAGTGTGAAGATCGCGGCGCAGCCGGCGCCGACGGTGCCGTCCGGCGCGATCAGCGGCAAGGCCGGCACGGCGCTGTCGTTCAGCGCCGCGGCGACGGCCAGCAACCCGGTGACCTATACGCTCACCGGCGCGCCGGCCGGTATGGCGATCAGCGCAAGTGGTGTGGTGAGTTGGGCCAATCCGCTTGTCGGCAGCTACGCCGTGACGGTAACGGCGAAGGACAGCAAGACCGGGCTGAGCGGCAAGGGCGTGTTCACCGTGACGATTGCCAGCGCGCCAGCGGGCCCGGCGATCTCCGCACCCGCGCTGACAGGCGTCGCCGGCAAGCCGCTCACCGGCACGATCACCGTGTCCAATCCTGCTGGCAGTGCGATGTCGATCACGATTACCGGCGTGCCGCTGGGCATCAGCTTCGCGCTCAGCGGTCAATCGATCGTGCTCAACTGGGCCAAGCCGGTCACCGGCAGCTACCTGCTCAACATCACCGTCAAAGACGCTGCGGGCCGCACTGCACAGACGAGCATGCCGATCACGATTGCCGCGAAGTAGGCGTGGCGGCGGACAGCGTTGGCAACGCGTTGTCCGCCCCCTGATTTGCTGCGCGCGCAACATGTGCGCCCATGTTGTCCGCGCTTCAGTCAGAATGGCAACTCAGCCCCAGCCCCTAACACCATGTACCAGCGCTTCCCGAATCGCCTTCAAGCAAGCCCCGCGACTGCGGCGGCATGCGTGTGTGCGCTCGGGCTGAAATCCAAAAAACGACTTCTCCGCTGACGGGGATGTCGCGTCCCGTCGGGCGGAATGCCGGACGGGATCGCTTTCGTGTTGCATGTGTGTCGTCTGCCCCGCTCCGGAACCCATCCGGCGGAACGGTCTTTCAATCCGTTCTGAATGAGGCAAGTTCATGCAATCACGTTTCGAAGGTATCTGGATCCCCATCGTCACGCCGTTCAACGGCGAGGTCGTCGACCATGCGGCGCTCGCGCGCCTGGCGCGGCATCTCGCCACGCAGGGCATTGCCGGCTTCATCGCTGGTGCGACGACCGGCGAGGGTGCGCTGCTCAGCCTTGATGAGCAGGCCGCCGTGTTCGCCACGCTGCGTACGGCCGTGCCCGAAGTGCCGGTTGTGCTCGGGGTGTCGCAGGCGGCCACGCAGGCTGCGGTGGCGCAGGCCCGGCATCTGGCGGCGCTGCGACCCGACGGGCTGCTGGTCACGCCACCGACTTACGTACGCCCCACGCAGGAAGGCGTGCAGCGACATTTCGAGGCGATTGTCGAAGCGGCCGATCTGCCGCTGCTGATCTACAACATCCCGTATCGCACCGCGGTGAACGTGGAGCTGGAGACCTTGCAGGCACTCGCGCGCGATGCGCGCGTCGCTGGCATCAAGGAATGCGGCGGCAGTGTCGAGCGGCTGTTGCGTCTGGTGCACGAAACGCCGCTACGGATTCTCTCCGGCGACGATTCGCAGAACTTCGCCGCGCTGTGTGCCGGCGCCCACGGCACGATCGCCGCATCCGCGCACATCGAAGCGGCGCTGCATGTACGCATGCATGCGTTGCTGCGTGACGGCCAACTGACCCAAGCGCGGCGTATCGCGGTCGCCTTGCAGCCACTGATCCGCGCGCTGTTCGCCGAACCCAACCCCGCGCCGCTCAAGGCCTTGCTGGCCAACCTCGGGTGGTGTGCGGCCGACGTCCGGCTGCCCTTCGTGACGGCGACTGCCAAGTTGGATGTGCGCCTGCGTGATGAACACGCAGCGTTGCAGTGTTTCGCGGCCAGCCCTGGTATGTGAAGCCCCTGGATCCGCGCCCCGCATAGCTTGGTCCGGCTGGTTGCGGGGTGCGGTTGTCCATCGACGCGAGATCCCACGAGCCGGACAACCCCGTCGTGGAGCTTCCGATGCACCAGATCGCTTGCCTGCGAGTTCATTGAGTGTGCAGCCATGTTCCCGCGGCGAAGCGCGTCTTTTCTTGGCGCCCGGGCGATGATGATCTTTAATGCGGAAAGGTGGCTGTCGCGCCGCCGCGTGTTCATCGCGCAAGGACCGCGCTCATGGCCGAAACGCCGACGTCTGCACCGCCACAATCGCAGCAGGGCAAGCCCGGCGTCTCGCTGGTGCATGGCTGGCTCTGGGCCGCGCTGATCTTGTTCGTCGCCACCACCACTGCGGCTCTGCTGCAACCACCGCGCCCGGTGCCGCCAAACCGGCAGGCGCAGGATTTCTCCTTCCTCGCGCCGATCGAGCGCAACCCGCATCAACGGCTTCCGCTCATCAACACCGATCTGAATCAAGTGGTTTTCAACGCCGATGGCCAGCGCGGCTGGGCGGCGGGGGCCGACGACTTGATCGTCGCGACGACGGATGGCGGCCAGACCTGGGCGCCGCAGAAGACCGGTATGACCCGGGTGCAGCGCGCGAGCAGCGTGCTGCCGAACCTCACATCGTTGAGCTTTCTCTCCGACGGCCGGCGTGGCTGGGCGGTGGGGTCGGAAGGGCTGATCCTCGCGACGAAGGATGGTGGCAAGACCTGGGCGTCGCAGGTCAGCGGGACGCGGGCCTCACTCAATTCGGTGAGCGTCCATGCCGACGGCCTGCGCGGCTGGGCGGTGGGTGATGACGGTGTGATCGTCGCAACGACGAATGGCGGCAAGACGTGGGCGCAGCAAAAGAGCGGCACGCAGGCGCGGCTCCTCTCGGTGAGTTTTAGCGCCGACGGCCAGCGCGGCTGGGTGATCGGCTGGGACGGTGTGATCGCAGTGACAACCGACGGTGGAACAACCTGGGCGCTACAAAAGAGCGGCACGCAGGCGACACTCCGTTCGGTCAGCTTCAACACCGACGACCAGCGCGGCTGGGCGGTGGGCGAGGACGGCGCGATCGTTGCGACGACGGATGGCGGCAGGACCTGGGCACCACAGACCAGCGGCACGCGCTTGCCGCTTTTCTCGGTGATCCTTCATTCCGATGGCCAACGCGGCTGGGCCGTGGGGGATCGCGGCGTGATCGTCGCGACGACGGATGGCGGCCGTACTTGGGCGCAGCAAAACAGCGGTACGCAGACGCCGCTCCGTTCGGTGAGCGTGGATGCTGATGGGCAGCGCAGTTGGGCCGTGGGTGAGGGTGGTGCGATCCTCGCGACGACGAACGGTGGCAAGACCTGGGGGCCACAGACCAGTGGCACAGAGGCGTGGCTGTCGTCGGTGTGGCGCGATGCCGCCGGCCGGCGCGGCTGCGTGGTGGGCGAGCGCGGTGAGATCCTCGCGACGACAGACGGCGGCGGGTCTTGGCTGCCGCAGATCGGCGGCACGCGGGAGCGGCTCAATTCCGTGAGTTTCCATGCGGATGGCCTGCGCGGCTGGGCGGTGGGTGAGGGCGGCGCGATCCTCGCGACGACGGATGGCGGCAGGACTTGGTCGGTGCAGCGCAGCGGAACGCGAGAAGAACTCCTTTCGGTGAGTTTCACTGGCGAAGGCCAGCGCGGCTGGGCGGTGGGGTCGGGCGGCGCAATTCTTGCGACGATGGACGGTGGCAATACTTGGGCGCCGCAGGCGAGTGGCACGGCGGATTCGCTCGACTCGGTGTACTTCCATGCGGATGGCCAGCGTGGCTGGGCGGTGGGGAAGAACGGGGTCATCGTTGCGACGACGGATGGCGGAAAGACCTGGGCGCCGCAAACGAGCGGCACGTCGTTGTGGCTCAACAATGTGGGCTTCCATGCCGATGGTCTGCACGGCTGGGCGGTCGGGCAGTACGGTTCTATCCTGACGACGGCTGACGGCGGCAAGACTTGGGCGGCGCGGCTGCAGGGCACACGGGCGAATCTCTTTTCAGTGCATTTCACCGCCGACGGCCAGCGTGGATGGGCGGTTGGGGCGAATGGATCGATCCTCGCGACAGCCGACGGCGGTCAGAACTGGTCGCCGCGGGCTGGCGGTACGACCGCACATCTGACGTCAGTGAGCTTCCTCGCCGACGGTCTGAGTGGCTGGGCGGTGGGGCAGCGCGGCACGATTCTCGCGACGAGCGACGGCGGAAAGACCTGGCGCCCAGCCGAGACCTATGCGCGTTACCCCGCGCCGTGGTACGGACCGGCCGTGGCCCTGTGCGCCTGGTTTCTGTGGCTGGCTTGGGCGCAGCGGGGCCGCGCGGTCGGGGATTCCGCTGTTGCCGGCATGGCCGCCAGCGACGCTGCGGTGGCGAGTTTTGCCGACGACAAACTCGATTTTTCCGGGCTCGCGCGCGGCATTTCACGTTACCTTCGCAACTCTGAAACCACGCCGCCGCTGACGCTGGCGATCACCGGCGACTGGGGCTCGGGTAAGAGCTCGCTGATGCAACTGGTGTGCGCCGATCTGCGGCGCTTTGGTAACCGGCCGATCTGGTTCAACGCCTGGCATCACCAGAAACAGGAACACCTGTTCGCGGCGCTGCTGGGCGAAGTGCGCGCACAGGTGGCGCCGCCGACGCTGACGCCGGCTGGCGCCCTGTTTCGTTTGCGGCTGCTGTGGTGCCGCTCGCGCCGGCATTTTGTCGCCAGTGCGCTGATCGTCGGCTGGGTCAGCCTGCTGCTCAGCCACGGGTTGGCGCAGGGTGGGGCGCTGCCGGCTTCACTGCCTGATTTGTTGGCGCGTGTTCGCCTATGGTTCGGCGGCGATGCCGAGGCCTTGGGTGGCGTGTTGTCGAAGTTGGCCGCGCTGCTCACTGCGATCTGGGCTCTGCTGAAGGGCGCAACCGTGTCCGGTGTGAACCCGGCGGTACTGCTGGCGGAAACCCGCCGTGCCATGAGCTTGAAGCAGGCCACCGCTCAGAACGACTTCCGCGCCCAGTTTTCGCGCGATTTTGCCGAGGTAGCGGCGGCTTTGCCCTACCGCATGGTGATCGTGATCGACGATCTGGACCGCTGCGGCCCGGCAGCAGTGCTGGATGTGATGGAGGCGGTGAACTATCTCACCTCGTCCGGTGCGTGTTTCGTCATCTTCGGCATGGCGACTGAACGGGTGCAGGCGGCACTCGGGTTGGCCTTCAAGGACATTGCAACCGAGATGGTCGAAGAGGCGTTGGTGCCAGCGAAGGGCTCGGCTGCAAGTTCGGATGAGCATGCCCGCGAGAAGCGCCGCCAGTATGCGCAGGACTACCTGCAGAAGCTGATCAACATCGAGATCAAGGTGCCCAAGCGCCGTGCGAAGCTGGATGCCCTGCTCGGGGCGGAACTTGAACCTGAGGGATACCCGCTGCTGGCCGCCCTGCGCGGCCTGCTTGAGCCTTGGCCCGCGTATGTACTGGCGGGCATGGTGGGCGTAGGTGTCTGGCTGGGCACCTCGCTGCCACAAAACGCCGCAGTGCCGCCACCGCCAGCCGCGGCGCAGTCGGCCCCGCAAGGGAGCCAGTCCGACGTGCCTGCGCCGGTGCAGCCGGAAGCGGTTGAAGAACCTAAGCCGCACAGCGCCGCATCAATCGGGCAGGTGGTGACGCAGGGCCAGGCCAATCCGGCCTATCTATCGCTGGCTGCCGTGGCGCTGGGCTTGGTGCCCCTGCTGGCCGTGGCGGCGCTGATTGCTTGGATCGCGCTGCGCCGCGCGGTCAACCAGACCGAGGATTCGCCGGCCTTTTGCGCAGCGCTGAACATCTGGACGCCACTGGTGGCCGAAAAGCGCGCCACGCCGCGCGCGGTGAAGCGCTTCGGCAACCGTATCCGCTACTTCGCGATGCTGCAGCAGGGCGTTGCGCGCGATGAGACCGCGCTGGATGTCCTGCGGGCCCGCGCCGTAGCGTTCTGGCGCGGGCTGCGCAGGCGGGGGCCAGACACGTCAGACTCAGTGCTGACGCCTCGCCCGACGATAGACCCGGATAGTGGCGATGCGGCGCTGGATGAAGCGCAGTTGGCTGCGATGGGTGCGATCTACGAAGTGTGGGGGCCACGCTGGAAGGCGGCGCTGGCGGACGACTGGTCAGACTTCTTTGGTTCGCCGTCGGGCTCGGAAGGTGAGGCGCAGCAGGCGCGACTCGCGAGTCAGCGGCGGGACGCGATCGCCAAACACAAAGCAAAGTTCGGCGAGGCCTGGCCGCCGGGGCCGGAGGAGTGCGCGGTGTTTGATCGGCTGCTGGAGGGTATCCGGATGGAAGGGGAGCCGCGAAAGCTGGCGCTGAGCGGGCGGCTCAAGGCGACGCTCTCGCCGGTGACGATGGCGGCGGAAGGCGAGGCCGGCGAATCGATCGTGTTCGATAACGCGGATGGCATCACGTTTACGCCAGAACGTGAAGAGGCCCCTCCTGCAACGCCGGTGAAAGAGAGATCGCCCCAGCCCCTGAAGGCTGCCCGGAAG
>CAMFLH010000238.1 GCA_945957295.1 uncultured Uliginosibacterium sp.
CGGCCACACGCTGGGTTACGACATCCTGCGCGACGCCGCAGCGATCAAGCGGGAAGTCGGCTACATGACGCAGCGCTTCGGGCTCTACGAAGACCTGACGATCCGCGAGAACCTCGACTTCGTCGCCGGCGTGTACCAGATGGATCGTCGCCGCCAGCGGGTGGATGCCGCGATCGATCGGCTCGGCTTAGGCGGCCGCGCCAATCAGCTCGCCGGCGGGCTCTCCGGCGGCTGGAAGCAGCGCATGGCGTTGGCCGCCTGCATGCTGCACGAACCCAAACTGCTGCTGCTCGATGAACCCACCGCGGGGGTCGACCCCAAGGCGCGGCGCGACTTCTGGGAAGAGATCCATGCGCTGGCGGCCGAAGGCATCACGGTGCTGGTGTCCACCCACTACATGGACGAGGCCGAGCGCTGCCATCGGCTGGGCTACATCGCCTACGGCCAGTTGCTGGCGCTCGGTACGCCGGCGCAGCTGGTCGAGCGCAGCGGCTTCGCGACCTGGCATGTGCGCGGCAACGACGTGTCCGAGCTGGCCGCGCAGCTGCGCCAGCGCGACGGCGTGGATATGGTCACCCGCTTTGGCAACACGCTGCATATCAGTGGCAGCGACGCCGCGGCGCTGGTAGCGGCGATCGCGCCGTGGCGCGGCGCGCCCGCGCTCTCGTGGGAAGTAGCGACTCCGCAGCTGGAAGACGTTTTCATTCACCTGATGGGCCAGACGCGCGACAACTTTCAGGAGGCGCACTGACATGTTGGCGCTGCTGCGGGGCCTGTCGTTTGCACGGCTCATCACGGTGATGCGCAAGGAGTTCATACAGCTCCGCCGCGATCGGCTGACCTTCGCGATGATGGTGGGCATTCCGATCATCCAGCTGATGTTGTTTGGTTTTGCGATCAACGGAGATCCCAAGCATCTGCCCACGGTGGTGGTCGCCGAAGAGCAGAGTGCTTTTGCGCGTAGCCTCACTGCGGCGCTGACCGTGTCGGACTACTTTGACATCCTCACGACCAGTGCCACGCAGGCCGAGGCTGACCAAATGCTCGCCGAGGGCAGCGCGCAGTTCGCGCTGGTGATTCCGGCCGACTTTTCGCGCAAGCTGATTCGCGGCGAGCGTGCCCAGGTGCTGCTCGATGCCGATGCGACCGACCCGACCGCCACCGGCAACGCGATCGCCGCGCTCAACCAGCTCGCACCTGTAGCGCTCGCGCGTGACCTGAACGGCCCGCTCGCTGCGCATCTTGCCGCGCCACCGCCCTTCGACGTGGTCGTACAGCGCCGTTACAACCCGGACGGCCTCACCGCGTGGAACGTCGTCCCGGGCCTGATGGGCGTGATCCTGACGATGACGATGATCATGATGACTGGCCTCGCACTGACCCGCGAAGTCGAGCGTGGCACCATGGAAAACCTGCTCGCGACGCCGGTGCGGCCGGTGGAGGTGATGGTTGGCAAAATCCTGCCCTTCATCTTGATCGGCTTCGTGCAGGTCGTGCTGATCCTGATCGCGGCGCGGCTGCTCTTCAACGTGCCCTTCGTCGGCACCAAGCCGGTGTTGCTGCTTGGCGTGCTGGTCTTCATTGCGGCCAACCTCGTGGTTGGCATCACGATTTCCAGCGTCGCGCGCAACCAGATGCAGGCGATGCAGATGACCTTCTTCTTCTTCCTGCCGTCGATCCTGCTGTCTGGCTTCATGTTTCCGTTCCGCGGCATGCCGGGCTGGGCGCAGTTCATCGGCGAGGCGCTGCCGTTGACTCACTTCCTGCGTTTGGCGCGCGGCGTGATGCTCAAGGGCAACGGCTTCGTCGAGATCTGGCCCCACCTGTGGCCGCTGTTGCTGTTCATCAGCGTCGTGCTGGCGATCGGTCTCAAGCGCTTCCGCAAAACGCTGGACTGAGCGACCGCGCACCACGACGGGGCGCCAGCGACGCATGCGCCGTAATGGTGCGATGTGGCGAGGCAAGCGTGCGTTCACGCGCCGCAAGCGTGCATGCCGACCCCGCAGACACGCGGAAAGCGCGCCTTTCCCGGGTGGCACGGTTCTCGCAAAGCTCCTGCAGCCGGCTCGCAACGCAGCGAGCCGTACGCGGAGGCGAGCATGGGAGCAAACGGGGCGTTCTTCGACGAGATGAACGGCGCGGCCGGCGAGACACGGCCGCATTACGAGGCCTTCGAGCGCTGGCTGGAGGCGACGGCGTCTTCACGCATCGAGCGCAAGCGGGTGCAGGCCGATGCGCTGTTTAGGCGTGTCGGCATTACCTTCGCCGTTTATGGCGAAGCGGCGGGCACCGAGCGGCTGATTCCGTTCGACCTGATCCCGCGCATCATTCCTGCTGCCGAATGGCAGCAGCTTTCCGCCGGCCTGTCACAGCGTATCCGTACGCTCAACGCCTTCCTGCACGATATCTATCACGACCAGGAAATCCTCAAGGCGGGCGTGATTCCGTACGAACAGGTGCTGCAGAACGCGCAGTACCGGCCCGAGATGAAGGGTGTCGATGTCGCCGGTGGCATCTACTCCCACATCTCCGGCGTCGATATCGTGCGTGCCGGCGCTGGCGAGTTCTACGTGCTGGAAGACAACCTGCGCGTACCCTCCGGCGTGTCGTACATGATCGAAGACCGCCGCATGATGATGCGGCTGTTCCCGGATCTCTTCGCGACCCACCGCATCGCGCCGGTCGAGCACTACCCGGATCTGCTGCTCGACACGCTGCGCACCGTCGCACCGAATGGCGTGTCGGACCCGACGGTGGTGTTGCTGACGCCCGGCAGCTACAACAGCGCCTACTTCGAGCACGCCTTCCTCGCGCAGCAGATGGGCATCGAGCTGGTCGAGGGGCGCGACCTCTTCGTCACGCACGAAGGCGTGTTCATGAGTACCACGCGCGGTCGCCGCAAGGTGGACGTGATCTACCGCCGCATCGACGACGACTTCCTCGACCCGCAGGCTTTCCGCAAGGATTCGATGCTGGGCGTGCCGGGCCTCTTCGCCGCTTACCGTGCCGGCAAGGTCACGCTGGCGAATGCAATCGGCACTGGTGTCGCCGACGACAAGTCGATCTACCCGTACGTGCCGGACATGGTGCGCTTCTACCTTGGCGAGAAGCCGCTGCTGAACAACGTGCCGACCTACATGCTGCGCAAGCCCGAGGATCTGGCCTACACGCTCGATCACCTGGCCGAGCTGGTGGTGAAGGAAGTTCACGGTGCCGGCGGCTACGGCATGCTGGTGGGCCCGGCCTCGACCAAGGCGGAGATCGAAGCCTTCCGCCAGCGCATCCTCGCCACGCCGGAGAAGTACATCGCACAGCCGACGCTCGCGCTGTCCACCTGCCCGACCTTCGTCGAATCCGGCATCGCGCCGCGCCATATCGATCTGCGGCCCTTCGTGCTTTCGGGCAGCGAGATCCGTTTCGTCCCCGGAGGCCTCACGCGCGTCGCGCTGAAGGAAGGTTCGCTGGTGGTGAATTCCTCGCAGGGCGGGGGCACCAAAGACACCTGGGTACTGGAGGCCTGAGAACATGTTGTCCCGTACCGCAGACCACGTTTACTGGATGGCGCGCTACATGGAGCGCGCCGAGAACCTCGCGCGCATCCTCGATGTGCACCACCGCATGTCGCTGCTACCGCAAAGCGCCGGCGAGATTGAACGGCAGTGGACCGCCACGCTCGACATCATGGGCATGCTGGGCGCCTATCGCGCGCAGCACGATGTGATCGACACCGACACGGTGATGCACTTCCTGATGTTCGACCGCGACAACCCGTCGAGCATCGTCTCCTGCCTGCGCTCGGCGCGCGAGAACGCCCACACCGTGCGTGGCACGCTGACCTCGGAGCTGTGGGAGGCGATCAACGCGACCTGGCTCAAGGTCAACGACTTCGCCCCCTCGCGCCTCGCCGAGACTGGTCCGACCGAGTTCTTCGACTGGGTCAAGTACCGCTCGCACCTGTCGCGCGGCGTCACTGTCGGCACCATGCTGCGCGACGAAGCCTTCCACTTTACGCGCCTGGGCACCTTCATCGAACGTGCCGACAACACGCTGCGCATCCTCGACGTGAAGTACCACCTGCTGCGCGGCGCCCACACGCCGAATGACGCGGCCGTCGACTACTACCAGTGGAGCGCGTTGCTGCACTCGGTGTCGGCCTTCGAAATCTACCGTCGCGTGTATCGCGACCAGATCACGCCGAGCCGCGTCGCTGAACTGCTGCTGCTGCGGCCCGACATGCCGCGTTCGCTCGCGTACTGCATGCGCGAGGTGTATGGCCTCTTGCAGGCGGTGGCCAATGGCCGCTCGGCCGAGACGCAGCGCCGCGCTGGCGAGTTCGAGGCGAGCCTGCGCTTCGGCCGCATCGAGGAACTGATGCGCGACGGCCTGCATCCCTATCTCGACAGCGCGCTGGAACGCATCCTCGATCTCGGCCAGCGCATCTCGGAAGATTTCCTGGTTCCCGTCACCACCTGAGGAGGCTTGCCATGACCCGTTCGCACCCGAATCAGCCGAAGCCCGAGATGCCCGCAACGCCGCCTGCCGCGATGCTCGCGCTGTGGACCAAGCCGCTCGAAGATACGCCGTATGCGTTACAGGCCGAAGCTGGCCGCTTTGCCCCCGAGCCCTGGCAACTGACACCAGCCGAGCGCGGCGCACCGCCCGGCTGATCTTCGCTTCACGGCGGCCCCCAAGGCTGCCGTGAAGTAGCGCTGGCTCCGCCCCGCAAGGGCGGCGACAATCCCGCCTTTCCGCGACCAAGCTTTTTTCCATGACCTACTGCGTCGGCATGCTTCTCGACGCCGGCATCGTGTGCCTTTCCGACTCGCGCACCAATGCCGGCGTTGATCACATCAACTCCTTCCGAAAACTCAATGTCTTCGAGCGCCCTGGCGAGCGGGTGATGGTGCTGATGACGGCCGGCAACCTGGCGATCACGCAGGCGATCGTGACGATGCTCAACGAACGTTTGGCCAGCACCGAAGGCACCAGCCTGTGGAGCGTGCCCAACCTGTTCGAGGCGGCGCGCCATGTCGGCGACACGATCCGCGAAGTGCACCGGCGCGATGCAGAATCGCTGCAGGCCTTCGGCATCGACTTTTCCGCCAGCCTGATCCTCGCCGGCCAGATCCGCGGCGAACGCCCGCGGCTGTTCAACATCTACGCGGCCGGCAACTTCATCGAGGCGACGCCCGAGACGCCGTACTTCCAGATCGGCGAATCGAAGTACGGTAAGCCGATTATCGATCGCGTCATCACGCGCGGCACCTCGCTCGACGAGGCCACCAAGTGCGCGCTGATCTCGATGGATTCGACGATCCGCTCGAACCTGTCGGTCGGCCTGCCGCTCGATCTGGCGCTGATCCGCACCGACGAATGCCGCATCGCGCGTCATCGCTCGATCGAGTCGCAAGATCCCTACTTCAGCATCGTGCGCAGCGAGTGGGGCCAGGCGCTGCGCGACGCCTTCAACGCGCTGCCCAACCCGGATTGGTCGCGCGACTGAACGGCCAGATGTCGCGGCAGCGCCACGCTGCCGCCTGAGCCGCGTGCGGGCGTGCATGGTTGTTTTGCCCCAGCTGCGGGCTCGCGCGCCGCTGCACTGCAACATCCGAACCCGGCTCGCGAGCCGGTGTCCAACCCCCGAGCCCCGCAATTTTCTTGCCCCCACAGCCCGTAAGGTCTTGAATTTTCGGGTGCATTGGCGGGTCTGGCGGGATAAAATGGCCGGCTTCCCCAGAAGCGTGCCGTGCCGCACACAAACAGGACACCCTGATGCAAGCCGCCCCCGAGTTTGTCCGCGAGACCCCCGCGTCGACCCGCCTGCGCGAGATTCCGTACAACTACACCTCCTTTTCCGACCGCGAGATCGTGATCCGCCTGCTCGGCGAGGAGATGTGGTCGGTACTCGAATCGCTGCGCGCCGAACGGGTAACCGGCCGTTCCGCCCGCATGCTCTACGAAGTGTTGGGCGACATCTGGGTCGTGCAGCGCAACCCCTACCTCGAAGACGATCTGGTCGCCAGCCGTGAGCGCCGTGGCGCACTGCTGAGCGCGCTGCGCCACCGCCTCGACGAAGTCGAAAAGCGCCGCGCCGCGGCCGAGAGCGAGGATCCGGTGCGCGCCGGCATCGTGGCGCAGCTGGTCGCCGCCGCGAACAAGGCGGTGGATGCGTTCCAACGCCACTTCGAAACCACCTACGACCTGCGCCGCCGTACCGAGAAGCTGCTGTCCAAGCACACCCGCCGCGACAACATCGCCTTCGACGGCATGGCGCGGGTCTCGCATGTAACCGACGCCACCGACTGGCGTGTCGAGTACCCCTTCGTCGTGCTGTACCCGGATACCGAGGAAGAGATCGGCCATCTGGTGCGTGGCTGCATCGAGCTGGGCCTCACGATAATCCCGCGTGGCGGCGGCACCGGTTACACCGGCGGCGCCGTGCCGCTATCGCCGTACTCCGCGGTCATCAACACCGAGAAGCTGATCGATCTGGGCAAGGTCGAGCAGCAAGTGCTGCCGGGCGTCGACCGCCCCTACGCCACCATCAACACCGGCGCCGGCGTCGTCACCCGCCGCGTGATGGATGCGGCCGAAGGCGTCGGCCTCGTGTTCGCATGCGACCCGACCTCGGCGGACGCTTCCTGCATCGGCGGCAACATCGCAATGAACGCCGGCGGCAAGAAGGCCGTGCTGTGGGGCACTGCGCTCGATAACCTGGCGTGGTGGAAGATGGTGATGCCGGACGGCAACTGGCTCGTCGTCGAACGCCTGAACCACAACCTCGGCAAGATCCACGATCAGGAAACCGTTCAGTTCCGGCTCAAAAAATTCGATGAGTCGGGCAAGCGCCCGCTCGGCGAAGAGATCATCGAAATGCCTGGCGCGGCTTTCCGCAAGGTCGGCCTTGGCAAGGACGTCACCGACAAGTTCCTCGGTGGCGTACCCGGCGTGCAGAAGGAAGGCACCGACGGCATAATCACCTCAGCCTGCTGGATCCTGCATCTGTCTCTTATACACAT
>CAMFLH010000239.1 GCA_945957295.1 uncultured Uliginosibacterium sp.
CCACCTTAGCGTGCAGGAAGCTCTTGCGGTATTCGAAGATGCGCACGCCGCCGGCGAGCAGGTGTGGATACAGCGCGCGCGTAGCGTAGTGCAGCAGCAGGTATTCCACGCGCCCCTGCAGCAACAGCACCACGTTGCAGCCGCGTCGCGATGCTTCGATCAGCGCTTGCCGGAAGCGGCGGCCGGGTAGGAAGTAAGCGTTCGCAATCACGATCTCGCGTCGTGCCTGTGCGATCGCATCGAGGTAGGCCGCTTCGATGTCGCGCCGGTTGCGCAGGTTGTTGCGCACCACGAAGGCCGCGCGTACCGAACCCGCGGGCAAGGGCGATGCGGCCAGTTCGCTCTGCCACGCCGGGCGTTCGCGCAGGCTGGCCCAACTCACCAGCCACCACACGCGGTGCACCGAGGTATGGATCGGCCCCAGCAGCGGCCCTTCCACGCGCACCGCATAGTCGAAGCGCGGTGGCGTCTGGCCGGGGGTGTCCATGTCGTCGATGATGTTGATGCCACCGACAAAGGCAACCCGCGCATCAATCACGGCGAGCTTGCGGTGCAGTCGGCGCAAGCGGTGGCGCCGGATGCGCAAGGCGCGCAGCTCCTGCCGGTAGATCAGCACCTCAACACCTGCAGCGCGCAAGCGCGGAGCCGTGTGGTCCACGAAATCGCGGCCGCCAAAACCATCGACCAGCACGCGTACCGCGCAGCCACGCGTCGCGGCGCGCATCAGCGCTGCACTTACTGCCTCGCCGGTGGCGTCGCTGGCGTAGATGTAGGTTTCGAGGTGGACTTCGATACGCGCCGCGTCAATCGCAGCGATCAGTGCGGGGAAGTAAGCCGCACCGCATTCGAGCAGCGTCAGCGCGTTACCGGGGAGCAGCGGCGCAGGCATGTCAGCCGGTATAGACCAGTTCCGCCGTCAGCGGCGCATGGTCGGACACGTTTGCCCAGCCCTGGCCGCGCAACACCTCTGCATGGGTGGGGCGAAGGTGGCGCACGTAGATCCGATCGAGCGTCAGCAAAGGCAGTTTGCTCGGGAAGCTGCGCGCCGGTCGCCCCGTCAGCTCGGTGAATACTTCGCGCATACCCAACTGGCGCGCGAGCCATTCGTTCGCCTTGCTGTGCCAGTCGTTGAAATCGCCGGCGATGATCACCGGCGCATCGGGCGGGATTTCGTCGTGCACCCGCTCAATCAGGCTCGATAGCTGGCGGCGGCGTTGTGCATCGGTCAGCGATACATGCACGCAGATCGCGTGCAGCGGCACACCGTTGTCCATGCCCAGCACGCAATGCAGCAGCCCGCGCCGCTCAAAGCGCGTCAGCGACACATCCTGGTTATCCGCCGTCAGTATCGGCAGCTTCGAGATCAGCGCGTTGCCGTGATGCCCGTTCCGATAGACCGCATTGCCACCGTAAGCAGTCTGCTGCCAGTGGCCCTGCGCGAGGAACTCATGCTGCGGCATCGCAGGCCAGTCTTCGTGCTGCGCCTGATGCCCCAGGTGCAGCCCCTGTACCTCCTGCAGAAACACCACATCCGAATTCAAACCCCGCAGCCGCTCGCGCAAGTCATGGATCACCATGCGGCGATTGAACTGCGAGAAACCCTTGTGGATGTTGTACGAGCAGATCCTGAGGCGCGACATTGCGGCGAGCGATGAAGGGAGTCGCCTCAGTGTGCCGCAAAGTCGCGATGGCGCACAGAGCGCGACCACACGGCTCGGCAGCGGCCCACAGGTTAGCGGCCATCGTTACCGCACTGCCTTAGATTGCCGCCCGCTCCTTGGCCATCCATGCGCTGGTGTATTCCATGATGTACTGCTGTGAACGGTCGAAAGCCGCCAAATCACCGTTCTGCGCCTGAACGTTCGCGCGCGCCTCCTCAATCCCCTTGCGCAAGGCGGCCATGTAGTCGCGCTGTCGTTGATCCAGCGCTTTGAGCGCTGCGGCACGATCGACCGGACTGTAGACGAGCTTGGGCGGGCGCGGCGAGCCGGTCGTGTAGATACGGCGCCAACGCAGGTAGCCCCACATTGAATACATCTCGTGGTTCATCGCGCCGCGGTTCAGGAACGTTTTGGTGCCGTTCTTGTAGGCGGCGATTTCCTTGTCGCATGCAGCGATTCGCGCTTCGGTGGCCGCCAGCCACTGCGCTCGCATTTGATCCGACTGCGGGGTGACCATCACGTTGTAAGCCGGCCCGGAGCGCGCTGTCGCCAAATTGCCAACGGCGGACACAGTTTGCGGTTTTGCAGAGCGCAGCTGCTCGGCGTTGCGCACCAGCTGCGCCCGCTCCTGCTCGAGCTCTTTGAGCTTGGCCTTGGTCTTTCTCGTGAGCTCGCCTTCTCTTTTTTCTCCGTTCGGGCCGACACTGTCGAACCAGTCTGCATCGTCACTCGCGAGAATCTTGAACCACGCGCGCGAGTCATGGACATAGCGGTCGAAGAGTTCGATGACCGCCTGACCGTTCTGCGGAGTGAGATGGGCCTGCTCCCAGATCGGACGAATCTCGCTCCAGTCTGCGAACTTCTCTTGCTGAGCGGCCGCCTCAATGGCGCCAAGAAGGGAAGTGGCCGACAGCGCGCGTCGCCAGACCGGCGTGTTCAGCAGGGCGAGTTCTTCGCGCAACTCTTCGTCTGCGAGTTTCAGGTCGGCAATGTCTTGTACGCGCGAGCCCGTTTTCGCCTCCTGCACGTTCTTCTGTGCATGGATGTTGCCAAGCCTCAGCTTGCGCCACGCCAGGTAGTGGCCGTACTGGTTGTGCATGATCTGCTCGACGGTCCCGGCGGGCTGCGTTTCTTCCGGGAACATCGGATCCTTCATGCCCGCGGGTGCGACTTTGCCGGTTCGGGTGGCGGCGATGTAGGCGTTGAAATCGCGTTTCAGGTCACTGGAGATTGCGAACATCGGCGCGACATACTGGTTCATCTGATTCTCAAGCTTCAGCGGCACTCCGGTGATGAGTGCCTCGCGATACATCTGCGCCAGCGGGATCTGCGAGAGTTTGTCTGCATCGCTTGGCGAACGCCCCTGGTCGTTGGGCGGATATCCACCCCCCACATCCGAGTGCACCCCGGGGTAGATGATCTCCTTGCAGTTCGACGGCAATTCGTCGCCGATACACACCGAGTCGAGCGGGAAGCTGCCGCGCACTTCATGTGCCGCGGCCAGGTGAACACAGCGTCTGACTGCCTCGGGTACGACCATGTTCTCGCCATCGGCCCAGCCCATGTGGCCGTCGGCCACGAGGACGCCGTGCGCGAGGCCCACCGATGCAACGGTATCGAACACACCGAGGAAGTCGATCTGCAAAGGGATACCTGCGATGCGGTTTCCGTAAGCCTCCAGCAGCCAGTTCACAAAGACGCGCGCTTCGGCTGCACCGCGCGAGAAGCCGAAGGCTGACATTCGGATGCGGGTGATCTTGGGCTTGCTTTTGTCGGTCAGTCTCTTCTTGACTGGATCGGATGACTCAAGCGTCTTTGCTCGCCCTTGCAGCACTTCTAGCCGCTGTTGTCGTGCGCTCATCCGCGCAAACGCTTTGGCGCGCTCGGCGGGTGGCGCCACGGACAGGCCGGCAATCAGCGCGTCGCCCATGTTCCGCACCATGACCTGGCTCGTTTGGCATTGCCGCGCGGTGTTGCCGTCGTTTGCGGCGCCCTCAATCGAGCTGCCGCCGGAGAGGATCATGTGCAGGTGCTCTGTCACCTGCAGCAGCGCCCACACTACGCGAGCCTCCCCTTGCAGTGCCGCGGCCAGACCGCCGGTACGGTCCGCCCCGACACCACTGTCATCGATTTCCTTGAACGCGGTGCCGAGCCCGGGAATGTAGGTCTTGCGGTAGTACGCCTCTGCGCCTGGCGGCGCGCCGCTCAAATCGGGCTTGTCCGCCTGACCGCCGTAGGTCGCTTTGATCGGCGTTGGGGTGCCGATGCAGGCTTCGAACAGGCGTGCGACGTTGCTTTGCGCTTGATTGGGCGTGTCGCGGTACTTGTTGTTGTTCGTGCCGTCGAAGAAAAAGCTCAGGAAAATTTCCTGATCGCAGGGGGCGGGGGAGGCCGTCGAGCAGACCGTCGGCGGGTTTAGGCGCTGAGCGATTGAACGTTCGGCCTTCGTAAACGAGAGTGGTTGATCTCTGCATGGTTCCGCAAGACGGACGCTCATTGCACTTCCTTCGCGGTTTTGATGCCCTCTTCGGAACAAGCCTCCGGACCGAACTCGACGATGCAACTCCTTAGCAAATCCTTGCAGATGTCGTCCGGGTTGTGCAGATCGCAACCTTCTAGTAGCTGTGGTGGTTGCATTCGCGTCATGTTCCTGGCCGACCACTGTTCGCATTGCTTCTTCTTCGGCTCTGTCGCGAGGCAATTACTCATTGGGTCGGCCTTGATCCGCCCCGGCCATTGCGGATGGCCCGCTTCGTAGCGTGAGACGACCAGTTCAACGTCATTGGCGTCGTAGAACGTGACGAACAGGTTGCCCGGTTCGGCGTAGCGCGGGATGTCGAATTCCCTTGAGTACTGTTCGTGGATCTTTTCGCGGTCCGCATAGCTCCACTTGATCAGCACCTTCAATCCAGGTCGCCACGTCTTCGGCAATGCGATGCAGCAGCCCTGGTCTCCGCCACCCAAAGGGTCGACCGCCGCGCCGCCAATCGCGGGCATCGTGCTAACGGTCGCGTCGTAAACCGTGTACTGAAACGCGTACTTGCTGCTGTAGTTGAGCGAATAGGTCGACGCCGTGAAGGTATTCGGGTCTTCTTTCTTCTCGCTGGAAGTAGAGCCGATCGGTTTGCAGGCGCTGAGAGCGATCACGCAAGCAGCGAGAGCCAGGATCCTGCTCTTCTTGTGCATCTGATCTCCGGTGTTTGATTCACATGGGCTGCCGACACGGGCTTCGAACGGACGCGCGACCTTGCTTTGCGCTTGATTGGGCGTATCGCGGTACTTGTTGTTGTTCGTGCCGTCGAAGAAGAAACTCAGGAAAATCTCCTGATTGCAGGGGGCGGGGTCGTCCTTGCAGGGAAAAGCTGGCGGGTTGAGACTTCGCGCGAATTCGCGCTCAGTGTTCGTTGGCGCAAGAGGATTCGGTCTGCAAGGTTCAGCGAGTCGGACTTTCATTAGCTGGACATCCTGATCTCAATCGATTGAGCAGTCTTCGGCATCGCCACCTGCCTCCAAACAGTAGCCACGCAATCGCTGGCATTGCTCGTCTTGGGGCTGCCCCCTACAGTTCTCCACGTAGAACGAAGGGCGTTGCGCTGTCATGTTCCTTGCCGACCATTGCTCACACTGCTTCTTCTTGGCCTCGGTCGCGAGGCAATTACTCATCGGGTCGGCTTTGATCCGCCCTGGCCATTGCGGATGGCCCGCTTCGTAGCGGGATACGACCAGTTCAACGTCGTTCGCGTCGTAGAACGTGACGAACAGGTTGCCCGGTTCGGTGTAGTGCGGAATCTCGAACTCCCGCGAGTACTCGTCGAAGGTCTTGTCCCGGTCGCTATTACTCCACTTGACCAGCACCTTCAGTCCGGGGCGCCACACTTTGGGCAGGGCGATGCAACAGCCTTGGTCCCCCCCGCCCAGCGGCGTAACCGATGCCCCGCCGATCGCCGGCAACGCCGGTACCGTCGCGTCGTACACGGTGTAGTCAAAGAAGTACTTGCTGCTGTAGTTGAGCGAATAGGTCGATGCCGTAAAGGTGTTCGGGTCTTCTTTCTTCTCGCTGGAAGTAGAGCCGATCGGTTTGCAGGCGCTAAGAGCGATGATGCCTAAGGCAATCAGCCAACCGTAGCAAAGGTATCGGGTCAGGGAAGGCGCAACGGGGTGCATGTTGTCTGCTCAGGTTTCAAGCTGGCTCAGGCAGTATGCAATCTGCGTTGCCGGGTCGTCATGTCCAATCTGTGTCGCCTCTTGCAGCCACTGCGTCACGGCGGCGTGCCGCCGTGACGGCAGGCCCGCCTGCCATGAGGCGGGTGCAAGTGGATCAAGTTGCGCGAGGACGGCGTCGGGCCACGCGGCGTCGATCAGCGCTTGCCAGCACTCAGCTGCGAGGTGTGGCATGTCGCGCGCCAGCCGGTCGGGGCAGTCAAGACCGGGCGTTTCAATGATGCTTCCGTTGCGGTCAATGTGCAGCCAGGCCATTAAAGGCGCAAGCAGGGTCTCGCGTTGGGTCGTGCCGAGGCTGTTGAGTATGGCGCTCAGAACGCGGGTATCGCCGATGCGAAGCAGGTACTCGTCGTCATCCGGCGCCAGGCGAGCTTCGGTGTACTTGCGTAGATGTTCGCTGAGTTCCGCGAATGGCGCGCGCGACACGACAAAGCTCAGCATCGGCCACCCGTCGCATGCTCGGCAGAGTCTTCTGATGGCGGCGTTCAAACGCTCGCCGTTGTTGGGCAGTACGACCAGAAACACGGAGTTTTGGTCGTCAGCACCGCCAAGGTGATCCAGCAAGTTGCGGTTTGGCCATTGCGCAATGGCCAGTTGGCGCCGATCTTCTGCGCCGGGTAGGAACAGCTGGTCCACCATCGCGTAGATGCCTGGGGCGGACGCATCCGATGCATCCACCGCGCAGGTATGACGACGCAGTGCTTCGGTCAGTAGCTCGACGTTTTCACGAGACAAGGGATCAATCCGCATTTCAAGCACCTTGCCGTGCAAACGGGGCGCCGTTCTGCATTGCCTTCATCATGCATTCCACGCAGATCGACTTCGGAAAAGCGGGCAAAGGTGGGTTGAGCTTGCCGGGTCCCGAAAAACTCTTCTGACTCGCATGCACCGTGAGCGTCCCCGGGCACTGCACCGTGATGTTGCCGCCTTCGATGGT
>CAMFLH010000240.1 GCA_945957295.1 uncultured Uliginosibacterium sp.
CGACTAGTCGTCGGCAGCGTCAGATGTGTATAAGAGACAGCATAGGTCGTCGCCGCGGCCGAGAGCACGGGCCCGCCAGACAGGCGCGCGAGCGCCAGCAGCGTACCCAGCACGATGCCGCCAGTCATCGCGACGAGCGTGAGTTTCAGACTGAACAGCAGGCCCTTCCAGATGAAGGGCAGGCCGGGGCCGATGATGGAGAAATCGAGTTGATCGAGCATCATCGTTCCCTTACTTGGCGCCGGCGATGTAGCCGGGCACGCGGGTTCGTTTCTCGATAATGGTCATCACTCGGTTCGCAGCAAAGGCACAGACGGTGTAGAGGATCGTCGCGGCGAGCAGGCTTTCGAACACCTGGCCGGACTCCTCGATCATCTGACGCGAAATGAAGGTCAGTTCCATCAAACCGATCGCAAACGCTACCGCGGAGTTCTTGATGATGTTCATGAACTCGGAGGTCAGCGGCGGGATCACGATGCGGAAGGCCATCGGCAGCAGCACGTAACGGTAGGTCTGTGCGAGCGTGAAGCCCATCGCCAGCCCTGCCATCTTCTGCCCCCGCGGTAGGCTCTGGATGCCGGCACGCACCTGCTCGGCAACCCGTGCCGATGTGAACAGTCCAAGGCAGATCGTCGCCGTGAAGAACTCTTTCGCCGGCATGTCCTGCTTCACCCAGCGCGACAGCTCAGTGGGCAGAAACTCCGGTACGACGAAGAACCAAAGAAACAGCTGAACCAGCAGCGGCACATTTCGGAAACCTTCGACCCAGACGTTGCCGACTGCGACCAGCCAGCGGTTCGGCGTGGTGCGCAGCGTGCCGATCAGTGCGCCGAAGATCAGCGCGATGATCCATGCGGACATCGAGACCGCCGCCGTCCAGCCGAGCGCCGAGATGATCCAATCGAGGTAGGTCTCGTCGCCGGAGCTGACCTGCTCGAGATAGACGCCCCAGTTCCAGTGGTAAGTCATTTTGGTGGGCTACCTAGTTTGCTGATGCAGCCATGAGGGCTGCGAGGGTCGTGCGCGGCACCCCGTGGCGGGGTGCCGCTGAGCCGCTTGCGGCTTACTTCTTGTTGTACTGCTCCGCCGGTGCGTCGTTCGGCGTCTTCAGCGCGCCCTTCAGTGCGTCGCTCATCGGCAGGTTCAGGTTCGCGTTCTTCGGCGGAATCGGCTGCGTGAACCACTTGGTGTAGAGCTTCTCCACTTCGCCGCTCTTGATCAGGTCGCGCACCGCGGAGTGCACCAGGCCTTTGAACTGCGGGTCATCCTTGCGGAACATGATCGCGATTGGCTCCACCGACAGGGGCTCGCCGACTACCGCATAGTCGTTTGGCGCCGGCGATGTGGCGATCAGGCCGGCCAGCAGGTTGTCGTCCATCACGAAGGCAACCGCGCGGTCAGACGCCAGCATCAGGAAGCTATCGGCGTGGTCCTTGCCGTACACCTCCTTGAAGTTCACGCTCTTGCCCTTTTCGTGAGCCCGCATCAGCTGGACCGACGTCGTGCCCGTCGTCGTCGCAACCGGCTTGCCATCGAGCTGTGCCAGGCTATTGATACCCGACGACTTCTTCACTGCCATGCGCACTGTGGTGACATAAGTCGTCGGCGCGAAAGCGACTTGGTTCTGGCGAGCTGCATTGTTGGTGGTGGAGCCGCACTCCAGGTCGACGGTGCCGTTCGTGACCAGAGGGATGCGGTTCTGCGACGTGACCGGCTGCGTGTTCACCTTGAGGTTCGGCAGCGCGAGCTTCACCTTGATTGCATCGACGATGCGATTGCAGATGTCGATGTGGTAGCCGACTGGTTTCTGATTTGCATCGAGGTAGGAGAGCGGGATCGACGATTCGCGGATGCCAAGCGTCACTGCGCCGCTGTCCTTGATCTTCTTCAGCGTGCCTTCAAGCGTCTGCGCTTCCACGCCGCTGGCGAGCAGCGTACCCAGCAGCGTGGTCATGACGAGAGCCGAGCGGGAAATCATGCGATGAGCCTCCTAGCGAGATTGATAAAGCGAGCGCGGGCGCAGCAAAGAAGCCGGCGTCGCGCGAATGTTTGGGCTGAGCGAAAACTGTACCACCTGACCAGCGCAGCACATCCGTAGAAACACGCATGACGTATTGCGTTGACCAGGCGCAAACCGGGTGAGCGTCGAGTGTTGCGGCCGGCGCAGCATTTCGCCTCGCCAGCGCCTATCTCGTCTTTACGCCATGCAGGGCAAGAAATGTCACGCGCTCATGCGGGGCATGTCCCTATACTCGGCTTGCCCCATTTGCGTGCCCGCCATCGTGCCCCGAACCGGTTTCCGTCTGCGCCAGATCCTGTTGGCGTCCGCTCTCTCTGCGCTGATTTCCGCGCCGGCCTTTGCCGCCGATGCTGGCAAAGCCTCTCGCTTCTACGAAGACGCGCTCGCCCGTTATCAGCGGCGCGACTACACCGGCTCTGTCATCCAGTTGAAGAATGCGCTGCAGCAGGATCGAAAAATCCTCGCCGCGCAGGTGCTACTGGGTAAGTCCCTGCTCGCGCTGGGAGACTCGGTTGGCGCCGAGACCGCTTTCAATACGGCGATCGAACTTGGCGTCGATCGCGCCGAGGTTGAGCTGCCGCTCGCTCAAGCGCTTTATGCGCAAGGCCGCTTTACCGACCTGCTGGCGCGCCCCCTGCCCAGCAGCCTGCCCAATTCGGTGCGACAGGAGCTTTTGATCGTACGCGGCAGTGCCGCGGGCGAGGTCAATGACGCACGTGCTGCGCGCAAGGCCTTTGACGAGGCGCGCGCGATAGATCCCAAAGCACCCACGCTGGTCATGGCCGAAGCCTCGCTCGCGCTGCGGCAAGGCAACGTCGCGCGTGCACTCGAGCTCTCGCAGCAGGCCGTTACGCTTGCGCCAGATCGCCCGGAGGCTTGGGCGACGCGCGGCGCCGCACTCGCAGCTCAGCAGCAGGTGCAGGCCGCGATCGACGCCTTCGGTCGCGCGATTACGCTCGATCCACGCCAAACCGACTCACGCCTCGCCCGGATCGACCTCTTGCTCGACCTCAATCGCGACGCCGATGCGCTGCGCGATCTCGACGCCTTGCGCGAGTTCGCGCCGGGTGACCCCCGGGCGGCCTATCGCCGCGGCGTCATTGCTGCACGCAAGGGTGATACGGCGGCGGTCGCGCGTGAAATGGCAGAGGTTGTCAAGGCCGTCGACACGATGCCGCAAGAGATCCGCAGTCGCCGTGCCAACGTGCTGCTGCTTGGTGGCATGGCGCACTACAGCCTGCTGAACGGTGAAAAGGCGCGCGCGTACTTCGAAGCTTTCTTGCGCCTGCAGCCCTATCACCCCGGCGCAACCCGCATGCTCGCGTCGGCCTACCTGAACGACAACGACCCGGTACGCGCAGCAAACCTCTTGGAAGACTATCTGCGCCGCGCTCCCGGCGATGCGCAGGCGATGACGCTGCTGGGTTCCGCCTACCTGGTTCAGAA
This sequence comes from uncultured Uliginosibacterium sp., assembly GCA_945957295.1. GTDB lineage: Bacteria > Pseudomonadota > Gammaproteobacteria > Burkholderiales > Rhodocyclaceae > Niveibacterium. The sequence goes on from CAMFLH010000240.1 coordinate 3,467, forward strand.
GCGGTACAGCAAGGCCGCTGCGCTGCTTGAACGGGCAGTCATGCAAGGCTCGGCTGATCCGACGATGCGCGCCACGTTCGGCGCTTCGCTGGCCGGGCAGGGGCTGGATGTCTCTGGATCGCAGCATCTGCGTGCGGCCTTCGACGCGAATCCGAGCGATCAGGCGATCGGTGCGTCGCTGGGTGTTCTACTTTTGCAACGCGGCGACGTAAAACAGGCCTTGGAAGTGCTTGAGCGCGTCTATTCGGCCAATCCGCGCAGTCCTGTGGCGTTGAACCTGCTGGGTTTGGCGCGTGGACGTGCGGGGGACCGCGCTGGCGCGCGCAAGGCCTATGAGGCGGCAGTCGCGGTCGATGCCCGTTTCACTCCGGCGCAGCTCAACCTTGCTCGGCTCGATATGGTCGAGGGTCGCAGCGATGCTGCACGCAAGCGCCTGCAGGAGCTGCTTCGAATCCAGCCGGATAATCCAGATGCATTGGTCGACCTTGCGGCACTAGATCGCGCTGCCGGCAACGCTGACGCAGCCCGCAAGGGTCTGGAGAAGGCGATGGCGGTTGCGCCGCGTCATCCGCGTGCGCCCTTGATCCTGATTGACGAGGCGCTCGCTGCAGGTGATGCGGCGGCTGCGGTCAAGATCGCGCGCGCCGCGGTTGCGGCGATGCCAAATGATCTGTCCATCATACTGGCCCTTGCTCGAGCGCAACTGGCCGGCGGCGATCTGCAGCGTGCGCGGGAGACACTCGTCGATGCCAGAAAGCGTCTTGAGGCCGACCCGGATGCGCTCGTGCAAATCGCGCGGATGCAGATCGCAGCAGGGCATTTACAGGGTGCAACCTACACGGTGGAGAAGGCGCTCGCACTTCAGCCGGACGCTTTCGCAGCGCTTGAATTGCAGGCGGAACTCGCGTTGCGCTCGAACGACCTCGCCAACGCGGAGCGTCTTGCGAAGGTCTTGAGTGACAAGTTCCCCTCCCGCGCGGCGGGTTACCAGTTGCAGGGGGACATCGCGCTGACGAAGGGTCAGACGGCGAACGGTCTGGCGCTTCACAAGACCGGGCTGGACAAGGAGCCGAGCACCGACAACGCGCTGCGCGCCTTTCGCGCGTGCCTGGCGGCGAACCAACCTGCGCGTGGTGTCACGCTGCTGCAGGATTATCAACGGAGCAGCAAACAGAGCGATCCGCGACTTTTGACCGCCTTGGCGGAAGGCCAGATCCGCGCTGGCGACCTCAAGGCTGCACGCATGACCTTCGACCTTTTGCTGCAACGCGGGCCCCAGCCCTCGTCGGTACTGAACAACTATGCTCTGGTGCTGCTGCAGCTTGGCGATGCCGGCGCGCTCGCGGCGGCGGAACGCGCCTGGCGTAGCGCACCTAATGATCCGCAGGTTGTCGACACCTATGGCTGGGTTCTGGCCCGCAATGGACAGTTGGAGCGTGCGCTGGGTTATCTGCGCGACGCACGGTTGCGCAATCCGCGCGACGCGGAGGTCCGCTACCACCTTGCCTGGGTACTTGCCAAGCAGGGGCGCACGAAGGAGGCCAAGGAGGAGCTGGCGCCAATGGTCACCGAACTTGCGCGTGACGGGATGCCGCCCGAAGCGCGCAAGCTCGCTGCAGAGCTCGGTTTGTGATGTCGACGGTTTTTACGCATTGCCGGGCCGCAGTCAGCGCCACCCGCGCAAACCCATGAAATACATGGCTTGGGCAATCTGGCCCGAGGTTTGCTTTAACTCGGTTGTAGCGCCGGTAACCCGGATTAGAAAGCGACAGGGCTTGACATGACGCACATGAAAAAAATCGTGTTGTTTGCAGTGTTGTTCGGGGCAAGCCTCCCGGCAGCGGCTGCGTACAGCTGGGCGTTCGACTCGGGGGCGGGCAAGTGCTCCGTTCCGAACACAACGACCACGTCGTGCACCGTGACCAGCACGGGGCCGACCGTAACCGCGACGATGTACTCGAACACCAATGGCTCGGGCTCCAACGCGGATCTCTACACGCTTGAAACCGGCTATATGGGGGTTTACTCGGGCGGTATCGGCGAACACAACCGGGATGGCTGCTCGAGCGGTTCGACCTGTGACGTGGGCGATCTTTACTCCGCAGCCCCTGAACACGCGATCGATAACAACCAGCGCTACGACTCGGTGCTGCTGAACTTCGCCAGCTCCGTCAAGCTGAACAGCATGTCGATCGGCTGGAAAGGCACTGATTCCGACATGACGGTACTTGCCTACACCGGCACCGGTACCTGTACTGCGACCGGTACGTGTTCGTCGTCGCTGGCCGGCAAGAAGTACGCGGATCTCACCAGCTTTGGTTGGTCCTTGATTGGGCATTACGGCGACGTCGCCGTTGATGCGGCGACTGGAATTAATGCCGGCAACGTGAATTCCAAGTTCTGGCTGATTGGCGCCTTCAACCCGCTGGTTAACGGCAGCACTTTGGGCTGGGGGCGCGATGACGCGGTGAAGCTCAAGTCGATTGTCGCTGATGTTCCGACCAGCGTGCCGGAGCCTGCTTCGCTCGCATTGGTCGGGCTCGGTCTCGCTGCGATCAGCCGCCTGCGCCGCCGCTAAGGATTTTTATCTCGAACTGCTCTGACGTTTCTCTCGAAACGTGTGACGCCGCGAAAGCGGCGTTTTTTTTGCGTGTTGCGAGGCAGAGAATGGGGCGCAGCGCGGCTGACCTCTCGGCGATGTGGATTAAGATCCTCGCGAGAGCGCAGTGCGGAGGGCGGGGCTGATGCGTGTGGTGATGGTGGCAAATCCAAAGGGCGGTGTCGGCAAGAGCACGCTGTCGACAAATCTGGCTGGACATCTGGCATGGCGAGGCGCGTCGGACAGCTCGGTGAAGGTGATGCTAGGCGACGTGGATCGCCAGCAGTCGGCTAGAGCCTGGCTATCGCTGCGTCCGGCGGGAGTGCCCCGGATTTCGAGTTGGGCGCTTGAGGCCGGGCAGCCTGCTCGGCCACCCAAGGGCACCACGCATGCCGTGATTGACACCCCCGCGGGCTTGCATGGCGAGAAACTTCGCGGGCTGTTGAAGCTAGCGGATGCGGTCCTCGTTCCACTTCAGCCTTCGCTGTTCGACATCCTCGCAACGCGGGGTTTTCTTGAAGGCTTGGCTGAACTGAAGGCGGCGAGGGGTGTGCAGATCGCCATCGTCGCCATGCGCGTGGATCCGCGTACGCGCTCGGCCGAGCAGCTGGAGCGCTTTACCGATAGTCTCGGGTTGCCGGTCCTGGCGCATCTGCGCGACACGCAAAACTATATCCAGCTCGCCGCGCATGGGCTCACGTTGTACGACGTCCCCGAGAGCCGTGTGG
>CAMFLH010000241.1 GCA_945957295.1 uncultured Uliginosibacterium sp.
GGGTGAGTGACTGCGACGCCGGCTTACGCGGCGCGCCGACGCCGGCTCAGCGCCAGCGCACCGAGCGCGCTACCGACGAGCGCCAGGCTCATCGGCTCGGGCGTCGGCAGCGGCGGGTCGGCCTTGATTACGTCGTTGCCGCACAGCATCGACCACTGCACATCGAAGGGCAGGCCCCAATCGGCGCCGAACAGCGCACGCGGAATCGCGGCTTCGATCATGTAGTGCGTGTCGCTGCTGTACTGACCGTAGCCGGTGACCGGGCCGCTGATGGCGATCTGGCCGCTGCCAACTTGGGTGCCGGCCTTCACGGCAACCGGGTCGCGACCGCGTGCGTAGCTGCTGTTCTGGTTGTCCCACAGGCCGAAGTACCAGCCGTTCGCGGCGTCGCCGACGCGGTACAGCGAGCCGACCTGGATCGTCGGGCGATAGAGGCTGCCGTTGGCGTTCTTGATCGCGGTGGTGGTGAAGCCGTATTCGAATTTGCCGTCGCGGCCAAAGTCGATCAGGAAGTCGCCCGGGGCATAGGTGTTGTTGCCCATGCGCGTGGCGGGATTCAGGCCGGTGATGAGGCCGAGGTAGAGGTAGGTGGCGTCGTAATCGACATACAGCGCTTCAGCGTCGTAGGCCTGCCCGCCGTAGCCCGGGGTCAGGTAGCCGCTGCCGTTACGCGTCCAGTCTTCTACGGTGTAGCCCTTGACGCTGGCGCCGGGCGCCATGGTCGCCTTGTTGACCGACCAGTCGGATTGCAGGTTGCCGTCGATGACGTAGGCGGCGGCAGAGTGCGACACGAGAGCGAAGCACAGCAGGGCGAAGGGTCGGAAAGACATGGCGTATCCACCAGAAAGTGATGCGCTGTATGAGCAGCAAGCGTGCCAGTACCGCAAATCTGGCGATCGGCGCGAATACAAAAACGTATTTGGCAATTTTGTCGACAGGAACGAATTCACGCCGCAGCCTGGCTACCGTGAAATTTGCCACGTGAAAACCGTGGCGAGGCTGAGGCGACCGCTCGTCGGCTTGATCGGCGGCAGTTTCTAAAGCCTACAAGCTGTAAGAAAATGCGACTTCGATAAATTTGACGATTTTCCTGTTCGCGCCAGGGAATCATCGGCGTTTGCCCAAATTGAGCACGCCGCAGGCGGCACGCCCGCTGCGATTTCGCCGCGCTTGCTCTAAGGTGCTGCCACAAGAGCTGTCGTGCTCTCGCCGCGGCTGCCAAACCGGCCGAGCGCGCGACACAACCTATGGATGACCGAGAAGCCATTCCCCCGATGAGCCCAGATCGCGCATTCGAAGCGCAAGCCTTCAACGAACAACTGCCCGGCGGGCGCAGCAGCGGGCAACTGGCTGTAGACGCCACGCGGCTTCACTTCAACGGCGGCGGCCAGACAGTGGATTTGCCGCTGGACGGGCTGCAACTGAGCCTGGGTGGCGCCAGCGACCGCCTGATCTTCCTCACCCATCCGGCAGCGCCGGGTTGGCAGCTCTACACCAGCGATCAGGCGCTGCTGACGCACCCGGCGCTGGCCGATCACCCGGCGGTGCAACGTTTGCGGCGACACCGCAGCAAACGCCGCCTGCTCGGCTGGGGCAGTCTCGCCGCGGTGCTGGCGCTGATTCTGTTGTTGCCGCTCGCCATCTATCTGTCGCTCGATGGGCTCAGCGCCGTGGTGGCGCGGCGCCTGCCGGCGGACTGGGAGCAATCGCTCGGCGACACCGCGATCAAGCAGTTCCGCGTGCAGAAGACCTTCATGCCGGACAAGGCCGCGGAGGCGCTGCTGCAGCCCCTCGTCGCCCCGCTGGTGGCGCAGGCCGGCAGCCGCTATCGCTACCACTTCCATGTGATCAACGACCCCAGCCTCAATGCCTTCGCGCTGCCCGGCGGGGAAGTGGTGATCCATTCGGGCCTGATATTGAAGGCGGCGTCGCCGGATCAGCTGCAGGGCGTGCTGGCGCACGAGATCTCGCATGTGACCGAGCAGCACGGCCTGCGTTCGGTGATCAAGAGCGTCGGCGTGTATGCGGTGGCGCAGGCGCTGATCGGCGATGCCTCCGGCCTGATCGCGGCGGTTGCCGGTGCGGCGCCGATGCTGATCAACCAGAAGTACTCGCGCGACTTTGAACGCGAGGCGGACCGCGCCGGCTTCGATCTGTTGACGCGCGCGCAGATCAACCCCGCCGGCCTGATCGGCTTCTTCGGCGCGATTCGCGAAGAAGAGCGCAAACAGCTCAAGCAACTGGGCGACGCCGATGCCCAGAGTGCCGCGCGCGGCGCGATGGCCTACCTCGGCACCCACCCGGATACCGACGAGCGCATCGCTACGCTGCGGGCACGGCTGGCGAAGCTGCCGACAAACGCCTGGCGCGACGACCGCGCGGCCTTTGCGGCGCTGAAGGCCCAGGTTCAACAGTTTGTAAGTACAACTACGACGAAAGACGACGATGAAAGCGGAAATCCGCGGCAGTGATGCTTTTTCCTATGTCGACCTGACGCTCGCGCCCGGCGACAGCGTGGTCGCCGAATCCGACGCGATGAGCAGCATGTCGGCGGATCTCGACCTGCAGGCGCGCTTCAACGGCGGTTTCTTCGCCGGCTTGCTGCGCAAGTACCTCGCGGGCGAGACGCTGTTCGTCAACGTCTTCAAGAACAACACGAAGGCGCCGCGCTCGCTGACGCTGGTGCAGCCCACGCCCGGCGGCATTCGCGCGCTGGAACTGCACAACAACACCTTCTACCTGCAACCCGGCGCGTATCTCGCGAGCACCGAGGGGCTCAAGCTGGGCGTCGGCTTCGCCGGTTTCGTGTCGTGGATTGCCGGCGAAGGCCTGTTCCGCACCGTCGTGAAGGGCAGCGGTACGCTGTGGTACGGCGCTTACGGCGCGTTGCTGGATAAGGAGATCGACGGTGAGTACATCGTCGACAACAGCCACCTCGTTGCCTATGAACCGGGCATCAAGCTGCGGCTGCAGCTGGCTGGCGGCATCTTCTCCAGTCTGTTCGGCGGCGAAGGCCTCGTCACACGCGTCAGCGGCAAGGGCCGCGTGGTGATCCAGACGCGCAGCCTCTCCGGCCTCACCGGCTGGATCAACCCGAAACTGAGCTGAGCGAGGCGCGCATGCAAGTCGAATTCATCCATCGCCCCGGCAACACCGCGGCGACACTGCTGCTCGCCGCGGGCGAGAGCTGCACCACCGAATCGGGCGCGATGATCGCGATGAGCGGCCAGCTCGATATCGAAACCACCACGCACAAGCGCGGCAAGGGCGGGCTGCTGAAAGCCGCCAAGCGCCTGTTCGGCGGCGAATCCTTCTTCCTCAACCACTTCACCGCGCGCAGTGGCCCCGGCGAAGTGCTGCTCGGCACCGCGCTCGCCGGCGACATGATGGATTACACGCTCGATGGCGATGCGCTGCTGGTGCAGGCCGGCTCCTTCGTGGCCTGCGAGCAGGGCGTCGAGATCGATACCACCTGGCAGGGCTTCAAGAACCTGCTCTCGGGCGAGAGCCTGTTCTGGCTCAAGCTCTCCGGGCGCGGCAAGGTGGTGCTGAGTTCCTTTGGCGCGATCTACCCGATCGAGGTCGATGGCGAGCACATTGTCGACACCGGCCATATCGTCGCCTTCCAGGAGACGCTGGAGTTCTCGCTGACCAAGGCTGGCAAGAGCTGGCTGCATTCGATGCTGGGTGGTGAAGGCCTCGTCTGCAAATTCAAGGGGCGTGGCACCGTGTGGTGCCAGTCGCACAACCCGGGCAGTTTCGGCATGTCGCTGCGCCCGACGCTCAAGCCGCGCAAGTAAGAGGAAAGGGACACGAGATGTCATTCAAAGTGAGCGTGACCGGCTACGCGCAAGCGGACCAGGTTGCAGCCCGAGCGGCCTTCGCGACAGCTTTCAAGATCACGCCGGAAAAGGCGGCCGAGTTGCTGACGGTGTTGCCGCGCACGATCAAGGTCGATCTCGATCAGGCCACCGCGCAGCGCTATTGCGATGCATTGCTGAAGATGGGGCTGACGAGCGCGGCCGAGCCGATGCAAGCGGCCGCGGCGCCGAGCCCGGTGCCCCCCGCTGCGCCCGCGCCAGTGGCGCAGGCATCGCCCGCACCGGTTATGCCGGCTGCCGTTGTGGCGCCCGAAGCGGAGCAGCCCGGCTTCAAATTCACGATCGAAGGTGCGCCGGACTTCGCCTTCCTGACCGTGAAGCTGCCGGCCAACCACACGATCAAGGTGGAAGCCTCGGCGATGGCGACGATGGATACCCACATCCGCATGAAGACCAAGCTCGGTGGCGGGCTGGGGCGTTTCATCACCGGCGAGTCGATCTTCATCAACGAGTTCAGCGCCGAGAAAGTGCCGGGCGAAATCGGCATCGCACCGGGCGCGCCGGGCGACCTGGGCCATGTCTATCTGAACGGCGATGTGATCTACCTGCAGAACGGTGCCTTCGTCGCCTGTGATCCGGACGTCACGATCGAGAGCAAGTGGCAGGGCTTCAAGAAGGGCTTCTTCTCGGGTGAGAGCTTCTTCCTGATCCGTGCCTCGGGCACCGGCGACCTGTGGTTCAACACCTACGGCGGCATGATCGCGAAGGACGTGGATGGCGAGTATGTCGTCGACACCGGCAACATCGTCGCCTTCACCGAAGGGCTCAACTACAGCGTGGAAAAGTTCGGCGGCTACAAATCGCTGTTCTTCTCCGGCGAGGGCTTTGTCTGCCGCTTTCGCGGCAAGGGCCGCGTGTGGATCCAGACACGCACCTCGGGTGCGCTGCTGACCTGGGCGCAGCAGTTCCGCAAGGCGAAGAGCGCGGACTGAGCCTGCCGTGTGATGTGGGCGGGGGCGACCCCGCCCTGTGTTCTCGCGCGTGAATCAGGCGCGCTGTGCGGTCTGCCAGCGCGTCGTGAGCCACGCGCCGATCGCGCGGATCTCGTCCAGGCACACCGAGTGCGGCATCGCGTAGCTGTGCCATTCCACCGCGTAGCCTTCCGCCTGCAAGGTATCCCGCGCCGTCTCGCCCAGGCGTAGCCCGACCACATCGTCCTGTGTGCCATGCGCCGCGAAGATTGGCGTCGAGCGGTTCGCGTCGCTGAGCGAATCAAGCAGCAACTGGCGTGCAGGCAGGTAGGTCGACAGTGCGATCACGCCGGCCAGCGTATCGGGGTGCGACAGCGCCGCGGTGTAGGCGATTGCGCCGCCTTGCGAAAAACCGGCCAGCACGATGCGATGCGTCGGCACGCCACGCGCATTCTCGCGCGCGATCAAGGCCCGCACCGCTTCACACGATGCGTGTACGCCGGCTTCGTCCACGTCGCGGGTGCTGCCGTCGAGGTACTTGATGTCGTACCACGCCCGCATCAGATAACCGCCGTTGCAAGTCACCGGAATCACCGGCGCGTGCGGAAACACGAAGCGGATCTTCGCGCTGCCCGGCAGGCCCAGTTCCGGCACCACCGGCTCGAAGTCGCTGCCGTCGGCGCCTAGCCCATGCAGCCAGATCACACTGAAATCGGCCTCGGCGGCGGTTTCGACTTCCAGGGCGGGAAGGACATCGGACATGGTGTTGCCTCGCAAACTTGGGATGGTGGCGAGCTTACCTTGTTGTGCGGGTGCGTCGCAGCCGTAGCACAGCGATGGTCATCGTCCGGTTGTTCAGTGCAGGCTCGCCTGCCACCCCAATGCAATCAGCCCGATCACGAGCAGCAGCCAGCCGATCACCGCGGCTTGCCAGCGCAGGCTGACGTTGCGCAGCACCATGAATTCGCGTGCGACCAGCGTGCCCTTGACGAGGGTGACGAGCGCGAGCACGACGGCCACGGCGCCTTGCGCGCTGACGATCATCACATGCCCGCTGCGGCAGATTTCGCGGTACTTGCCGTCCCACTCGCCGAGCGCGTAGGTCACCAGGGTTGCGAGCAGCAACACCGCAAAGGCGATGTCCTCGCGATGGATGGAAGGTGTTTTCATCGCAGTACGTACACCAGGGGGAAGAGGACGATCCATACCAGGTCCACCATGTGCCAGTAGGCCGCGCCGCTTTCCAGCCCGTTCATGTGCCCGCAGCGATAGGCGCCGCGGCGGGTTTGCAGCACCAGCACGACGAGCACCACCATGCCCAGCAGCACATGCATGAAGTGGAAGAAGGTCAGGCCGATGTAGAACATGTGGAAGCGGTCGGACGACAGTGAAAAGCCCTGCCCGAACACTGCGGCGTATTCATGCAGTTTCACGATCACGAAACCACTGCCGCCCACCAGCGCCGCGATCAGCCAGCGGCTTGCGGCGGCAAGGCGTGCGGCGTTCACGCTGCGTACCGCGCGCACCACGCACCAGCTTGCGCTGATCAGCAGCACGGTGTTGATCGCACCGCCGCGGCGATCCAGCCCGGCCTGCATCGCGTCGAACAGCGCGCGGTCGGACGCGCGCGCGAAGGCGTAGGCGACGAAGAGCACCGCAAACACCAGCAACTCGGCGAGGATGAAGATCCACACCGCGAGGTCGCCCGGCGGGTGCGCTTCGCGCGCTTTGCGGAAAAAGAAGCCCGGCGCGGGGGCCGGGCAAAGATCCACTACAGACATTCGATATCGCGGGCGACGCCGGGGGCCGCCCGCGCCTCCTTTAGGTCAGGTCCGAATAAGTGGCTGCGACGGCGCATCGCGGCGTTGCGGCGTGCGCGCTCCCGCGCCTATCCACCTGGTATGTGGTGGTAGCGGGGGGCGCCCCGCCATGGGCGGCATACGTCTCGCGCACATATTAAGCCCATACG
>CAMFLH010000242.1 GCA_945957295.1 uncultured Uliginosibacterium sp.
GAGTAGATGTCGTGGTGCGGCGGCGGCGAGATCAGGCCAACGCCCGGCACCGAGAAGCGCAGCTTCGCGATGTACTCGGACACCTTGTGGCCCGGCAGCTGGCCGCCTTCGCCGGGCTTCGCGCCCTGCGCCATCTTGATCTGGATCTGGTCGGCCGAGCTCAGGTACTCGGCGGTGACACCGAAGCGGCCGGACGCGACCTGCTTGATCTTCGAGCGCAGGGAGTCGCCTTCCTGCAGCTCGATGTCGCGCTCGATCTGTGCCTTGCCGATGATCGACGCCAGCGTTTCGCCCTTCTTGATGAAGATGCCCTTCATCTCCTTGGCGTAACGCGCTTCGTCCTCGCCACCCTCACCGGTGTTCGACTTGCCGCCGATGCGGTTCATCGCGATCGCGAGCGTCGAGTGCGCCTCGGTCGAGATCGAGCCGAGCGACATCGCACCGGTGGCAAAACGCTTGACGATCTCCTTGGCCGGCTCGACTTCGTCCAGCGGAATCGCCTTTGCCGGATCGATCTTGAACTCGAACAGACCACGCAGCGTCATGTGACGCTTGGTCTGGTCGTTGATGATCTGGGCGTATTCCTTGTAGTTCTGGAAGCTGTTCGAGCGCGTCGAGTGCTGCAGCTTCGCGATCGCATCCGGCGTCCACATGTGCTCTTCGCCGCGGATCCGGAAGGCGTACTCGCCGCCGGCATCAAGCGCGTTGCTCAGCACCGGGTCGCTACCGAACGCCGCCGCGTGCAGACGCAGCGCTTCCTCGGCGACTTCGAAGATGCCGATGCCTTCGACGTTCGAAGCCGTGCCCTTGAAGTACTTCTTGATCAGATCGGAGTTCAGGCCGATCGCTTCAAAGATCTGCGCGCCGCAGTAGGACATGTAGGTCGAGATGCCCATCTTGGACATGACCTTGTTCAAGCCCTTGCCGACCGCCTTGACGAAGTTCTTGACCGCCTTGTCCGGGCCCAGCTCGGCCGGCATGTCCTTCGCCATCTCGCGCAGGGTTTCCATCGCGAGGTAGGGGTGAACCGCTTCAGCGCCATAGCCGCCCAGCAGCGCGAAGTGATGCACTTCGCGCGCAGAGCCTGTCTCGACGACGAGACCGGTCGAGGTGCGCAGCCCCTTCGCGACGAGGTGCTGATGGATCGCCGAGGTGGCGAGCAGCGCCGGGATCGCGACGTTCTGCGAATCGATCTTGCGGTCCGACACGATCAGCACGGTGTAGCCCGAGCGCACAGCGTCTTCCGCTTCCGCGCACAGCGAGGCGATGCGCGCCTCGACGCCATCGCGGCCCCAGGCGACCGGGTAGCAGATGTTCAGTTCGTAGGACTTGAACTTGTTGTCGGTGTACTTCTCGATCTCGCGCAGCTTCGCCATGTCCTTGAAGTCCAGCACCGGCTGGGAGACTTCGAGACGCATCGGCGGGTTGATGTTGTTCAGATCGAGCAGGTTCGGCTTCGGACCGATGAACGACACCGTCGACATCACGATCTGTTCCCGGATCGGGTCGATCGGCGGGTTCGTCACCTGCGCGAAGAGCTGCTTGAAGTAGTTGTAGAGCGGCTTGTGCTTGTTGGACATGACCGCCAGCGGCGAGTCGTTGCCCATCGAGCCGATCGCTTCTTCGCCACTGGCGGCCATCGGCGCCATCAGGAACTTGATGTCTTCCTGCGTGTAGCCGAAGGCCTGCTGGCGATCGAGCAAGGAGGCGCGCACTTCCTGCTGGGCTTCCGGGCCATCGACTTCGTCGAGCTTGACCTGGATGCGCTTGATCCACTCGCGGTAGGGCTTGGCGTTGGCCAGCGCGTCCTTGAGTTCCTTGTCGTCGATGATGCGGCCGGCTTCCATGTCGATCAGGAACATCTTGCCCGGCTGCAGACGCCACTTCTTAACGATCTTGCTCTCGGGGATCGGCAGCACGCCCGATTCCGAGGCCATCACGACGAGGTCGTCGTCGGTGACGATGTAACGCGCCGGGCGCAGGCCGTTGCGGTCCAGCGTGGCGCCGATCTGGCGACCATCGGTGAACGCGATTGCAGCGGGGCCGTCCCACGGCTCCATCATCGCAGCGTGGTATTCGTAGAACGCGCGGCGGTTCTCGTCCATCAGCGTGTGCTGTTCCCACGCTTCCGGGATCATCATCATCGCGGCTTGCGCAAGCGGGTAGCCCGCCATCGTCAGCAGCTCGATGCAGTTGTCGAAGGTCGCCGTGTCGGACTGGCCTTCATACACGATCGGGTAGAGCTTCTTCAGGTCGTCGCCCAGCACCGCGGACTTCATGACGCCTTCGCGCGCACGCAGCCAGTTGAAGTTGCCCTTTACGGTGTTGATCTCGCCGTTGTGCGCAATCATCCGGTACGGGTGGGCCAGCGGCCATTCCGGGAAGGTGTTGGTCGAGAATCGCTGATGCACCAGTGCAAGGGCCGAGACGCAGCGCGGATCGGCGAGGTCCTTATAGTACACGCCAACCTGGTTGGCGAGCAGGAGGCCCTTGTAGACGATCGTGCGCGCCGACATCGACGGCACGAAGTATTCCTTGCCGTGCTTGAGCTTGAGGTTCTGAATCGCGTGGCTCGCCATCTTGCGGATGACGTAGAGCTTGCGCTCCAGCGCTTCGGTCACCATCACATCCGGGCCGCGACCGATGAAGATCTGGCGGATCACCGGCTCCTTCGCGCGCACCGTCGGCGACATCGGCATGTCGCGATCGACCGGCACGTCGCGCCACCCCAGCACAACCTGGCCTTCGGCACGTACCGCGCGCTCCATCTCCTGTTCGCAGGCGAGACGCGATGCGGCTTCCTTCGGCAGGAAGATCATGCCGACGCCGTACTCGCCAGGCGGCGGCAACTTGACGCCCTGAGCCGCCATTTCCTCGCGATACAGCTGATCCGGAATCTGCACCAGGATGCCCGCACCGTCACCCATCAGCGGGTCGGCGCCGACTGCACCGCGGTGATCGATGTTCTCGAGGATCTTCAGGCCACCCTGAACGATCTCGTGGCTCTTCTGCCCTTTGATGTGGGCAACGAAGCCAACACCACAGGCGTCTTTCTCATTGGCGGGATCGTAGAGACCCTGGCGCTGTTCCATAAATGCTCCCTTGGCGGCGCGTGCGCGCGTAGGCCGGCCCTAGGCCGGGACGGCGCAAAGATAGCGCGCTGCAACAGCAGGCTCAAGCACTATAAAACGGGGTCAGAGTGGATTATAGGGATGCCCATTCGCGGTGCGGATATTAAATGGGGACATATTAATGTGGTGCGTACTGCTCCGTTTATTTGTACATGGTTACTCGGCGGCGGCTCGCTTGCTGGGCCGGCCTTTTGGCAAGGGGCGAATGCGACGACTTGGCGCGGGATCGCCCGGCTCGTCCGGTGCATCGCCGAGCATCCAGGCACGGTGCGCCGCGAAGCGGATTGTCTGAAGGTCCTCTGCCGTCAGGCCGGACTCGATGGATCGGCGATAGGCCGCCTGTCTGTCGAACGGCGTGTTGCCCAGCGCCCAGAAGCTTGCATGGTCGGTCAGGTACGGATCGCTTTCGTGCCCCAGATGAGCGCGCGCGCTGGACCAGATCCAGAACGCAGGATCCGGCACCAGCCCGGCTCGCACCGGATTCATCTCGACGTAGCGATAGGCCGGCTGCAACCATCTGCCCGGCTCGACGACCGTGGAACGGTAGCGCCCTTCCCACAGGGTGCCTGTGCGCCGATGGCGATCATTGAACCAGCGGACGTATCGACGGCCGAGCCGCTGCATCAAGCGCGAAACGCCATGAGCGTCGGCAGCGGTCAGCAGCAGATGCAGATGATCCGGCATCAGCACATAGGCATGGAGCGCAACGTCGCACTCCTTGAGCGCATCCCGCAGCCAGGCAAGAAACTGCTGGTAGTCCGTCTCGTCGATGAAGATCAGGCTGCGGTTGTTACCCCGCTGGGTAACCAGTTGCGGCAGCCCCGGCACATAGAGTCGCGCAAGCCGCGCCATGGCGCAGCCTCAGGTTGGCGAGATCGCAAACAGGCGATGATGTTCTTTCATCGCATAGCGATCCGTCATGCCAGCGATGTAGTCAGCGATCGCGCGGGGCTTGTCGTCCGCGCTTCGCAACTGATATTGCGGGGGCAACAGACGTGGGTCGTTCATGAACGCATCGAACAGATCGGTGATCACGCGCTTGGCCTTTGCCATTTCCCGCAACACGCGGAAATGCCAGTAAAGGTTCTCGCGAAGGAATTTACGTAGCGGCTGGAGTGCAGCGTGCATGGGTTCGCTGAAGCCCACAAGCCGGCCCGCCGCCCGCACATCTTCAAGGCTCGCGACACCGCTCGCCTTAACCGCAGTCTCGGTCGTGCGCAGCAAATCGAGCGTCTGCTCGTTGATCAGGCGCCGCACCGTCTCGTGGATCAAACGACGTTCTCCGAGCCTGGGATACGCAGCTCTCACCGCAGCGAGGTGCTTGGCGACCAGTTCCACGCCTTCGAGTTGCGCCAGCGTTATCAGCCCGGCCCGCAGCCCATCGTCGATGTCGTGGTTGTTGTACGCGATCTCGTCCGCGTAGTTGTTGAGCTGCGCTTCAAGCGAAGGCTGGCGCTTCTCGATGAAGCGAAGCCCAAGCTCGCCAAGCTGCTGCGCGTTCCGCAGGGAACAGTGTTTGAGGATCCCTTCGCGCGTTTCGTACACGAGATTGAGGCCGTCAAATTCCGCGTAATGCTCTTCGAGCGACTCCACGGTGCGCAAGGACTGCAGGTTGTGTTCAAACCCGCCGTGATCTCGCATGCACTCGTTAAGCGCATCCTGCCCCGCGTGGCCGAACGGCGTATGGCCGAGGTCATGTGCGTAAGCGATCGCCTCAGACAGGTCCTCATTGAGATTCAGCACACGAGCGATCGAGCGCGCGATCTGCGCCACTTCGATGCTGTGCGTCAGGCGGGTGCGAAACAGATCTCCCTCATGATTCACGAAGACCTGCGTCTTGTATTCGAGCCGGCGAAACGCAGTCGAATGCACAATGCGATCGCGATCGCGCTGAAACTCACCGCGCCCCAGCGGCGCAGGCTCGGCGACACGCCGCCCTTTCGAATTCGCTTCAGTAACGGCGTATGGCGCAAGCATGGTCATCCCCCGCAGGCTTCGATCGCGGCCCGAATCTGTGCTTCGTTGGCCTCCGACGATATGACTGCTCGACCAATTCCCTTGAGCAGTACGAGCCGCAACTGCCCGTCGGCCACCTTCTTGTCGTGGCGCATCAGTTCCAAATAGCGATTAGCCCCCAAGGGGGCGCCCTGCACCGGCAGTCCAGCACGGGCGAAGAGCTGCGCGATCCGCGCGATATCCGCATCGGACAGCCAACCAAGCGAACGTGACAAGGCGGCCGCCATGATGGTGCCGGCCGCGACCGCCTCTCCGTGCAGCCAGACACCGTAGCCCATGCCGGTCTCGATCGCATGCCCGAAGGTGTGACCGAGATTGAGCGTCGCGCGCTCACCCTGTTCAGTTTCGTCAGCGGCGACAACCTCGGCCTTGTTCCGGCACGAACGCTCGACGGCCTCCGCCAGCGCGGACGGATCTCGCGCGAGCAAGCGCTCGACGTTGCTTTCCAGCCATTCGAAGAAGGGGAGATCGCGAATCAACCCATACTTGATCACTTCGGCCAGGCCAGCCTTCAGTTCGCGATCAGGCAAGGTATTCAGGGTCGAAATGTCCGCCAGGACCAGCTTAGGCTGGTAGAAGGCGCCGATCATGTTCTTGCCGAGCGGATGATTGATCGCCGTCTTGCCCCCAACCGACGAATCGACCTGGGAAAGTAAGGTAGTCGGGATCTGGATGAAGGGCACGCCGCGTTGATACGTTGCAGCGGCAAAGCCGGTCATGTCACCAATAACACCGCCACCAAGCGCGATCAAGGTCGTCGAACGCTCCGCCATGCCAGATAGCAGCGCGTCGTAAATCCGGTTAAGCGTCGTCCAGTCTTTGTGCGCCTCGCCGTCCGGCAAAACGACCGCCGATACATTAACGCCACGAGCGCGAAGCCCTGCAAGAAGCCGCTGCAGATAAAGCGGCGCAACCGTTTCGTTGGTAACTACGAACGCACGCTTGCGCCCAAGCGCTGCGAGTAGCGGCGCCGGATCATCAAGGAGATCCGAACCGATTCGGATCGGATAGCTGCGCTCACCAAGCGCTACGTCGAGGACGCGGACTGCTTCTCCCATTCCTTCAGAATCCTGTTAACCGCGGAAGACGAATGGTACCGCGAGCCGTCAAGTATGAAATCCGCGACTTCGCGGTAGAGCGGATCACGTTGGGTTCTAAGCTCCTCCAGACGCGATAGAGGATCGGCGACTTGCAAAAGCGGGCGATTGGTATCGTTCTTCGTCCGCTCGTATAACTGTCGAACGGGTACGTCGAGATATACAACCCACCCATTCCGTCTCATGACGAGTCTGCTGCCGGGATCAAGAACCGCTCCACCTCCCGTCGCCAATACGATTCCCGTCTGACTAGTCAGGTCTGCGATCGTAAGCGCCTCACGCCGCCTAAACCCCTCCTCACCTTCAACATCAAAGATCGTAGGAATCTTGACCCCGGTACGACGCTCAATCTCAAAATCGGTATCAATGAACGGGAGACCGACGCGGCGAGCAATCGCCCTTCCAATTGTCGTCTTGCCGGACCCCATAAGCCCGACAAGAATAAGCGGTTTTCTGTAGCCCATAAGAAAAGAAACCGGCCTCCAGGCCGGTTTCAGATGTTCATCCAGCT
>CAMFLH010000243.1 GCA_945957295.1 uncultured Uliginosibacterium sp.
CTCCGGTCTCGTGGGCTCGGAGATGTGTATAAGAGACAGGGCCTATGACGAGCGCCTCACCTCTTCCAGCAACCAGGCGCGGAAACGCTGCACCAGGGGCAACTCAGCCGAGGCCGGCGTCGTGACAATCCAGTAGCTGGACGGCAAGGGGCGCACCCGATCGAAGAGTTGCACCAGGCGTCCCGCGGTGAGATCGGTGATGGCCAAGCTTCGCCGCGTCAGCACGACACCGGCGCCTTCGACGGCAGCTTGCAGCGCCAGGCTCGAATCGTTGTACGACAGCAACTTGGGCGGCGCGGCCAAACTCAGCCCCTCGGCGGCGAACCAGTCAGGCCAGTCCTCTCCGTGCCCGTGCAGAAGCTGCACGTCACGCAGATCAGCCGGCGCCGCAGGAAGCCACCCACCGCGATAAGCCGGGCTCACCGCAACGAGCAACTCATCAGCCATCAGGAATTCGCTGAGCAAGCCCGGATAGCGACCACCGCCGAAGCGGATCGCGACATCCACCCCTTCCGACAGGAGATCCACAAGCGCTTCAGAAGACCGGATGTTCAACTCGATGTTGAGCTCCCGTTCGAGAAAGCGGCCGATGCGCGGCGACAACCAGCGCGCGGCGAAGGAAGGCATCGTCGTCACCGTCAAACGGCGCGGGTTGGTACGGCGCCGCAACGCTGCCGCACGTTCGGCAATGCTCAGCAGTGCATCGTGCGCCGTATCCCACAACGCGGCGCCGGCAATCGTCAGCGCGACACCACGCCCCTTTCGCTCGAACAGCGCGACGCCGATCCATTCCTCCAAAGCCTTGACCTGCTGGCTGACCGCGCCGTGCGTCACCGACAACTCTTCGGCTGCGGCAGTGAGGCTGCCCAAGCGCGCAGCCGCCTCGAAAGCACGGAGCGCCCCGAGGGGCGGCAGCGGTGGCAGCGCCGATCTGTTAGTTGTTCTCATAGCTCAGTTAGAAAGTATCGGAGCACGTATTTGCCCGAAACAGCAGACTTCGAG
Organism: uncultured Uliginosibacterium sp.; assembly: GCA_945957295.1. Classification (GTDB taxonomy): domain Bacteria; phylum Pseudomonadota; class Gammaproteobacteria; order Burkholderiales; family Rhodocyclaceae; genus Niveibacterium. The sequence goes on from CAMFLH010000243.1 coordinate 1,003, forward strand.
CTACCGAATCGACGCTTCAGGAGCCCCCAATCATGAAAGTCAATCTAACACAGACCCAGCTGAGTCTTGAACCGGGCAGCGTGCTTGCACTGACCGACGCTGTTGGAGTGGCCCTGCGCTGCGAGGCCGGCCGGCTGTGGCTCACCACGCCAGACCAGCCGGGCGACCACATTCTCGATGCCGGCATGAGCTTCCCGGTCACCGGACGCGGAAAGCTGGTGCTTGAAGCGATGGAAGCGAGCCGCCTTTCGATGCAACGGCCTGCCCGCACAACGGAACACCTTATCCCCCAAACGCCCAGCCTGAGCTGGGCAGAAAGCTGAGGACATCATGGCCTTCGAACTCTTCCTCGCACCGGTCTTCGTAGTCGTTGTCGCCGCCGCGGCCGACGCGGTCATCCGCACGACGAAGTACCGCCTCCCCCGCGCAGACCAACCGCGTCCGCGCGCTGACTGAAGCCGCCGCCCGGCACAGTGCCGGGCGGTTTACAGCGCCCGCGCGATCAGCTCTTTCATGATCTCGTTGGTGCCACCGTAGATCTTCTGCACCCGCGCATCGGCCCACAGACGCGCGATCGGGTACTCGCTCATGTAGCCGTAGCCGCCAAAGAACTGAAGGCACTCGTCGAGCACCTTGCACTGTTGCTCGGAACACCAGCTCTTGGCCATGTAGGCCGCGGTGGCGTCGAGCCGACCATCGAGCAGGCGCTGGATGCAGTCGTTCACGAAGACCCGCATCACGTGCGCGGTGGTCGCGCACTCGGCAAGCCTGTGGCGGGTGTTCTGGAAGTCGAACACCGTCTGGCCGAAAGCCTTGCGCTCCTTCGTGTAGTCGATCGTCAGTTCCAGCGCACGTTCGATCACCGCAATGGCCAGCACTGCAAGCAGCATCCGCTCGTAGGGCAGCTGGCTCATCAGCTGTGCGAAGGCCTGCCCCTCGACTCCGCCCAGCAGGTTGGCCGCAGGCACCCGCACCGCGTCGAAGAACAACTCCGCCGTGTCGGAACCCTTCTGCCCGATCTTGTCGAGGATGCGCCCGACGCGGAAGCCTGCTAGGCCCTCGGTCTCCAGCACGATCAACGACAGGCCCTTGCCGCCCTTCTCGGCGCTGGTTCTCACCACGACCACCAGCAGGTGCGCAGTAGCCCCGTTGGTGATGAAGGTCTTGGCGCCATCGATCACATAGTCGTCGCCGTCGCGCACTGCGCGCGTGCGGATGCCCTGCAGGTCACTACCGGCGTCCGGCTCGGTCATTGCGATGCCCGCGAGCATCTCGCCGCTGGCGAGCCTGGGCAGCCAGCGGCGCTTCTGCTCGTCGGTGCCGTAGTCGAGGATGTAGTGCGCAGCGATGGTATGCACCGAGGTGCTCACCGGCACCTCGGCCCGCCCCAGCTCCTCGACCATCACCAGCTGATGCGCGAGGTTGCCGCCGGCGCCGCCCCACTCCTCCGGCAGTTCGGGCAGCAGCATCCCCATCGCGCCGACCTTGCGCCACACCTCACGATCGACGAAACCCTGCCTGCGCCAGCGCTCGCAGTGCGGCGCCAGTTCGCCTTCGATGTAGCGGCGCGCCGCGTCGCGGAACATCGCGATGTCCTCGGTCATCCAGGGCAAGGGCGTAGTCTGCAGCGGGGTCATGCGACGTTCTCCGGAAGTTGTTCGATGACGTCTGTCGCGAGCAGTGCGTCGATATCCTGCTGCGTCCAGCCCGCCTCGCGCAGCAACTCGCAGGTGTGCTCGCCCGCCAGCGGCGGTTCGCGCCGCACCGAGGCGGGCGTGCCGGAAAGGCGTGGCGCGGGTGCCGGCTGGCGGATGCCGGCGAGCTCGATGAAGGCCTCCCGCGCTTTCAGATGCGGGTGCTCCGGCGCCTCGTCCATGTCCAGCACCGGCGCGATGCAGGCGTCCGATTCGCCGAACAGCGCGGTCCAGTGCTCGCGGGGCTGGCCGGCGAAGATCGCGGACAGGCGCTCGCGCATTCGTGGCCAATGGGCGGCTGTGTATTGCTCCAGCACCGGGAAGTCGGCGTCGTCCTGCAAGCCCAGCGTCTGCAGCATCAGCGCATAGAACTGCGGCTCCAGCGGCGCAACCGACAGCCACTTGCCGTCCGCGCAGGGATACACGTCGTAGAAGGGCGCAGTGGAATCGAGGATGTGCTCGATGCCCGGATAGCGTTCGCGCTTGGCATGCACGTTGTAGAGGCCGTGTGCGAGTAACGCGGCGCCTTCGGTCATCGCCGCGTCGATCACCTGGCCGCGGCCGCTGCGGCGCGCTTCGAGCAGCGCGCAGGCAATGCCGAACGCGAGCATCATGCCGCCGCCCCCCATATCGCCCAGCAGCGAGGGCGGCGCCCAAGGCGCGCCACCGTGCCAGCGGCCGGCATCCAGCGCGCCCGACAGCGCGGCATAGTTCAGATCGTGCCCCGCGCGCGGCGCCAGCGGGCCGGTCTGCCCCCAGCCGGTCATGCGGGCGTAGATCAGCCGCGGGTTGTGTTGCGCGCAAACCTCCGGCCCCAGCCCAAGCCGCTCCATCACGCCGGGGCGAAAGCCTTCAATCAGCACGTCGGCCTGCTCCAGCAGCGTCAGCACCAGCTCGACCGCACCGGGTGCCTTGAGGTCAATGCCCAGCGAGCGCTTGCCGCGGTTGGCCACCGTCTCACGCCCGCCGCCGAAGAGCTGGCGCGCCAGCGTGCCGCCGCTGCGTTCGAGCAGCGTGACCTCGGCACCCATGTCCGCCAGCAGCATGCCGCAGAACGGCGCGGGGCCGATGCCGCCGATCTCGATGACACGCACGCCGGCCAGCGGCCCGGTGTTCGGATTCATTCAGACTCCTTCAGGAACAACTGCGCCAGCGTGTCGACCAGTGCGTCGATGGTGTCGCCGCGATCGGGCCGAAACCATTGCACCGCCCAGTTCATCGCGCCCATCAAGGCCAGGCGGGAGAGGCGCGGCGATTCGGCGCCACGCCAGCGGCGGGCGGCGATCAGCGCATCGATCTGCGCCTCCCACATCGCCTCGTAGTTGCGGCGCAGTTGGCGCACATGCCGCTCGGCGGCCCCTGGCAGCGCGCGCGTCTCGTAGAGCATTACCGTCATGTGGTCAGCATCGCGATCGAGGATGCCTTCCAGATGCCGCTGCGCCATCAACCGGAAGGCGGCCAGCACGCCGCCGCTCGCCTGCGCGGCCGCCACCGCGGCATGCACATCGGCCATGCCCTCTTCCATCACCGCGACGAGGATCTCCTCCTTGTTGCGGAAGAAGTAGAAGAGGCTGCCGGACTGCATGCCCGCGGCCTCGGCCAGCTCGCGCACGGTCGCGGCGCGGAAGCCCTTCTCGCGGAAGAGATGCGCGGCGGCCCGCACGATGCGTGTACGGCCGTTGTCCGGCCCCGGAGGTGCCTTCGGGCGGCCCGGCTTGCGCGGCAAGGCGGATTCAGCGGAAGGCTTCGCCACGGGCAGCCTTGTCGCGCAGCAGCGCTGGCGGCGAGAAGCGTTCGCCGTAGCGCGCTGCCAACTGTTCGGCGCGCGCGCAGAAGGCCGCCACACCGGTCGCGTTGATGAACTGGATCACCCCGCCCGTCCAGGCCGGGAATCCGATGCCGAAGATCGAACCGACATTGGCCTCGGCGATCGATTCGAGCACGCCCTCCTCCAGGCAGCGCACCGATTCGATCGCCTGGATGAACAGGATGCGGTCGCGCACATCGTCCAGCGGCAACGCCTCGGCGCGCACCGAGAACGCTTCGCTCAGCCCCGGCCACAGCGTCTTGGGTTGATCGGCGGGGTAGTCATAGAAACCCGCCCCGGCGCTTCGGCCACTGCGCCCGGCTTCCGCCATGCGACGGACCACGCTCAGCGCCGCCGGCGGCGCGTAAGGCAAACTCGCCTCAGCGCAATCACGCGCGGCTTGGTCCGCGACGGCGAGGATCAGCGACAGCGTCACCTCGTCCATCACCGCCAGCGGCCCGACCGGCATGCCCGCCTGCTGCGCGAGGTTCTCGATCACCGCGGCCGGCACGCCGTCGGCAAGCAGCGCCGCACCCTCGTTGGTGAAGGTGCCGAACACGCGGCTGGTGAAGAAGCCGCGCGAGTCGTTCACCACGATCGGCGTCTTGCCGATCTGCTGCACGAAGTCATAGGCCTTGGCGAGCGTCTCGGCCGAGGTGCGCGCGCCCTTGATGATTTCCACCAGCTGCATCTTGTCGACCGGCGAGAAGAAGTGCAGGCCGATGAAGCGCGTAGGGTCGGCGGTCGCCTCGGCCAGCCCGGTGATCGGCAGCGTGGAGGTGTTCGACGCAAACACGCCGCCGGGCGCGAGCATCGGCTCCGCTTCGCGGGTAACGGTGTTCTTCAGAGCGCGTTGCTCGAACACCGCCTCGATGATCAGGTCGCAGCCACCGAGCGCTGCGACGTCCGCCGCAGGCGTGATGCGGGCCAGCGTGGCATCGCGCTTTTCCGGTGTCGTCGCGCCGCGAGCGAGGCGCTTGTCGAGCAGCTTGCGCGAGTAGTCCTTGCCCTTCTCGGCGCGCTCGAGCGTGACATCGCGCAGCACGGTGTCGATGCCGCGGCTCGCCGCCGCCCAGGCGATGCCCGCGCCCATCATGCCGGCGCCCAGCACGCCGAGCTTGCGTGCCTGCCACGCCGGCACGCCTTGCGGCCGACGCGCGCCGCGTTTGATCTCGTTGAGCCCAAACCACAAGGTGCCGATCATGTTCTTGGCGACCTGGCCGGTGGCCAGCTCGACGAAGTAGCGCGTTTCGATGCGCAGCGCGGTATCGATATCCACCCGCGTCGAATCCACCGCAGTCGCCAGTACCGCTTCGGGCGCCGGATAGCAGCCCCGGGTTTTCGCCCGCAGCGCCGCGGGCGCTACCGAGATCATCTGCGCGGTCTTCGGGTTCTCCGGCCCGCCACCGGGAATCCGGAAGCCTTCCTTGTCCCAGGGCTGCTGGGCAATCGGCGATTCGGCGATCAGCGCACGCGCGGCGGCCACCAGGTCTTCGCCGGCCGGCACCAGACGCTGCACCAGCCCCGCCGCGAGCGCATCCGCCGGGCGGAAGCGCTGCCCCTCCAGCAAGTAGGGTGCTGCATGCTGCAGACCGAGCAAGCGCACCATGCGCACCACGCCACCGGCGCCGGGCAAGAGCCCAAGCGTGACTTCGGGCAGGCCCAGCTCAATCCGCGCGTCGTCCGCGCAGATGCGCTGGTGCGCGCACAGCGCCAGCTCCCAGCCGCCACCCAGCGCGGCGCCGTTAATCGCCGCCACCACCGGCCGGCCGATGCGTTCGAGCCTGCGCATTGCGTGCTTCAGCACCTCGACCGCTGCAAACACCCGCGGCGCGTCCTCGCGCCGATAGCCGATCAACTCTTCGAGGTCGCCACCGGCGAAGAAGGTCTTCTTGCCGGAAGTGAGGATGATGCCGGTGGTCGTCTCACGCGCCGCCTCAAGCTGCGCGACCAGTTCGATGAAGTCCTCCTGGAAGCGGGCGCTCATCGTGTTCGCGCCCTGCCCCGGCATGTCGATGGTGACCACGACGATGCCGTCTTCGCCGCGCTCGATCTGGAAACTCTGCAGATTCGTCATGCTCACACCCGTTCGATGATCGTCGCGATACCCATGCCGCCGCCCACGCAAAGCGTGACCAGGCCACGGCGCAGATTGCGGCGTTCCAGCTCGTCGAGCAGCGTGCCGACCAGCATCGCGCCGGTCGCGCCC
>CAMFLH010000244.1 GCA_945957295.1 uncultured Uliginosibacterium sp.
CCAACGACCCCCACCATGTCAAGGTGGTGCTCTAACCAGCTGAGCTACGCGCCTGAAAGAGAAGCGATTATAGCCCGAATTTCCGGCCTGTCAAAACTTTTTTGTGAATTAGCGACGATATGCAGCGCGGCAGCCAGATGATCGGGAATGCAGCGCAGTCCGCGCGCCAATCGCGCGCTCGGCGACGGCCAACTGCGCGTCATCCAATTCGCCAACGAGGCCACGGAGACGCAGTAGCACTCGCAAGCTCGCAAGCGCCTGCCGCTCGCAGTCGGCTGTGACCGAAGCCGCGGCACCGGACCGCCACGCATCCCACACCTGCGCGCCAGTAAGGGCCTGCGCCCGCCCTGCTCCGAGCAACTGGGCCAGTTGATGCAGCGGCACACCGCTATCCGACGCCGAACCGGAGAGTTGCTGAGACAGGTCTACGATGCCGGCGAACGGGTGGGACAACTCAGAGCGCCCCCCCCCGGTCGGCACAATGATCGATGACGCGTGAATGAGGCTTCGGATGTTCAACACCGGCTTCTGACGCTGGGTAGCGCCCCAACATACGGCCGTCCCACCCAACCGAGCCAGCTGCTGCGAAAAACGCGCGATCAACGCGCCCTCCGCCGCATCGACAGCGGAAAGCGACGATACGGTCAAGCCATCGTCGCTCCAACAGGCGAAGGAAATCTCAACCACCCGCTGCAGATGAGGCAGCAAATCGTCGTGACCGTCCGTTGCACGCTGTCGCTGAAATGCGTAGTCGGCAACGTCGCTGTCTGACAATGCGGCGTCGAGATCGTAGATGGCGCGAATGCCCGCCACGTCCGGCACCGTGGCGATTTCAAACGCCACCAATGGATGCATTGCGGTCACCCCGGGAATACCCCGGTCGAAAGATAGCGGTCGCCCCGATCACACACGATCGAGACGATCACCGCATTTTCCAGAGTCGCCGCGAGGCGCACCGCAACCGCCATCGCACCGCCCGATGAAATGCCCGCGAAAATGCCCTCCTCACGCGCCAGACGACGCGTCATTTCTTCCGCTTCAGCCTGCGCGACCGACTCAACCTGATCGACCCGATCCGCTTGGTAGATCTTCGGCAGGTATTCCTGCGGCCACTTGCGGATACCAGGGATCTGCGCGCCGTCGGCAGGCTGGCAGCCGACGATGCGGATCGCGGGATTGCGCTCTTTCAAGAAGCGCGAGGTGCCCATGATCGTGCCCGTCGTGCCCATGCTGCTGACGAAGTGGGTGATGCGCCCGCTTGTCTGCTCCCAAAGCTCAGGGCCGGTTCCTTCATAGTGAGCCAAGGGGTTATCGGTATTCGCAAACTGGTCGAGGATGATGCCGCGCCCCTCGTCACGCAGACGCTCCGCAACATCGCGCGCCATCTCCATGCCGCCTTCGCGCGGAGTGAGGATCAGTTCTGCACCGAACGCGCGCATCGTCTGGCGCCGCTCCAGGCTTTGATTCTCGGGCATCACGAGAATCATCTTGTAGCCACGCATCGCCGCGGCCATGGCAAGTGCGATGCCAGTGTTGCCGCTGGTCGCCTCGACCAGCGTATCGCCGGGCTTGATGTCACCGCGCGCCTCGGCGTGCTGGATCATCGACAGCGCTGGGCGATCCTTCACCGATCCGGCCGGATTATTGCCTTCTAGCTTCGCCAGGATCACGTTGTTGCGCCCGGCGTTGATCCGCTTTAGGCGCACCAGCGGTGTGCGGCCAACGTAGTCCTCTAGCGTCAGAAACGTCATGCGAGCCCCTGCGCTCAAGCGCCGGCGCGCTGCTGCAGCGTGGCGACGTACTTGCTAACGCCCTGCGCAACATCGTGGAACGGATCTGCGTAACCGGCATCGCGCAGCAGGGAGATGTCGGCCTGCGTGAAGCTCTGATACTTGCCCTTTAAGGCATCCGGGAAGGGGATGTACTCGATCACGCCTTGCGCCTGCATTTCAGCAAGCGATAGCGGCGCTTCGCCCTTCGCGGCGCGGCATGCATTTACCGTGGCGACCGCGACATCGTTGAAGCTCTGCGCGCGGCCAGTGCCCAGGTTGTAGATGCCGGAAAGTGCCGGGCTATCAAGGAAGTACAGATTGACGTTGACGACGTCCTCGACGAAGACGAAGTCGCGCAACTGGCCGCCGTTGCCGTAGCCATCCTGCCCTTCAAACAGCTTGACCTTGCCGTGCTCGCGGTACTGATTGAAGAAATGATATGAGACCGAAGCCATGCGCCCCTTGTGCTGTTCGTTCGGGCCGTACACGTTGAAGTAGCGGAAGCCCGCGATCTGCGAACCACCTTCGGTCAGCGCACGACGCACCACCTGATCGAACAGATACTTCGAATAGGCATAAACGTTCAGCGGCGCTTCGTACTGACGGTCTTCCTTGAACACCGACCCGCCGCCATACACCGAAGCCGACGACGCGTAGAGAAACTGAGCTTCCTGCTCAAGGCAAAACCGCAACAGCTCAAGCGAATAGCGGTAGTTGTTCTCCATCATGTACTGGCCGTCCTGTTCCATCGTGTCGGAACAGGCTCCCTGATGAAGGATGGCTTCGATCGAGCCATCCAATTCGCCTCCCTCGATCATTTCGAGGAAGACCTTCTTGTCGAGGTAGTCCGCGATCTCGCAGCCGACCAGGTTCTTGAACTTGTCGCCCTTCGACAGGTTGTCGACCGCGATGATGTTGTCGATGCCCTTGGCGTTGAGCCCGGCAACGATGTTGGAGCCGATGAAACCGGCGGCGCCGGTCACGACGTAGTAGCGCGACATACGCGTCTCCTCAGTCTGGAATCTTGATTTCGTCGAGAGTGACCGTCGCCGTGCCAAGCTTGCCGACGACAATGCCCGCCGCATGGTTAGCCCAACGCATGGCGTCGGCCATCGGTGCTCCGGCGGCAAGCATCACGGCCAGCGTCGCGATCACGGTATCTCCGGCACCGGAAACGTCGTAAACCTCGCGAGCGCGCGTGCCTTCGTGAACCGATCCTTCGTCACGAAAGAGCGTCATGCCCTCTTCCGAACGCGTCACCAGCAGGGCGTCCAACGCAAGTTCTGCGCGCAACTTCTGTGCGCGTGCAGCCAGATCCGCATCGTCGCGCCACTTGCCCACAACCTGCCGCAGTTCCGATCGATTGGGTGTCAGCAACGTGGCGCCACGATACTTCGAATAGTCATCGCCTTTCGGGTCGACCAGCACCGGCTTGTTGGCCTCGCGCGCGAGCCGGATCATTTCAGCGACATGCGTCAGGCCACCCTTGCCATAGTCAGACAGCACAACTACGTCGACGTTCGGCAAGCGCGAGCGAAACTCGGCGAGCGTCGCCTGCAGGGATTCGTGGTTCGGCCAGGTTTCGAAATCGATACGCAGCAATTGCTGCTGGCGGCCGATGACGCGCAGCTTCACAGTTGTCGCGAGATCCGGATCAGTCTGCAGCGAAGCGACAACACCTTCGCTTTCGAGCAGACGGCCGAGCGCTTGCGCCGGCTCGTCCTGCCCGACAACAGAGAGCAGTACCGTATGCGCCGCCAGTGCCGCAGCATTGCGCGCCACGTTGGCGGCGCCACCGGGCCGCTCCTCGCTGCGCTCAACCTTGACCACCGGCACCGGCGCCTCGGGAGAAATCCGGCTCACATCACCGAACCAGTAGCGGTCCAGCATGACATCGCCGACCACCAGCACGCGGGCTCGGCTCGTATCAGGAAGCGGAGGCAGGTTTCGCATATCAGGGCCGCCCGATCGGCAGGTACTCGAGACCAAAGCTGCGCGGCAACTTCGGGTCGTAGAGGTTGCGCCCGTCGACGATCACCGGGCTCTTCAGCACGCCCTTGATGCGCTCGAAGTCCGGGCTGCGGAACTCTTTCCACTCAGTGACGATCAGCAGCGCGTCTGCGCCGTCAAGCGCATGCATCGGGGAGTTCGCATAAGCGAGTCGCGATTCATCCCCAAAGATGCGGCGCGCCTCGCTAATCGCGACGGGGTCATAGGCGGCCACAGTGGCGCCGCGCTTGAACAGCTCGTCGATCACAACGCGGCTGGTCGCTTCACGCATGTCGTCGGTGTTCGGTTTGAACGCCAAGCCCCACAGCGCGAACTTCTTGCCACTCAGATCAGCGCCAAAGCGCTTGACGATCTTGTCCACGAGCACGAGTTTCTGTGCGTCGTTGGCGTCCTCAACCGCCTGAAGGACTTTAAGCCCCTGCCCCGCATCACTCGCGGTCCTGATCAGCGCCTTTACGTCTTTCGGGAAGCACGAGCCGCCATAGCCGCAACCGGCGTAGAGGAAGTGGTAGCCGATGCGAGGGTCGGAACCGATACCCTGGCGCACCAGTTCGATATCGGCCCCCAGCTTCTCTGCGAGCAGCGCGAGTTCGTTCATGAACGAAATGCGGGTCGCAAGCATCGCGTTCGCGGCGTACTTCGTTAGCTCCGCCGAGCGCACATCCATCACAACCAGCTTGTCGTGGTTGCGCTGGAACGGCGCGTACAGCGCGCGCATCAGATAAACGGCCTGCTCGTCATCCGCACCGACGACGATGCGGTCGGGCTTCATGAAGTCCTCAACCGCAGCGCCTTCCTTCAGAAACTCGGGGTTTGACACCACCGCGTACTTGATATCAACGCCGCGCTTTGCCAGTTCGTCGGCGATCGCGGCGCGCACCTTGTCGGCAGTACCCACGGGAACGGTGCTCTTGTCGATGACCACCTTGTAGTCAGTCATCAGGCGGCCGATGTTGCGCGCGGCTGCCAGCACGTACTGCAGATCGGCGGAGCCATCTTCATCCGGCGGCGTGCCGACCGCGATGAACTGCAGCGTGCCAAAGCGGACAGCCTCTTCAACGTGGGTCGTAAAGTGAAGGCGGCCTGCCGCGACGTTGCGTTCGACGACTTTGTCGAGCCCCGGCTCGTGGATCGGAATGCCGCCCTCCTTCAGGATGCGGATCTTGTTCGGATCGACATCGAGGCACAGCACGTCGTTGCCCATTTCCGCCAGGCAGGCGCCCGACACCAGGCCAACATAGCCGGTGCCGACAACGGTAACTTTCACCTTGGTGACTCCATTCAGGTCAGCGCCCCATCAGGGCGTCAGGTCGAATTCTTCACTGCGCCGCGGCGGGTAGGTTTCCCAGCCGCCACAAGCCGGGCAACGCCAGTAGAACTGACGCGCCTTGAACCCGCAGGCATCGCAACAGTAGCGGGCAACGCGACGGGTATGCCCGTGGATCAGCCCCTTCACCATCTCGATATCCTGCCGCTGTTCCGGCTGCGCGTTCAGCAGCGCGGCCTCGAGCAACTTGTCCAGCCCAAGCACGGTCGGGTTGCGCTTCAACTCTTCGCGCACCAGCTTGTAGGCAGCATCAGGGCCATCGCGCTCCAGTTCCCACTGGAAGACGGCATCGAGCAAGTCAAGCGACGGGTAGCGTTCCAGATAGGAATGCACCAGCTGCATGCCGTCGTCCTTGCGGCCGAGGCGCCGGTAGCCTTCCATCAGGCGCTCGGCGACCAACGCCAGATACACCGGGTTCTGCTGTTCCACGCGTTGCCACGCTTCGATCGCGGCGGCCGCATCATCACGCGCCAGATGGACGTCGCCAAGCAGCATGTTGGCGCGCACGCACTGGCGATTCACGTCGAGTGCACGTTGAAGCTCTGCCGCAGCGTTATCGAGCTGGCCGCGCGCGAGTTCTGTCGCGCCGAGTTCGCAATGGAAGTTCGCAATTTCCTTGAGCATCAGCGCCGAATCCGCGTTCGGCAGCGCACGCGCAACCTCGATGGCCTTCGCCCAATCCTTTTCCTGCTGATAGATCTCCAGCAGCTGCTTCAACGCGAATTCACGCATGCCAGTTTCGCGCAGCTTCACGAACACCGCTTCGGCACGATCGAGCAGACCGGCCTTGAGGAAGTCTTGACCCAGCTCCGACAAAGCATTGGAGCGCTGTTCGGCGCTCAGATCGTCACGATCCACCAGCGTCTGGTGCATGCGGATCGCGCGATCAAGCTCGCCACGCCGACGGAACAAGCTGCCCAGCGCGAAGTGAAGCTCCACCGTTTGCGGATCGATCTTGACCGCCTCGAGGAATGCGTCGATCGCCTTGTCCGGCTGCTCGTTGAGCAGAAAATTGAGGCCAGTGAGGTAAGAGCGCGGCAGCGCGCGCGATTCCTTCACCAGGTGTTTGATATCAATACGTGCAGCGAGCCAGCCGAGCGCGAAGAAGATCGGGAAGGCCAGCAGCCACCAGAGTTCGAATTCCATGGACTCTCAGAGCGATCGCAGGTAATCGGCGGGCGGGGTATCGCGCACCGAAATTGCAGAAACAGACGCCGAAGCACCGGACGCGTTTTCACGCAGGCGGCGAATCTCGCGACGCTGGTTGCGCAGCGTGAGCACTGCGGCCGTCACGCCGAGCAACACGCCGACGACGAAGGTCAGCAGGATCACCGCAATCAACGGCAATCGCCATTCAGTTTCAAAGAAGAAGCGGAGAGTGACGATGCCGTCGTTCTTAAGCGCGAAGCCAAGAAGAAGGAAGAACACCAATCCCCGCAGGAGCCAAAGCAGTAAGCGCATCGCGCGATTATCCCGCAATACAGAGCGACTCGCCAAAAAAGCGAAAGGCGGCTTCCGCCGCCTTCCTGGTACTGCTCCCGCCGCAGGCTTACTGCGCGTCTACAC
>CAMFLH010000245.1 GCA_945957295.1 uncultured Uliginosibacterium sp.
TATAAGAGACAGGCGTCAGGACGGGCATCACTTCGCGGTAGAAGTAATCGCGAATCCAGGCTTGCTGTTCCGGCGTCCAGACACTGCGGCGCAGGAAGCGGATGCCCTCGGTGGCAAGTGCCGGCAGGATCGTGTCGTTCAGCAGCGAGTACTGCTCGGCGATGATGCCGTGCACTTCGCGGCAGATTCGCGGATAGAGCTCGTTGGGCTGGATCGCATCCGGCGCGTTCGAGTTCGCGCCCAAGGCGTTTTGGGCACGCACACCCGCCACGCGGATCTCGAAGAACTCGTCGAGGTTGCTCGACACGATGCAGAGGAATTTCAGCCGTTCCAGCAGCGGCACGGTAGGGTCGGCGGCCTGCGCCAATACGCGGCGCTGGAAAGCCAGCAGCGAAAGCTCACGATTCAGGTAATGCTCGGCAGGGTGTTGGCGTTGCCAGGGCGTACGAGTCATTTCACGGTCCGTTCTGAGCGATGCACTATTGTGTGACATTTCCGTTACGGTTCGTTGACATGAGGCGATGTGCAAGCGAATCCGCAGCACGCACGCTGGGCGGCGGGCATCCGGGCTAGAATCGGCCGCCAGCTCCACACGCCTTGGTGGCATACAACATGAAACACGAGCTTATCGCCGCAGTCGACCTGGGCTCAAACAGCTTTCGCCTGATTGTTGGCCGCGTGGTCGGCGACCAGATCTTTGCGCTCGATAACCTCAAGGAACCGGTGCGCCTCGCTGCCGGCTTGTCTGCCGACAAGCAGCTCGATATCGCCTCGCAGGCACGCGGCCTGACCGCGCTGCGCAAATTTGGTGAGCGCCTTCGTGGCTTTCAGCCCGAGGAGGTGCGTGCGGTCGCGACCAATACGCTGCGTGTTGCCAAGAACGCCACTAGCTTTCTGGAACAGGCCGAGAAAGCCTTGGGCTTTCCGATCGAGGTGATCTCCGGCCGTGAAGAAGCACGCCTGATCTATCTTGGGGTGGTGCACACCTTGCCCGATCCGGGCCGCAAGCAGCTGGTGTTTGACATCGGCGGCGGTTCGACCGAGTTCATCATCGGCCGCGGCTTGCAGCCCATCGTACTGGAATCGCTCTACATGGGCTGTGTCAGCTACAGCCTGCGCTTCTTCCCTGAGGGGCGTATCGACAAGGCCGGTTTGCGCGCGGCGGAGATCGCCGCGATGCGAGAGCTGGAAACGATCGCCCGTACCTATCGCGAAGTGGGGTGGGAGTTCGCAATCGCATCCAGCGGTAGCGCGAAGGCGATCGCGGAGATCCTCGAACTGAATCACTTCTCCGAGGGTGGCATTACCCGCGACGGCATCGCGAAGCTGCGTGCCGAGCTGATCAAGGCCGGCAACGTGAATCGCCTGTCGCTAGCGGGTGTTCGGGCCGACCGCCTGCCGGTGTTGCCGGGCGGGTTCGCAATCATGTCCGCCGCGATCGAGGCGCTGGATCTCGACCGGATCACCTTCTGCGACGGCGCGCTGAGGCAGGGCGTTTTGCATGATCTGATCGGGCGCTATACCCATCACGACCTGCGCGACGCCACGGTCGAAACCTTTATGCGACGCCACGAGGTCGATGCTGCCCAAGCGCTGCGCGTTGCCGAAACAGCCTGCAAACTGCTTATTCAGGCTATGCCTGCGGCCGCTGATCCGGATCACATCGACCGCCGCTTCCTAAACTGGGCCGCCCGTTTGCACGAAGTCGGTCTATCGATCGCCCATTCGAGCTACCACAAGCACAGCGCCTACATTCTTGCCAACGCCGACATGCCGGGTTTCTCGCGCAAGGATCAGGCACGGCTCGCCTGCCTTGCGTTGGGACACCGTGGCAAGCTGGAGCGTGTGCTGCCGCTCGGGCCGACCGAAACCGACTGGATGCTGATGCTGTGTTTGCGGGTGGCCTTCATCCTGCATCGCACGCGCGACTTGGTGCCTGCCCCCGAGCTCGTCGTCACCGCGTCACGCAAGGGATTCCAACTGTCCGCGTCTGCAGCCGACCTACAAGACCGCCCGCTGACTGCAGCCCTGTTGGAGGAAGAGGGGGAGCAATGGGAGGCCTGTGGCATGCCGGTTCGGCTGCGGGTAGGGCGAACGCAAAGCGGGAAGCGCGATGCCTGAGCGCGCAAAACCGACACTCTCCCAATCCGAACACAGCGTTCGGCTCGCTGGGTGCTGGACGCTTGCAACACTTGCCCGGGCGCCGCAGGGTCTGCGCGCTGCCATCGCAAAAGCGCCGCGGGAAGCGCTGTGGGATCTGCATGACGTTGTCGCGCTGGATACCTATGGTGCGTTGCTGTTGTGGCGCGCGTGGGGGCGCTCCATTCCCACTAAATCAGCGATTCCGCCCGAGTACCAAGCGCTGTTCCAGCGCCTCCAAAAGCACGTCGCCGAAGCGCCGGCCGCACGCCCCAAACGCGATCCGCTTGCGTGGGTGACCGCCACCGGCGCGTTGACGCTCACGCTCGTCTCGCACATCACATGCTTTGTCGCGCTGCTGGGTCAGCTGGTTATCGAATGTCTCTATGTGTTGCGCACACCGCGGCGCATTCCGTGGCTTGAAATCTCGGCGAATCTGCACAAGGCCGGGGTGCGCGCGATGCCGGTGACTGCGCTGGTGGCCTTCCTCATTGGCGTGGTGCTCAGCTACCTGTTCGCGCTGCAACTCAAGCGCTTCGGCGCAGAGGCCTTCATCGTCGATGTGCTTGGCATTGGCGTGATCCGCGAGCTCGGGCCGGTGCTCGTGGCGGTTTTGGTGGCCGGGCGCTCGGGGTCGGCGATGACGGCCCAACTCGGCACGATGCGCGTCACTGAAGAGATCGACGCACTGGCGACGATGGGCGTGCCGCGTCATTTGCGTCTGGTATTCCCCAAGGTCGTGGCGTTGGGTATTGCGATGCCGCTACTGGTTGCCTGGACATGCGCGATCGCGCTGGCCGGCGGCATGATTGCGGCCTACTTTGAACTCGGTCTGGATTTTCAGTTCTTCATCGCGAACCTGCCGCGCGCTGTGCCGCTGCCCAACCTGTGGATCGCGATCTGCAAAGGGGTGGCTTTCGGCGTGACCATCGCGCTCGTCGCTTGCCATTTCGGCCTGAGGGTGGAGCCAAACACTGAAAGCCTCTCGGGCAACACCACGCGCTCGGTGGTTGCCGCGATCACGCTGGTGATCCTGCTCGATGCGGTTTTCGCCCTTGCGACCCGCAATGTGGGGCTTGGCCGCGGATGAACGGCGTACCGCCCGTTGAACTCTGCGGCATTGGCACCCGCTTCGGCCGCCACTGGGTGCTGCGCGGCGTCGATCTCACCGTCCAGCGCGGCGAACTGCTGGCGCTGGTGGGTGGATCGGGCAGCGGCAAGACTACGATGCTGCGGCAGATTGTTGGCCTGCTGCCACCCACCGAAGGCGAGATCAAGCTGTTCGGCGAATCCTTGCACGACGGCAATCGCGACGAACTGGCTGCGCGGCGGCGCCGGTTTGGCATGCTTTTCCAGCACGGCGCACTGTTCTCGGCGCTCAACGTGTTCGACAACATCGCTTTCCCGCTGCGCGAGATGCGCTGCTTGCCGGAAGCAGAAATTCGCGACCTGGTGTTTACCAAGCTCGGCATGGTTGAAATCGACCGCGATGCGGCTTGGCGGATGCCGGCAGAACTCTCTGGCGGCATGATCAAGCGGATCGCGCTGGCACGTGCGCTGGCGTTGGATCCTGAGCTGCTGCTGCTCGACGAGCCCACCGCCGGCCTCGACCCGGATCGCTCAGCTGCCTTCGTGACGCTAATTCGCACCTTGCACCAGGCGCTCAACCTGACGGTAGTTTTCGTCACGCACGATCTGGATACGCTCGCCGCGCTGGCCAACCGGCTGGCCGTACTCGCCGAGGGACGTATACTCGCCACCGGATCGCTGGACGAGGTGGTGCAGGTCGATCACCCGTTCATCCAACGCTTCTTCCTCAGCGAGCGCAGCATGCATGCCTTGCGCCGCGGCAAGGGTACTGACTGATGGAAAACCGCGCCTACGCGCTGGCGGTGGGGGTATTCACGATCATCCTGGGGCTCGCTACGGCGACGGCCTTCTGGTGGTTTGCTGGCCGCACCGAACGCACCTACGACGTCTATCTCTATACCGACGGCAGCGTCGGCAGCCTCAACGAGCAGGCCGCGGTGCGCTTTCGCGGTATCCGCGCCGGGCGCGTTACGGATATTGATCTGGACCCGTCGACACCGCGCCGTATCCTGATCCGCCTGCGCCTGGACGCGAATCTTCAGCTCTCGCATGCCACCCGCGCGCGCCTTGCCACGCAGGGGCTGACCGGCTTCATCTACGTGCAGCTTGAAGATGATGGCAGCGACCCGCGCCCGCTTGAGGCCGCCCCCGGCGACCTGCCGCGCATCGCACTCGATCCGTCGAACACGAATACCGTGGAAGCGGCAATCAATGCGCTCAACCGTATCCGCGATGTGGCAGATCGGCTGACGCTGGTGCTGGACGACACCAATCGCGGTAATTTGAAGCAGAGCCTGGCCAATATCGCGGCGACCACCAAGCATCTCGACGAAGCGCTGGCCAAGGTGCCGCAGCTCGTGGAGCATGCAGACAACGTCGTCGCGCGCTTTGATTCCGACAAGCTTGACCGCACGCTCGGCAACCTTGAACGTACGACAGGCGAGTTGCCACAGACGATGGCGACCTTGCGAACCACGTTGAGCGGGCTGCAGAACCTGACCTCGCGCTGGGAGGCGCTTGGCAGCGACGTGCAGACCCGGCTGATTGCCGATGGTGGCGGCCAGTTGGGTCAGACACTGGACGACCTGCGCCGTACCAGTGGCGAGTTGTCCGCCCTGATCAGCACGCTGGAGCGCAATCCCCAGTCCATCGTGTTCGGCCGTCCGCACCCGACGCCGGGCCCCGGCGAACGCGGCTACAGCCCACCTGCAAGACCATGAAGATCCAGACCATGCGTACCTTCCTCGGCTTCCTTTTTGCTGCGTCTTTCCTGGCCGCGTGCTCGTCGCTCCCGGCCGAGACGGGGCCCGCGACGGTTCATGACCTCGGTTTGCCGGTCGCTGCGGGGATTGCACCCAGCCCGTTGCCGCTGCGTCGCATTGAAGTGCTGGGCAACGCTGCGCTGGGCAGCCTCGCGATGCAGTATCGCTATGCTGAGGATCAAACGACGCGGCGTCTCACCTATGCGGATAGTCGCTGGTCGGCAACCCCGGCGCAGTTGCTCGAAGGGGTCGTGTCGCGCATGTTGAGCGGGCCGACGCAGCCGTCACGCTGCAAGCTGACGGTACGTTTGGACGAGTTCGTGCAGGTCTTCGCGCGCGATGGCAGCAGTGCCGGCTATGTCGCTGGCAGCTTCCTGCTGATCGGCGAGCGGGCCGACGAGGTGCTTGCGCAAACCGCTTTTGATGCGCGCCAGGCCGCGCCGAGTGCCGATGCCAGCGGGGGGGCTCAAGCCCTGCGTGGCGCGAGCGAGATGGTAGGCAGGCAGGCGGCACGCTGGCTCGCAACACAGGATGCGAGGCGCTGCACGGCAGGATAGTCAATCACGATCGTGTCTTCGGGGGAGGAGCGATCAGATCCGGGGGGAATCATGGAACGACCAGGTAGCCCATACGCCAATGGGCTCGACCAATGTGCGGCGAACTATGTCGCGCTCACGCCGCTGACCTTTCTTGAGCGGGCCGCATCGATCTATCCGGAGCGCGCTGCGGTGGTGCACGGAAAGCGCCGCTACAACTGGGCCCAGACCCAGTCGCGCGCACGGAAACTCGCTTCTGCCTTGAGGCGCAGAGGCATCGGCAAAAGCGACACCGTTGCCGTGGTGTTGAACAACACGCCAGAGATGTATGAGTGCCACTTCGGCGTGCCGGGCGCCGGAGCGGTGCTGAATACCATCAACACCCGGCTCGACGCTGAGGCAATCGCCTTTATCCTCAACCACGCCGAGGCGCGGGTGCTGCTGACCGACCGCGAGTATTCGGCCACGGTGCGCGAAGCGGTGAAACTCGCCAATCGCCCGGACATGCTCGTGATCGATGTGCTGGACAGCGAATATCAGGGCATCGGGGATGCGATCGGCAGCACCGACTACGAAGCGCTCCTCGGCGAAGGTTCGGACAGTGAGCCGCTGATTTACCCCGACGACGAGTGGGATGCCATCTCGTTGAACTACACCTCGGGCACCACCGGTAATCCAAAGGGGGTTGTGTATCACCACCGCGGGGCGTACCTGAATGCCATGTCGAACATCGTCTCCTGGGGCATGCCCCCGCAGTCGGTGTACCTTTGGACGCTGCCGATGTTCCACTGCAACGGCTGGTGTTTCGCGTGGACGATGGCGGCCAACTGTGGGACCAACGTTTGCCTGCGGCGCGTGGATGCCCGCCTGATCTTCGATGCCATCCGCGACGAACGCGTCACGCACTACTGCGGCGCCCCGATCGTGCATTCGATGCTCGCGAGTGCCCCGGCCAGCTGGCGCGAAGGGATCGACCACCCGGTTGCCGGACTGGTCGCGGCGGCGCCGCCCCCCGCGGCTGTCATCGAGGGTATGGCGCGGATCGGCTTCGACGTGACACATGTGTATGGGCTGTCTCTTATACACATCTCCGAGCCCACGAGACCGGAGCCTATCGCGTA
>CAMFLH010000246.1 GCA_945957295.1 uncultured Uliginosibacterium sp.
GCACCAACACCGCGGATCGTCAGATCCTGCTGGGTCCAGACCGCGACATCGGCCTTGTAGTCGCCCGACGCAATCTCGACAACATCACCGTCGCGCGCAACACGGGCGGCCTCAGCGATCGTGTGGATACGTTCGGCCGGGCCGACGCGCAGGGTTTCCGCCCATGCGCCGCACGTTACGACGCAGCTCGCAAGGACGAAAAGGCGGAAAATAGTTGAAGGGCGCATCGGGCTAGCATGCCCCATGCGCACCGCGCCGTGAAGGGGAAAAATCCTCAGAAGCGCTCAGCGTAGCGCTCGGTTTCCCAAGCATGCACTGCGCGGGAATACTCCACCCACTCCATCCGTTTGAATCGGCAGAACTCGGCGGTGAAGGCCGAACCCAGCGCATCGCCAAGCAGCGCGTCGGACTCCAGCGCTGTCACGGCTTCGCCCAGGTTCTGCGGCAATTGGGCAATACCACGTACGCGT
This sequence comes from uncultured Uliginosibacterium sp., assembly GCA_945957295.1. Classification (GTDB taxonomy): domain Bacteria; phylum Pseudomonadota; class Gammaproteobacteria; order Burkholderiales; family Rhodocyclaceae; genus Niveibacterium. The sequence goes on from CAMFLH010000246.1 coordinate 471, forward strand.
AGCTCCGGCAGCATCAGTTCGTACAGATCGTCGGCCACCGGAGCCCCGGGCGCCAGGCCGCGCTCGACACCATCGACCCCCGCAGCGATCACCCCGGCAAGTGCCAGGTAAGGATTTGCCGAGGCGTCCGGCAGCCGCCATTCCAGCCGCGAATGCGCAACGCGAACCAGCGTGGTGCGGTTGTTGTCGCCATAGCCGATATGCGCCGGCGCCCAGGTCGTGCCGGACAAGGACTCGCCGACCACCAGCCGCTTGTAGGAATTCACCGTCGGCGCACACAGCGCAGCCAGCGCGGGCGCGTGATGCAACAACCCGCCAAGGAAGTGGTAGGCGGTCTGCGACAGCCCGAGCCCTTGCGCATCACCGCGATCCGTGAAGACCGCGCGCCCCGTTTCGTCGGCGATCGACAGGTGGAAATGCAGGCCGCTTCCCGGCATGTTCGCAAAGGGCTTGGGCATCATCGAGAACACCATGCCCAGCGATTCGGCGATCGAATGCGCGGCCATCTTGAACAGCATGAAGCGGTCCGCCGCCGACAGTGCATCGCTGTAGTGGTAATTCACCTCGTACTGACCGCTGGCGTCCTCGTGGTCGATCTGAAACACATCGAGGCCGCATGCCTGCAAGGCATCGGTCAGCCCACCCAGAAACGCCTGCTGTCGCGTGAGCGACTTGTAGTCGTATGAGGGCTTCTCGAGGCGGTCATGTGCGTCAGCGGGGCTCACACTGCCATCCGGATTGCGTTGCAGCAGAAAGAACTCCGGCTCCAGCCCCGCGTTCAGCGTCCAACCTCGCTCGGCAAGGCGGGCCACCTGGCGGCGCAGAATCTGACGAGGGCATAGCGGGAACGGCTCACCGCCCACGTAACCGTCGCAAACTACGCGTGCATGCCCCGGCAACCAGGGCAACACCTGCGCAGTTGAGATGTCACCACGACCGTAATACTCGGACCGCAGCCCGTGTCGCGGCAGCCCGGTGCCCCAGATCGAGGGGCCGGAGAAACCCGCGCCCGCAGTAAATACATCCTCCAGATGGCTCAGAGGCACGGTCTTGCCCTTGGCCACGCCCTGGATGTCGGTGAACTGCGCGAATACGTAACGCGCGCCGGCATCGCCCAGGCGCGTGCGCAAGGCTTCAATCTGATGCTGCTCAACGCCATTCGATGCGGTCATGGCGGGCTCTCCTATTGGGGTTCTTCATTGATCGGCCACACACGCTGCTCAACGCAGGATGCGGCCATCGGCTCCGAGTACCACGAGTTCGCCCGCGTTCCGATCACGATCCTCGCGCGCAAGCATCACGGTGATGCCGCCTGCGTCGACACTCCGGTTCGTCTCAAGCGCTCGGCGCAGCGACTCGCGTGTCGGCTGACTACCGGCGCGGTGTAGCGCATCGGCGATCACCCGAGCTGCGATGCAGCCCTCGAGCGTGAACTCGTCGGGTACTTTTCCTGCCTTGCGCACCGCAACCTCAAGATCACGAGCCAAAGACAACGAGGCGTTGGCAGGCGATGGCACGGCAAGACCAATGCCGACACCGCGCGCGCTCGCACCCATCAGGCGAGTCAGGGGGCGCGAGCCGACGTCGCCGTGCGCGAGCAGTTGCCCGACGAACCCGGCCTTGCGCAGGCGCATGAATACATCCGCGGTCGAGGTGTAGCCAGCCAGCGAAAGCACGGCATCGGGGCGGGCAGCAAGTAACGCTTTAGCCTGCGGATCGAGTTCCATCGAGCCGGTTTCCGCCTCGACCACCGCAACCAGCTGCACACCATTCGAAGCGGTGGCTGCGCGCACCGTGGCCAACAACTCGGTACCCGCTGTATCACGTGTCGCAAATGCACCCAGCCGCTTCACGCCAAGGCGCGCCGCTTGGCCGACAAGGCTCGTCGCGATCGTTCGATCCGGACTGCGAATCGGAAACACCCAGCCGCTGGCATCCTGCATGATCGCCTGCGCACCCGACATCGGCGCAACCAAAGGCAAGCGTGCGGCAACCGCGCGCCTGACGGCGTCGGCCGCATCGCTCCGGCCAAAAAAGCCGGTGAGCGCAATCACGCCGTCCTTGCCCGGCTGCGCCCAAGCACGCAGATCTTCGGCGGCCAACTCCGCCTCGGCGTCATCCGTGACCTTCAACGTGACCCCACGCCCAACCGGGTCAGCGCTCAAGCACGTGCGGAGCCCATCGAGAAAGCTCACGCCAATCTCGGCCGATGCGCCAGAGAGAGGCAAGCTCACGCCCAGCGCCAACGCTGGCCGGGTGCTCTGGGCCTGACTCTCCGGCGCGCTACAGAGCAGAGCGATCGCGGCAGCCGCCCGTAGCCGGGCGCGGCCTGCCGCGCCGATCACGCGGCCGCCAGCGCGTCGGCCAGAATGCCCAACGCCTCGTCGAAGATCGCGTCAGGCGTCGTCAGCGGATACAGCAGGCGCAGCACGTTGCCGTACACGCCGCACGTCAGCAGGATCAGCCCCTTCTCGAGCGCCTTTGCCTGAACGCGCTTGGTGAAGTCCGCATCCGGCTTGCCGGTGGCCGGGTCATTGAACTCGACTGCGATCATCGAACCGGGACCCCGCACATCGATGATCTGCGGCACCTTGCTGCGCTGCTCGTTCAGGAAGGCCTTGAGCTTCTCACCCAGCGCGTTGGACCGAGCCAGCAGGCCTTCCTCCTCGATCACCTGGATCACCGCATGCGAGGCCGCCACCGCCAGCGGGTGACCGGCGTAGGTGCCGCCGAGACCGCCTGGCAGCGGTGCGTCCATGATCTCGGCGCGGCCGCAGACGGCCGACAGTGTCGTACCGCCGGCCATGCTCTTGGCCATGGTCATGATGTCCGGCAGCACCGGGTAGTGCTCCATCGCGAACCACTTGCCGGTGCGGCCAAAGCCGGTCTGCACTTCGTCCACAACCAGCAGGATGCCGTGCTCGTCGCACAGCTTGCGCAGCGCGACCATGAATTCGACCGGCGCCTGGTAGAAACCGCCCTCGCCCTGCACCGGTTCGAGAATGATCGCGGCGACGCGCGCTGGCTCGATGTCGGACTTGAACAGGTGCTGGATGTAGTCCAGTGAATCCTGAACCGATACGCCGTGCAGCGGGATCGGGAACGGAGCGTGGAAGACCTCGCCCGGGAACGGCCCGAAGCCGACCTTGTAGGGCACGACCTTGCCGGTCAGTGAGCAGGCGAACATCGAGCGGCCATGGAAGGCGCCCGAGAACGCGATGATGCCGGAGCGCTTGGTCGCCGCCCGCGCGATCTTGATCACGTTTTCCACCGCCTCGGCGCCGGTCGAGAAGAACGCGGTCTTCTTGGCATGGGTACCGGGGGTCAGCTGGTTGATCTTCTCGGCGAGGGTGACGTAGCTCTCGTAGGGCACCACTTGGTAGCAGGTGTGGGTGAACTGCTTGAGCTGCGCCTCGACCGCCGCCATCACCTTGGGGTGACGGTGCCCTGTGTTCAACACTGCAATGCCACCGCCGAAGTCGATGTAGCGACGCCCTTCGACATCCCACAGTTCGGCGTTCTCGGCACGCTCGACGAAGAACGAGTTACCGACGGCAATACCGCGCGGCGTGGCGGCGAGACGGCGTTCGTGGAGTTCCTTATTGCTGGCCATGTTCTGATTCCTGCTGTTCATTCGAGACCAATCCAGGTCGTCTTGAGTTCGGTGTACTTGTCGATCGCGTGCAGCGACTTGTCGCGCCCATTGCCGGACTGCTTGTAACCGCCGAAGGGCACCGTGATGTCGTCTTCGTCGTACTGATTCACATGCACGGTGCCGGCACGCAGCGCGCGGGCAACGCGATGGGCCTTGTTGATGTCGCGGGTCCAGACGCCGGCCTGCAGGCCATAGATGGTCTGGTTGGCCTGCTGTATCGCCTCTTCCACGGTATCGAAGGCGAGCACCGAGAGCACCGGTCCGAAGATCTCTTCGCGGGCGATCGTCATGTCGTTGCGCACGCCGTCGAACACGGTGGGGGCGACGTAGTAGCCGCCAGTCTCCGACCTCGCCTGCTCACCGCCGGCAAGCACCTTGGCGCCTTCCTTACGGCCGGAGTCGATGTAGCGCAGCACGGTGTCGAGCTGCGTGCGATCGACCAGCGCGCCCATCACCGTTTCGTCCGCCAGCGGGTCGGCCGGCGCGTACTTGGGCATCAGGGCCAGTGCGCGCTCGATGAAGGCATCCTTGATCGAGCGCTCGACAAACAGGCGCGAGGGTGCGTTGCAGCTCTCGCCCTGGTTGTAGAAGATCGAACCGATGGACGACGCGACCGCGCGGTCGAGATCCGGGCAATCAGCGCAGACGATGTTGGGCGACTTGCCGCCCAGTTCGGTCCAGGCACGCTTCAGGTTGCTCTGCCCGGCATTCACCATGATGAGCTTGCCGACGCGAGTGGAGCCGGTGAAGGCGATGCAGTCGACATCCATGTGCAGCGACAACGCGTTGCCAGCTTCATGGCCGAAACCGGGCACCACGTTGAACACCCCAGCCGGGATGCCCGCTTCGAGGGCGAGCTCGGCGAGGCGCAGCGCCGTAAGCGGCGACTTCTCGGAAGGCTTCAGCACCACGCTGTTGCCCGATGCCAGCGCCGGCGCGATCTTCCACGAAGCCATCAGCATCGGGTAGTTCCACGGCACGATGGCACCGACGACACCGACCGGCTCGCGGGTGATCAACGCCAGCGCGCTGTCGCTAGTGGGCGCGATCTCGTCGTAGATCTTGTCAATCGCCTCGCCATACCAGCGGATCGTGTTGGCGCAGGCATTGACGTCGGTGGCGCGGGCATTGCGGATCGGTTTGCCCATGTCCAGCGTCTCGGTCAGTGCGAGCTCGTCCTTATGGGCGAGGATCAGGTCCGCAAAGCGCACCATGATCTGCTTGCGCGACCGCGGCGACAGCCCGGCCCAGCGGCGGTCCTCAAACGCGGCACGCGCTGCCTTCACCGCAGCATCGATGTCGGCCGCATCTCCCCGCGCAACAGCAGCGAGATAACGCCCATCGACCGGCGAATTGCATTCGAAGGTCTGCCCACTCACGGCAGAGACGCGCTCACCGTTGATCAACGCGCGGCCATCGAACTTCATGCGGCCGGCCATCTCGGTCCAGGAGTTCTGTTGTGTCGTCATGACTTCAATTCCTGTGCTTTCCTCGGTTCCCAACGCGGCGTGGCGTTGGTGGAGAGATCGTCGCGAGCGGCCCGAGGCTGACAGGAGAAGCGCAGCCGTACATGAGGTACGGCGAGCATCGCAGTGTCAGGATCGGGTTGCGCAGTAGATCTATCCCCCAACGCTCAGCGGTCGATGCCACCGAGACAGATGTACTTGATCTCGAGATAGTCCTCGATCCCGTACTTCGACCCTTCGCGGCCAAGCCCGGACTGCTTCACACCACCGAAGGGCGCCAGCTCGTTCGAGATCAGGCCGGTGTTGACGCCGACCATGCCGTACTCCAGCGCCTCGGCGACGCGGAAGATGCGGCCGATGTCGCGGCTGTAGAAGTAGCTGGCGAGGCCGAACTCGGTGTCATTCGACATCGCGATCACGTCCGCTTCGTCCTTGAACTTGATCAGCGGGGCAACCGGGCCGAAGGTCTCCTCGCGGAAGATCTTCATGTCGCGAGTCACGCCAGTCAGCACGGTCGGTTCGTAGAAGGTGCGGCCCAGCGCATGGCGCTTGCCGCCGGTCGCCACGGCGCCGCCGGCGGCGAGCACATCGCTGACATGCTCCTCGACCTTGGCGAGCGCCTTGGTGTCGATCAGCGGACCTTGCTGCACGCCGTCTTCCATGCCGTTGCCGACCTTCATCGCGCCAACCTTGGCGGCGAGCTTGGCGGCGAAGGCGTCATACACGCCCTCCTGCACAAAGAGCCGGTTCGCGCAGACGCAGGTCTGGCCGGTATTACGGAACTTGGAGATCAGCGCGCCTTCGACCGCCTGGTCGAGATCGGCGTCATCGAACACGATGAACGGTGCGTTGCCGCCGAGTTCGAGCGAGAGCTTCTTGATGGTGTCGGCCGACTGGCGCATCAGGATGCGACCCACCTCGGTGGAACCGGTGAAACTGAGCTTCGCGACCGTCGGGTTGCTGGTCATTTCGCCGCCGATTTCGGTCGACGAACCGGTGATGACGCTGAACAGCCCCGCCGGCAGC
>CAMFLH010000247.1 GCA_945957295.1 uncultured Uliginosibacterium sp.
CTACACTCGACTAGTCGTCGGCAGCGTCAGATGTGTATAAGAGACAGGAACACCGCAGTCGAATTCCATAGCAACTGGCTCGATAAACCCTACCTGCCAGGCTCCGGAGATGGCTCGGACGCAACTTACAACAACGACTTCTTCGGTGGCGATCTCGCCGGCATCATCGAAAAGCTCGACTACATCGCGTCACTCGGTGCCAACACGCTCTACATCAACCCGGTGTTCGCAGCCGGCAGCAACCACAAGTACGACACGGCGGACTACAAGAACATCGATCCGCATTTCGGTACCAACTCGGACTTCGTGAAACTGACCAGCGAGGCGTCCAAGCGTGGGTTGCGGGTGATCCTCGACACCTCGCTGAATCATTCCGGCAGCGACTCGATCTACTTCGACAAGTTCAGCCGTTACCCGACGCTGGGCGCATTTGAAGGGGGTTCGATCAACAGCAGTTCGCCGTACGCCTCGTGGTACAGCTTCTCCGCGGCCGACCCCGCCAAGCCGTACGACGGCTGGGGTGGCAGCCTCGACATGCCGAATCTCAACAAGAACTCGCCTTCGTTCCGCGACTACGCCTATGGCGCATCGGATTCGGTTGCAAAGCTCTGGATGGATCGCGGCATCGCGGGCTGGCGGATGGACGTTGCACCGTGGGTGCCAGACGACTTCTGGCGCGAATGGCGCATTGCCGTCAAGGGCAAGGATGCCAACGCGCTGACGGTCGCGGAAACCTGGTTCGACGCATCGAAGTTCTTCCTCGGTGACGAGTTCGATACAACGATGAACTACATCTTCCGCGACGCGATCCTCGCCTACGCGAACGGCGGCAACGCCAAGGACGTGTATCAGAACATCGAACTGATGCGCGAGAACTACCCACAACAGGTGTTCTTCGCGCTGATGAACCTGGTGTCATCGCACGACGTCGCCCGTGCGCTCGATCAGTTCGGCTACACCAGCAGTACGCAAAGCGCCGCGAGCATCGCAGCAGCCAAGCAGAAGCTGCGTCTCGCAACCTTTGTCCAGATGGCCTACCCGGGTTCGCCGTCGATCTACTACGGCGACGAAGTCGGCGTAACCGGCGGCGCAGACCCCTACAACCGCGCCACCTACCCGTGGGCGGATGTCGGTGGCACGCCAGACACCACGTTGCTCGCCGACTTCAAGTCGCTCACCAAGATGCGGCAGGACAATGCCGTGCTCAGACGTGGCAGCTTCGGCGCGCCCTTGCTGATCGACAGTAACGTGATCGTGCATGGTCGTTCGCTCGGCAGCACCTTTGCGGTCGTCGCCACGAACAACAGCACGAGCAGCAAGGAGGTCACCGTACCGCTGCCCGCTGGCGTCACTGCAACTCGCTTCCGCAACGCGCTTGACGGCTCCACCGTCAGCGTCGCAGCCGGCAGCCTCAAGCTGACGATACCTGCAACCTACGGCGTCGTGCTGGTCAGTCAGTAACGCGACCCAACCAGAACGCCGATCACCCGATCGGCGTTTTTATTTGGCACGACCACGTCTCGATCCCCCGCATCGTTCCGCAGCCGCGAACAAACCATCGCCCCTCGGTTCTTGTAAGCTAATCGGACTCTGCATTGCATGGGAACGGTTCATCCGTTCGCCGTGCGGGCTCCGGAACGGAAGCAGTCCCCGATGGCGAACCCGACCCTCAATGATGTTGCCGCCCACGCTGGCGTATCGCTGACCACGGCATCAATGGTGCTGGGTGGCAAAAGCGCGCGCTTCACGCCCGAAACGCAGGACCGGGTACGCGCGGCAGCCGCAGCGCTGGGCTACGAACGCAATGCGGCCGCCGCAGCCCTGCGCACCGGCACGGGCGAGCACATCGCGGTGCTCATGCCAACGCAAGAGCTTGCCGACAGCCCACGCAACCTGTTGTTCGATAGCCCCTTTTTCTCCGACTTCTTCGCCGGATTCGAGTTTGCCGCAGCATCGAAGGGCATCGCCTTTTCGCTGAACCGGATCTCCGAACCGTCGAAGCTCGGCGCCCTCACACGCATTCATCGCCCCCGCGCGGCGCTGGTGCTGGGTAGCATGCCCGCCGCTGCGATGGCGGTCATCGGCAACTGGGATATCCCCACCGTGGTAGTCGACGACACGGAGGCTTGTCAGCCGTATCGCAACAACCCGGCGCTGATCGATTACAGCCTTGACGACGCCCGGATGGGTTTTCTCGGCATGTCCCACCTGATCGAGCGCGGACATCGAAAAATCGCGTTGCTGTTCGGCAAGTTGGCATCCAGCGGCGTGCATCGCAAACGCCATGAAGGCGCACTGAGTGCACTGCGCCAAGCCGGCCTGGACGATTCATCGATCGGACTGATCGAATCCCCTGATGTGTCGTTCGGCGCAGTCGACGCCGTTGCCGGGCAACTCGTTACAGCCATCAACCATGGCGCCACGGCAATCCTCTGCATGGCAGACATTCTCGCGTTGGGCTGCTACGCCACACTTGTTCAAAACGGCCTGGCAGTGCCCAAACAGGTATCCCTGTGCAGCATGGACGGCTTGCGGCTACTCAGCTATCTGCCCTACCGCCTGACCACCGTCGACCAACGCATTGTCGAACGTGGCATCGCGGTGGCGGGCCTGCTGCTCGACGGAACGACACCGGCAACGCTGTCACCCATCGTACGGGAAGGCGACACGGTGGTACCACTCTCAACCGAGGGCTGACTCCCCCGTTTTGATCAGCCGCCGCGCGTTCGTCAGCGGTCGCTTTCACGTCACGCTTTCGCTGCGCTCGCTCTGGCTCGGCGCCGCATTTCAACGACACCTCGTGCGAACGACGTATCCACACCAGTCCCGATGACGAGGTGCCTTCGCCGGCTCACTGCTGAGCGCGGCTCACCCCATATCTGATTTCAATCAACGGAATCTAATTTCTTATTGCGAAACGTCGTTTCACAGATCACAATATCCATGCTGCAAACAAGGATGAAGACGCAGCGCTGATCAACATCGATTTCTGGAGACAGACATGGCCTCGACCGAACAAGTACAAAACCTCGTCGGAATGCTGGACGCCTACTTCGGCTGCGAAGGCTTTCACGTGAACATCAACGTACTCAACCGCGACATGCTGATCGACGCCATGGAAAACCCGGAAAAGTACCCGCAGCTGACGATTCGCGTATCGGGCTACGCGGTCAACTTCACCAAGCTGACGCGTGAGCAACAGCTCGACGTGATCAACCGCACCTTCCACTCGCACTGATATGCAGCGGGCCGGGCGAGCACCGCGCCGCCGCCTTGGCCCGTTAATCCTTCGGCAGTGGTGAGCGCCTATAATCGCGCGCTCGACTGACTGGGGGATTTGGATGGGACATCGCCTTTCGCGCATTGCCACCCGCACGGGTGACGATGGCACCACCGGCCTTGGCGACGGCAGTCGCGTCGCCAAGGATTGCCCGCGCATCCATGCGCTGGGGGAAGTGGACGAACTCAATTCGCTGCTCGGCGTGCTGCTCGCCGAAACGCTGCCGGATGACGTTCGAACCCTGCTGGATCACATCCAGCACGATCTGTTCGACCTGGGCGGCGAAGTCTGCATCCCGGGCTATACGATGGTCACCGAAGGCCATGTCGTACGGCTCGACGAAGCGCTTGCGCACTACAACGCGGCGCTACCGCCGCTCAAGGAATTCATCCTGCCCGGCGGCTCACGCGCTGCATCGCTCGCCCACCTGGCGCGCACGGTTGCGCGGCGGGCTGAGCGCGCGATCGTCACGCTGGCACATCAGGAAAGCATTCACCCGCCGGTACGTCAGTATCTGAATCGACTTTCAGATCTGCTCTTCGTACTTGGGCGCCATCTGAACCGCGTCGCGGGCGGCAGTGACGTGCTGTGGAAGCGCGCGAAGGCTGGCGACGCCTGAAAAACAAAAGGGCCGCGATGCGGCCCTGATCATTTCTGCTGCGGCAACTGAACGTAGGTTTCGTTCGGTTTCACAAGCCCGAGGTCGTAGCGGGCTCGTTCTTCGATTGCCTCGTAGCCGGTCTTGAGATCGCGGACTTCCGCCTCCAGGCCCGCATTGCGCGCCTCCAGTTTGGCGTTGCTCTCGCGCTGCGACTGAACCTGTTGATCCAGCTCCCTGACGCGGGTCCATCCCCCTTTTCCGAACCACAGCGGGTACTGCAACACGCCAAGCAGTGCGACAAGAATCAAGGCTGGCCACTTCATGTGGAACCGATCGTCATGAAAAGCTGAAAACGCGCGAATTCTATCGGAATATCAACGAGAAAGGGCCGCAGAGCGGCCCTTTCCAGCGATTCGGCAGCCGGCTTTCGCCGGCGCGCGATCAGCGGTTACGCAGGTTGTAGAAAGCCGACAGACCCGGGTAGAACGCGACATCGCCCAGATCTTCTTCGATGCGGAGGATCTGGTTGTACTTGGCGATACGATCCGAACGCGACAGCGAACCGGTCTTGATCTGGCCAGCGTTCAGGCCGACCGAGATGTCCGCAATCGTCGAATCTTCAGTTTCGCCCGAACGGTGCGAGATCACGGCGGTGTAACCAGCGCGCTTGGCCATTTCGACCGCAGCAAAGGTCTCGGTCAGGGTGCCGATCTGGTTAACCTTGATCAGGATCGAGTTGCAGATGCCCTTGTCGATGCCTTCCTTCAGGATCTTGGTGTTGGTCACGAACAGGTCGTCACCCACCAGCTGAATCTTCTTGCCCAGGCGATCGGTCAGGAGCTTCCAGCCTTCCCAATCTTGCTCGGCCATGCCGTCTTCGATCGAGATGATCGGGAACTGGTCGACCAGGGTTGCCAGGAAGTCGACCTTCTGGGCAGCGGTCATCGACAGCTTCTCGCCTTCCATCTCGTACTTGCCGTTCTTGTAGTACTCGGAAGCGGCACAGTCCAGACCCAGCAGGATGTCCTTGCCCGGCACATAGCCAGCCTTCTCGATTGCCTCGACGATCAGTTCCAGCGCTTCCTTGGCACCGGAGACGTTCGGGGCAAAGCCGCCCTCGTCACCAACGGTCGTCGGGTAGCCCTTCTTGTGGAGGATCTTGCTGAGGTTGTGGAAGACCTCAGCACCGTAGCGCAGCGCTTCCTTGAAGGTCGGCGCGCCAACCGGCAGGATCATGCATTCTTGGAAGTCGAGGCTGTTGTTAGCGTGCGCGCCACCGTTGATGATGTTCATCATCGGCACCGGCAGGCTCATGCCACCCGAACCACCGAAGTAGCGATACAGCGGCAGGCCGGCTTCTTCAGCAGCAGCACGGGCCACGGCCATCGACACGGCCAGCAGCGCGTTGGCGCCCAGGCGCGACTTGTTCTCGGTGCCGTCGAGGTCGATCATCGTCTTGTCGATGAAAGCCTGTTCTTCGGCATCCAGACCCACGAGCGCTTCGCAGATCTCGGTGTTGATGTTGTCGACAGCCTTCTGGACACCTTTGCCCAGGTAGCGAGCGGCATCGCCGTCGCGCAGTTCGATCGCTTCGCGCGAACCGGTGGAGGCGCCCGACGGCACCGCAGCGCGGCCCATCACGCCGGATTCGAGCAGCACATCCGCTTCAACCGTGGGGTTGCCGCGCGAATCAAGGATCTCGCGGGCGACTACATCAACGATAGCACTCATGGTTTTTCCCTTTTCTCTATCAAGACTGTGCCGCCTATGGGGGCGGCATCCCTCTCACCCGCCGGATAACCGGCGGTGCGGCGCCCGCTGACGGGGGAGTGTCCCGGACGCGCATGACCGATGAAACTTTTTAATTTTAAGCTGCCGAGTGTGTCGACGCTTTGACCGTGCGCAGACTTCAGCCGTCGAGATCTGCGAAAGCCAGATCCGAAATCGGCTCCCACAACGCGACGACCTTCAGATGCTCCGGATGCACGAAATACGCTTCCAGCGCCTCGCGGCTATCGAAACCCGACACCAGCACATAGTCCCAACCGCAGACGTCCGGCGTCGTGTTGAAGCCGCACTGCCATGTGCGGATCTGCGGCACCTTGGCCGGCAGCTCGCTCATTGCCACATGGGCTGTGCGGGCAGCCGCCGAATCGGCCGCCACCCCCTGCTTGAGCTTCAGCAGTACAACGTGGGTGATCACAGCGTCGTTTCGATGAAACCGTGACGCTTCACCAGCAGGTCGATTTCCTTAAGCGTTGCCAGCAGCGCGCGCATCTTCGGCAGCGGCCACGCGTTCGGGCCATCTGACAACGCCTTGGCCGGGTCCGGGTGCGTTTCCATGAACAGGCCGGAAATGCCCGTTGCCACGGCGGCACGCGCCAGCACCGGCACATGCTCACGCTGACCGCCACTCTTGTCGCCCTGCCCGCCCGGCAGCTGCACCGAGTGCGTCGCGTCGAACACGACGGGGCAGTTCGTCTCGCGCATGATCGCCAGCGAGCGCATGTCGGACACCAGGTTGTTGTAGCCGAAGGACGCGCCACGCTCGCAGACCAGAATGGTGTCAGCGCCCCCAGCCGCTTCCTTCGCCTTCGCGACAACGTTCTTCATGTCACCTGGGGCAAGGAACTGGCCCTTCTTGATATTCACCGGCTTGCCGGTGGCCGCAACCGCACGAATGAAATCAGTCTGGCGGCACAGGAAAGCCGGCGTCTGCAGCACATCAACGTAC
>CAMFLH010000248.1 GCA_945957295.1 uncultured Uliginosibacterium sp.
TCGCGGCATCAGTGAGTGCGGAGCCGCCGAATTGCCCGAGGTCGACCTGCGCGGTGCGGTGCTCGCGAGCGCCAAGGGCCGCGGCAACGCGGGCGGCGGCATGCAGCTCGGCGGCGTGTCGCTGGCCATAGGAGACGGATAGTGCGTAGGGCGTGAAACCCTCTGCGCGGGCGATGGCGAGGCAGGTCGCCGAATCAAGCCCGCCTGAAAGCAGGACGACGGCGCGTCGTTCGGTCATGGTGGTTCCTTGATGCATTGTGTGCGTCATGTGAGCCCTGGGGCTCAGCGTCCGGGCTGGTTGCCCCAGATCACCTTGTGCAGTTGTACCTGCATGCGAACCGGCAATTGGTCGCGCAGCACCCATTCAGCCAGTTGTGCGGGCGATAGCGTGCCTTGCACTGGCGATAGCAACACGGTGCAGCGTTCGGTGAGCGCATGCTTGCCGATCTGTTCCCGTGCCCAGAGATAGTCGGTCTCGTCGGCGAGGACAATTTTCACTTCATCGTCGCGCCGTAACAGCGGGATGTTGGTGTCGAGGTTGCGTGCGACCTCGCCGGAGCCCGGCGCCTTAAGATCCATGATGCGCGACACACGAGGATCGACGGCACTCATGTCGATTGCACCGGAGGTCTCCAGCGACACTGAATAGCCCGCGTTACAGAGTGCTGTCAGCAGTGGCAGGCAGGCCTTCTGTGCAAGCGGCTCGCCGCCGGTAACGCACACGGTTCGCGTGCCGTGGCGGGCGGTTTCGGCGAGGATCGCATCGATCGTGAACCATTCGCCACCCGTGAAGGAGTAGGTCGTATCACACCAGACGCAGCGCAGCGGGCAGCCGGTCAGGCGGATGAAGACGGTCGGCAGCCCGACGCGGGTAGATTCACCCTGCAGCGAAAAGAAGATTTCGGTCAGGCGCAATCGTGTTGCGCCGACCGACGATGCGGTGTTGCTCACTTCTTGCCCAGGCGTTGTTTCGCGGTCTGCGCGGCCGGGCTGGACGGATACTTCGAGACGATCTTTTCGAGCGAGGCGCGTGCGCCTTTCTTGTCGCCGAGTTCGGTCTGGCAGTTCGATAGGCCCAGCAATGCGTCTGGTGCGCGAGCGTCGTCTGGCCAGCTTTCGGCGGTCTTGCCGTAGTAGCGCGCCGCTTCTGCGACTTCGCGTTGCTGATACAGCGCGGAGGCGGCCCAGAAGTTCGCGCTCGGCAGGAATGAGCTCTTCGGATACGCCTTCGTGAATGCGATGAACGCGGCGGCCGCGTCCTTGTTCTTGCCGGCCTTGACCAGATTCAGTGCGGCTTCGTAGTCGTGCGTCTCGTTCGCCGGGTCGGCAACCGGGGCCGCCGGTGCGGACTGCGAGGCATCCGGCGCAACGGCGGCGGTTTCAAACTTGCGCAGGCGGGTGTCCAGGTCGACGTAGAAGTCGCGCTGACGCTTCTGGGCCTGGTCCAGGTCGTTCGTCAGCACTTCCATCTGGCCGCGCAGCTTTGCGAGCTCTTGCTTCAGTGCTTCGATCTGGTTGGCGAGTTCGATCTGGCCCCGAGCGGAGGCTTCGAGCTTCTCCAGCCGGTTTTCATGATCGATGCGCACGCTTTCGATCTGCTTGCGCGCGATGTCATCGTCAAAAAGCCCGGCGCGGGCCGGAAGGGCAACCGCGCCGAGCAGCATTGCGAGCGCAATGCTGCGCATATCAGTACTCGCCCGAGTACAGCACGTCTGCGCGACGGTTCTGCTCCCACGAAGCTTCGTCATGGCCGGTGGCCTTCGGCTTTTCTTCGCCGAGCGACACTGCTTCCATTTGAGCATCCTTGGCGCCAAGCAGGCCCATCGCCTTCTTCACGGCTTCAGCACGCTTCTGGCCGAGAGCCAGGTTGTATTCGCGCGAGCCGCGCTCGTCGGCGTTACCCTGGATCAGGACCTTCAGCTGCGGGTTCGACACCAGGAACTTGGCGTGCGCTTCGATCATCGGCTGATAGATCACGCGGATGTCGTACTTGTCGAAGTCGAAGTAGACGCTGCGGTGCGACAGGATGTTGTTCGGATCCTTGAGCGCAGCCAGCGGGTCAACCTTGACCGGTTCGGCGGGCTTGGTGACTTCGGCCGGCTTGGTCGGCTTGGTGTCAGCGACCGGTGCGGTGGTTTCGGTCGGTGCAGTGCTACAAGCGGCAAGTGCGGCTGCGAGCAGGGAGGGGAGAAGCAGTTTACGCATGATGTGAAGCTCCTGTGTTATTCAAAAAATAGTGCCCATGCCACTCATTTTGGCAGCGGGCCCCAGGCGGGTTCCCGGACATCGCCGGAGAAACCCGAGAGGCGCTGCTTGACGCGCCCGTCGGCGGACACCGCAGACAGAACGCCGCGCCCGCCGACCTCGGTGGCATAGAGGATCAGACGGCCATTTGGCGCGAAACTCGGTGACTCGTCCTTGTCCGAGTCGGTAATGATCTGCACCTGCTGCGAGGCGAGATCCATCAATGCAATACGGAAACGGCCCTCGCTGCGCGTCAGGTAGGCGAGCGTCTTGCCGTCCGGCGATACATGCGGGCTGACGTTGTAGCTGCCTTCAAAGGTCACGCGCGTTGCATCGCCGCCGCCGGCCGGAATGCGGTACACCTGCGGTGAGCCGCCACGGTCGGACGTGAAATACAGAAACTGACCGTCCGGCGAGTAATGCGGTTCCGTATCGATGCCGCTCGACTGCGTCAGTCGCCGCAGGCCACTGCCGTCGGCACGCAGTTCGTAGATCTGCGAGATGCCGTCCTTCGTCAGCACGACGGCGAGACGACTACCGTCCGGCGCCCACGCGGGTGCGGAGTTCGAACCCTTGAAGTTCGACAGCACGGTGCGCTGCCGCGTTGCCAGCGTGTGGATGTAGATCACTGGCTTCTTCGTCTGGAACGACACATAGGCTAGACGGGTGCCGTCCGGCGACCAGGCCGGCGAGATGATCGGATCATCCGAAACCAGCGCGGCGCTTGCGTTCTGGCCGTCGGCATCGGCGATCTGCAGCTGGTACTGGCGGCCGTTCTTGACGACGTAGGCAATGCGTGTGGAGAACACGCCCGGTTCGCCGAGCAATTTCTCGTACACCCAGTCGGCGATGCGGTGCGCTGCATAGCGGAACTGTTCGGTCAGGATCGTCAGCTCAAGCCCGCCCAGATCGGCTGCCTTGGTCGTGTCGAACAGGCGGAAACGAACTGTCAGCCGACCATCGGCCATGCGCGTAACACTGCCGGCTACGAAGGCATCGGCGCCGCGGTACTTCCAGTTACCGAAGTCGATCTTGGCGGTTTCCCCGACTGGCTGAGGGCCGGTTTCGACGATACGGAACAGGCCGCAGCGCTCAAGGTCGGCGCGCACCACGTCGGAAATCGAACGCGGCAGCAGGCCTTCGCCATCGAAGGCGGCGACCGCGATCGGGAATTGCCGCGCACCAGCGCCGGTAATCTCGATGCGCAGCTGCGCGTGTGCCGGAACTGCCGCAAGACCGGCGACAGCGGCGCCGGTGTGGAGGAAGTCACGTCGGGAGAGCATCTTGCGATTATAAGTCATTGGGGGCCTTCGGGATTCCTACTGCTGCAGCGGGCGCACAGCCAGCTCCAGGCGTCGTTCGAACAGATCGCTCTTCTCCGGCAACGGCAGCGGGCTGGATTTGCGGATGGCCCGCTCGATCGAGGCGTCCAGCGTCGCGTTGCCGCTGCTGGTCTTCAGGCGGACGTCCATGACTTCGCCGGTAGGTAGTTGCTCGACGATGAAGACCGCTTCCGGATTGCCGGAAAGGCCGGGTGGCACAACGATGTTGCCGCGTACCTTGACGCGGATTTTGTTGACCCAGTCGTCGCGGGCGCGATCGGACTTGGCACCCGACAGGCGCGCCATCTCTTCCTTCAGTGCGCGATCCTGCTGGACCTTTGCCGCCTCGCGCGCCGCCTTGGCTTGTACCGCACGGGTTTCGGCCTCGGCTGCAGCACGCAGATCTGGCTGGGGTTCTTGTTGTTTCGGTTTGCTGTCCGGCTTCGGTTTGGGCTCCGGCTTAGGCTCGGGCTTGGGTTCCGGTTTGGGCTCAGGTTTCTTCTCGGGCTTCTTTTCCGGTTTGGGTGTCGGCAGCGCGATATCCGGCTTGGCGACCGGTTTGGGCGGCTCGGCTTCGACCTTTGGCGCGGGTTTCGGCGGGGGCGTCGGCGTGACTTCGCGCGGCGGGGGCGGTGGAGGCGGTGGCTCGCTGGCCACACTGGGCGTGTTGGCGCGCACCAGGGCCACTTCGAAGGATTCCGGCGCCTTGCGTTGCCAGTTCACGCCCCAGAACAGGATGCCGAGGAGCACCAGGTGTACCAGCGCAGCCATGCCCGCCGAAAGCCATTTGCCGGGCTCCTCGGGCGTTCGCAGCGCGGGGTTGAACTCCATGCCCGGCGATCCTCAGCGCTTGCCCTGCTGCACCAGCAGGCCGACCTTCTGCACCTGGTTCTTCTGCAGCAGATCCATCAGATTCATCACCGCTTCGTACTTGACGCGCTTGTCCGCGGCGATCAGCACAGGCTGTTCGGCGTTGCGCGCCTGGGCATCCTGCAGCAGGCCGACGAGTTCGTTCTCGCTTACTTCCTTTGTCTGGGCACCCTTGCGCGCACGGTCGAGCACCGAAAGTTGGAGGTTCTCGTCCAGATGCACTTCGATCGGCTGCGCAGGCGGTTGCGGCGCCTTGCCGACCGACGGCAGGTTTACATTGCCGGTGGTCATCATCGGCGTCGCGACCATGAAGATGATCAGTAGCACCAGCATCACGTCGATGTACGGCACGACGTTGATTTGGTTCATCATGCGGCGCGGGCGACGGCTCATGGCGCCTCCTGGCGTGGCCGCGTAGCGCTAATCTCAGCGGGGATGGCGGTCATTTCAGCTGGCGCTGCAGGATGTTCGAGAACTCTTCCTGGAAGCTCTCGAAGCGGGTGGCGAGGCGGTCGATGTCGTAGGCGAAGCGGTTGTAGGCGACGACCGCCGGGATCGCGGCGAACAGGCCGATCGCCGTGGCGACCAGCGCTTCGGCGATACCCGGCGCGACTTGCGACAGCGTGGCCGAGCCCACATCGCCGAGGCCCTTGAACGCGTGCATGATGCCCCACACGGTGCCGAAGAGGCCGACGTAGGGGCTTACCGAGCCTGCCGAGGCGAGAAATGCAGTGTGCGCCTCGAGGTCGTCGAGCTCGCGCTGATAGGTCGCGCGCATCGCACGGCGGGCGCCGTCGATGATGTCCGACGCATCGAGGTTGTTCTGGCCGCGCAGTTTGGCGAATTCACGGTAACCCGCTTCAAAGATGCGCCCTAACGGCCCGACCATCTCGCGCGAGGCCGAGGCGCTGCGGTAGATCGCGCCAAGATCGCCGCCACTCCAGAACTCGCGCTCGAACTCCATGGTGCGGGCACGGGCGGCGCGGATTGCGATGCCCTTGCGGAAAATCCAGTACCACGACGTCAGCGACACCACGACCAGCAGCAACAGCACCAGCTGGACGACGATGCTCGCGTGCGCGATCAGCGAAAGGATGGAAAGGTCATCATTTCCGGTCATCGATGGGATTCCGAATGAGAGTCAAGGTTGGACGCCATCAGCGTCCGGATATCAGGCGGCACCGAGGCCGGCTTGCGCTTGTTCCAGTCTACGCAGACTACGCCGACGCGGGATTCGAACAGGCGTTCGCTGCCGCGCATGATGGTCTGTGCAAACACGATCTTCGAGCGGCCCATTTCGGCGACATAGGTTTCCACCGTCAGCGCGTCGTCGAGCACTCCGCTCTTCAAATATTCCGCTTCGACCGTGCGGACGACGAAAACGAGCCCGCGTTCCTCGCGCAACTGCTGCTGTTCAAAACCAAGCGCCCGCAGCCATTCGGTGCGGGCACGTTCGCAGAACTTCAGGTAGTTCGCGTAGTACACGACACCCGCGGCGTCGGTGTCCTCGTAATAGACGCGCACCGCGAAGCGATGCGACGGGGCGTGGTGTCGATGCATTGCACAATTTTACACGGCCGGCATCCGCCAACTGGTAACGACTCGTAACCAAGCGCTAGGACGTTCAGGCCGGTTCGAAGAAGAACAGCTGCACCAGGCGGCCATCCTGCAGGGTCGAACCGAAGACATTCGATAGCGAATGGAAGAAGTGGCCGCGGTATAGCACCAGGCGGTTGTTGCGCATCGGCAGCTCGACGATCGGCTCCCACGCGTCGCGACCGTCCGCGATTTCGTTGAACGGCCGGCTTGCCTGGTTGGGCAGCCAGCGCTCCTGAAATGCCTTGAAGGAGCGGAAGCCGGCCGCGCGAACTTCCTCATCCGGCAGGCGGCGCTCCCAGCCGGTTTCGCGATGGCGCCAGAACATCGTGCCACCTTGTTCCTGGCCGGGCAG
>CAMFLH010000249.1 GCA_945957295.1 uncultured Uliginosibacterium sp.
ACCCCGACCACCTACGCGGCATGGTGCGACAGGTCTGGTGGTTGCAGGCCACATCTTCGCTGGGTGGCACGCCGGCGCCCTGAGCGTTTGCGAGCGCTCATGCCCTTGGTGGGGCTGCATTCGACCGCTTCGACGAAACCTGTGCGTGAGCGTACGGAGACTAATCGATCGGTTACGATCGGAACGATCCTAGCCCGGCCGGCCGTCGATCGCATCCTCTGTAGCAATGGTGGTCATTGGGCCGCGAAGGTCGATGCTGGCTGTTGGCCCGTCTACCGTCATAAGCGAAAGCCCCTTTGCGAACACTAGGGTGGATGTTTGCATCAGCAACCGTAGACCCACAACGCTCCTCAACTTGAACAACTGCCGCGCCTGTCAGCTGGCGAGAAAACTCTCACGGGATACCACGTACAACCACGCTGGCATGCCGGCCCGCTTGTACCATACTGACCAGCGCGCGGCTTCGACCTCTCGTCCGGTAGAACTCGACACTTTGTGCTGGTGCCCAAATGCACAGCAATTGGCAACGGGCTAGCGCGTTAAACCATAGCGATAGGTAAGCGGGTATCGTGTCTTCCTACAAGTTCAGTCCGGCACAGCGAGCGGCGATTTTTTCTGCGCACGGCGATAAGTGCTATATGTGTAATCATCCTCTTACCCTCAAAACCATGGAGGTCGATCACGTAATTCCCGAAGCATTGCTGTCGAATGCTTCACGCCGCGCGACGGTCTTTGCGGAGCTCGGACTTGCAGCGAATTTTGATATCAACTCTTACGAGAATTGGCTGCCGGCTTGCGGCCCGTGCAACAAAATAAAGAGAGATACAGAGTTCAAGAGTTCGCTATTAGTCCAGATTAGACTGCAGCAGCTCGCCGCGAAGGCCCCGAAGGTAGCCGCCATGGTGGAAAAATCGGTCAGCGAAGCGGCGACTCAGAAGGCTCTCAAAGTGCTTGAACAAGCTGCCGACGCGGGGAACCTAGACGAAGAGACTATTCAGGTGCTTACCTCTCTAATCACCCGTGATAGACCTGCCGAGATGGCCAACCAACCCATCCGGCTAACGCCGATCATCCAGATCCTTTTCGAGAAGGACGGCACTCAGGTTGTGAGGGGACCGTACGGGATAGGAACTCGACGTACCGACGAACATGCGCAGTCAAGCTCTAGGTGCCCAACCTGCGGTCACATAGGCGGCTGGAACGGCGCTCGCTGTGTAGTTTGCGGAACGCAAGATGACGACTAGTGCGTGGCGTATCTACGTTGCTATCAGGGTGACCCGACGATGGGGCGTGGACGCCCCATGGGGAATCATCTCCTCGATCATTCGACCGGACGCCCCCGGCTTACTTCACGTTGAGATCCGTGCGCACCTGATGGGCGAAGGCCTGTATCACCACTGAGCCATCATCGTTGACGCCTTGATGCAGGGCGCACGATAGGACCTCCAGTTAACGCCGTTCCAGCCGGAAACGTGGATGTACCCGATGCTGGCCCATTGAAAGGACGTCAACGTGCTGAATGCGACCTGACATGGCGGAGCCGGTCTGTGCTATCAGCCTGAGACGGGCCATCCCGAACGGGTGGCCCGCTCGGAATGGGTGTGCGAAGAAGATCAGTGGCGCGTTAGGGCGCCGTCTTCTGCCGTCTGCTCAATCTCGCTGACTGCCTTACAAATAACCAACGCTTCGCTCGCCGCGGCGCGCAATTGCGCCTCGGTCTGCCAGCTCAAGGTCGAATGAAAGATGTCCTCGCGCATGATCTCTTCGAGTTCGTCGAGCACAGCCGGATCGGTCACGCCCGTGGCGCTGGCGATCAATTGGGTGTAGTAGCGCATGCCGCCTCCTTGGTGGGATTCACCCGCAAAGTCCGCCCCAAGGGGCGAACCCCTCGGGCGTTGGTTGAAAAGCAGATCAGTCCAGATCCGCGTCTTTGATCTCGGCCAACCACTCCGGCCCGAGTTCATTGCGCACCTGTTGCAGTAGGGCCGCCTGGCCCATGCTGATGGCCCGATAGTTCCCGGTCGTCCAGCACAGATTCAGCCTGTATTTCCAGTCACGGCCGTACGCATCACGAAATCGGGTAAGCGCTTCGCGCTGACGCCGTGTCGGACCTCGGTTGGCCGCTGCTTTCGTGGCCAGTTCATGCGCCCGCTTTACGGCCGCAAGGTACTTGCCACCATCGAGGCGCTCCCAACCGCTAGGGATCAACTCGTGAAAGCCGCAGCAATGGCCAACGACCATCACCGGCCAGGCGTCCACCAGTACCGCCACGTCGCCATCGCCCAGATCAAGCACGTCACCGTCCTTGATGTTCGGGTTTGTTTGCGTGGCGGCGTAGGCGTCCTCGGGCTGCAAGTCACTCAGGTCGTGCACCGCAATTGCTGCGGCCAGAACGTTTTGCTCACTCATTTGAGACTCCTTGCTCAAATAGGCACCGCGGAGTCCGCCCCAAGGGGCGAACCCCTTGGGCGTTGGTTTGAAGGTGCGTGACGCGCACGCGAGAGAAGATCACTTCGGGCGCCAAGTGCGCGCCCTTAGGGTTACGCCATCAACTGCTTGGCCAAGGCGACCTCGATGCTGTCCTCGTTCTGGTTCAGGATGTCCAGACCCGATTCGGGCATGTCCCCTGAAGTCGATTGAGAGACGGCGATCTTCTTCGCCATGAGTTCCAGGCACGCCATCTGTGCCGTGGCGCCGTAGCCGAAGAAATACACGTCGACATCCTGCTTCTGGCCAATCCGCCAAGAGCGGCGGGAGGCCTGTTGCAGCGTGTAGACGTTGTAGCCCGACTGCATGTAGGCGATCGTCGGGAAGTCGAGCAGGTCCAATCCGGTCTTTACGAGCTCCGGATTGGTGAGCAGGACATCGATGCCCCGCTCTACCTGGTCGGCGACCCAGTCCTCACGCTTCACGGCATCGACGCTGGCGCGCAGCACGGCCACCCGAAAGCCTTCACTTTCAAGCAGCCGTTTCAAGCGCGCCGTCGTGTCCCGTGTACCGGTGTAGACGGTGTAGGCCAACACCTTGCGGTGCCGCGCCTTCTCCCGCTTGCACAGGTCCAGCAGCTCACGCTCCTTCGGTGTCCACGTTTGCTCGTCGAACACGGGTGGCTGGAAGGCCAACAGCGATCGACTGCGCGGATGAACGACACGCTCCTCTCGGAACGCACAATCGGGCCAGGCCAGCAGCACTTGCAGGACCACGCCGAGCAAGGTGGTGTCACCCTTGGCCAACGCTTGCCTGAGCTCAGCACGAAGCGACCCAGAAAGGCGCTCGTATGCGCTCGCTTGGTCGTCCGCCATGGCGACTTCAACGAAGTGCTCTTTGTACGCCGGCAGGACGTTGCCGCCGATCTCCGAGAGTTTGAGGAACACGGTCCAGGGGAGGACATACCGCATCACCCCCTTGGGACCGAAGCCCGCGCCCTTGCTCGTTCGATCGCTCTTTGACTCGCCCTTGGACGTCCGGTGCGACACGCTCGTGGTCTCCTTGTGGATGTCCTTGAGCACGCCGTGGTCGCGCATGAAACCGAGCGCGGCCGTACCCAGACTGCCGCGGGCGTTGACCCGGTAGCCGTCTTGCACCATCGCCGTGGGGTTGAGCCGCCAGAGCAGGTAGAACAGATCATCGGCGTAGCCACCCATCAAGGTGCCGGTCAGCAGCAAGGTCTTCTGGCACTTGCGTGCCAGCACACCCATCGCTTGACCCTGCGCACTCCCCTCGTTCTTGTACTCGTGACCCTCATCGACCACGAGCAGACCGAAGTAACCCTGAGGCAGATACCGCTTGATGAACTCGGTGGCCTGGTAGTCACCCTGTCCGAACGAAAACTCCGTCGCTGACAACGCCCGCTCCATCCGCACTGCTTGCCGGTCGGAGAACACCAGGTCGCCGTTCTCGTCCATCAGATTGATGAACTCGAACACGTTGTCTTCGAGCATGGAGCCCAGCAGATCCTCACCGAAGCCGGAAAGGAGCCGCTGCGCCGTCTTCTCGCCGATGGTTGGCAACTTCTGCAGCGCATCGAGCACGATGTCCCGCTTGGGACGCGCGGCACCACGTTTGCGCACCAAGGTCCAGAGCCGCGACCCACAGTGCGTGCACGCCATACGGCGCTCTTCGAGACTGATCCGGGCGAGCTCCGGCGACAAAGGCTGCCCTTCGCCGTTGGGATCAGGCAAGTATTCGCCGCAGTCCGGGCACGCCGCGAAGCGTGCGTGGTGAATACCGCCAACTTCATCGCGATAGACAGTGCGACGCGTAACGAACGAAGCGCGCCAGTGAAAGCCCATCCGCATACGCACCCGACCGAGCACGAAGAACTCGGGCGTATCCGCAGGCCTCAGGGTCGCCCGGATGGCGAGCAGCTTGCGCAAGGTATCCGGGCCGTTGAGCACCCAGACCCGAGCATCCGGCACAGTGCTGAGGATCTCGCGACGCCACTTGTAGACCAAGTGGGGCGGCGAAATGATCAGCGTGCGCCGGTAGCCCTCCTCGTGCATCACCGCCGCGGTCGCGATGGCCATCATCGTCTTGCCGGTGCCCATCTCCGCGTTGATGACTGCGGCCGGTTCATCGGCGTCGACGAGCAAGGCACTGACGGCCCGCACGGTGTTGCGCTGCGCCTCGAAAGGCTTGCGTTTTAGACCGTCCAGCACACGATCGCGCGCCGGGTGGCACTGCCCATCGTAGACGGGCGGGTTCTGCTCACGTACGGCCTGAATCAGGCTGTCATTGAAGGTCGCAACGAATTGCTGCAGCGCGAAAGTTGAGGGGGCTGGCAACGCCAGATGGGGTGCAGCGGCCGAGGCCAGGTTGCTGTGCATACGGATCTCCATGGTCAAAAAAAGACAACACGGAGACCCGAGCCCTGGAGGGGGTCAGATCCCCGTGCGGGTGGGTGCTGCGAACTTGGATGCTGTGCTCAGTATTCGCTGGGCAACAGCACGGTGGTGACGCTGCGATCGGCCTCGGTAATCACCCAGACCTTCTCGCCGGCATCGCGCCCGTCTTCCGGGAGCGACTCGTCAATCAGATACACGGACATGAGCCGAAATCCGGCCGTGAGCGCGAGGTTGTTCTCTCGCGCGTCAGCGGGTGGAACGAGCCCCCAATCGCCAGCAAGGTGACGCCGCAGCACCCGCAGGAGCAGCGCCTGAACGTTCACCCCGTCATCGGCGAGCGCCTGGATGCCAGGCGTCATCGCGATCTGACCAGGTGAGAACAGGCGAGGCCCGGCGGGAGCAACGGGCGCCGACCCAGCCTCCGCTTCGGGCGCAACCGCATCGCGTGCGAACTGATACGCCCGTGCGATCCGTTCGGGCGCATCGGCAGGCATATCGGTCGGTGCAAGCGTCAGCGCGGAGCTGGCCACTGCAATCGACACCATGCGCTCGAAGCGCTCATCGAGCTCGATCCGGCATCCGTTGACACATCCGATCGGTGGCGCCGCGCTGTCGTCGAGCCAGCGGACGAGATCGTCCCCCAGCCCGTCGAGCAAGGCGGTACGCCAGTGATCCATCAGCGGTACCGGGCTGAGCTGCTTCACGTTGGACCAGATACGCGCCGCAAACTGCGTGTCCGATTCCTCGTGCTGCAACAGCAACGCACGTCGGTTCACGCGATCCGGCTTTACGGCATCCGGGTCGAACAACCAGGAGTGCGTCACGTTGCCGAACAGGTTGTCCTTCGGCAGCCGGGCCGTCATCTTCTCCAACCGATCCGGCTGCGATACAAGCACCTCTACGTCGCCGGCGTCGGTCTGCAGATGCAAGGATCGGTAACCGCCACCGCTCTGCGGCAAAGAAAACGCCGCAAAGAGACTCAGCACTGCAGTGTCCCGACCGTAGACCGACAGAAACAGCAACTCACCCGCTTCATTGCGCAGACAGGCGTCTACGAACACATCGGCGCTCTCGCGCACACTCATCAGGTTTCCCATGACGGACTCCAAAAGAAAGACCCGAGCCGTGCCCTGGCGGGCAACAGATCGGGTCGATTCGAGAATGGACCCCGAGTGACAAGCACTCGGGGCGGGGGCTTACAGATAGGGGCGCTGCGTTACGCAAACCGTTGCGTCGTCGCGGCGGTTAAGTGCTAGTTGCCCGGCACTCTCGGCAGCCGCGAGCGTCGGGAAACGGGCCATGACCGCGCCAGGTTCCGCGGGCGCGTGGAAGTAGCCATCGGTGCACAGCACACGCTCTGCGACGTTATGGGCGCCGAAGAAGCCGCGCTGCGTGACCCACTCGCAGAGCACGTACGGACGCGCCAAACGACCCAGCACGACCTGGTGTGTGTTGGCACCGCTTGAAATCTGACCGGGCGTTCCGGTTGAAATTTGATCAGGACT
>CAMFLH010000250.1 GCA_945957295.1 uncultured Uliginosibacterium sp.
CGAGATTCCTCTACGTCTCGTGGGCTCGGAGATGTGTATAAGAGACAGGTGTCGTCCCAGGCGGAGAGGCTCACTGCCGTGCTGCGTACCTCGCGCCAGGCGCCAAAGCCATGAATCGCATCCGCGCTATCGGTGGCGGAAAGACGAGTAAAGCGCACGCTCGGCTGCGGGCAAACCGGCCACGCGGCCCCTGCATCGGCAATCACGAGGCGATGCTCCGCGCCGCTGTCCGCATGTTCGAACCAGTAAGACAGCCCTTCTTCGGCCAGCAGGCGCTCGACAAACTCGAAGTCTGTCTCACGGTGCTGCGTGATCAGCGCTCTCGCCTCGATGGCGCTGGAGTTTGCGACCCGCACATCGAAACGGGCGACGGGGTAATCGCCGAACACCGCCTGAACGACGTCAAGCGCGCTTTGATCCTGAAAGATGCGGCTGGTGCGACGATGGCGCAGAAACGCAAACCAGGGTTCGAGCACCAGCCGATAGCGGGCCAGTCCGCCATCCGCCCCCAACTGGGCCGCATGGGTGACATGTGCATGCCAGCGGCGCAGGCTTCCGTCGGCCAGACGCAGGCTCAGCGTGACGCATTCACCGATCAGCGGGCCCAGATCGAGGTGCGCCGACGGGGAGAGGCAGTCCAACTCGAAGCGGAAGCTTTCAGACAGCGCCTCGCGGCCGGCAAAGCGTTCCGGCAGCAAGGTGTCGGCAGCGAGCGGTGTCTTCAGTTCGAGCAGACGCGCGTGCTGCGACAGGGCGCGGTAGAAGGCATCCAGCCCCGGCAGAGCGGCGATGAGCGTGTCGAGCGAAAGCATGCGGATTCCTGCTGGCTTGCGGGGTGCGCAAAGTTAGCAGTTTTGCATACGCGATTGGCATTTTCACCGCACAAGCCAAGC
Organism: uncultured Uliginosibacterium sp.; assembly: GCA_945957295.1. Taxonomy (GTDB): domain Bacteria; phylum Pseudomonadota; class Gammaproteobacteria; order Burkholderiales; family Rhodocyclaceae; genus Niveibacterium. The sequence goes on from CAMFLH010000250.1 coordinate 894, forward strand.
CGGCCGGGAAGCTTGTCACGCTGCCCTGCTGACCGACCGCCAGGCCCGCTTTCAGGGCGCCGGATTGGGAATCTGCTGGTGGATCGCCTCGATGCCCGCCAGCACATCAGGCGACAACTTCAGCGCGGCGCTATCGAGGTTGCTGCGCAGCTGCGCCAGCGTGGTCGCACCGATGATGTTGCTGGTCACAAAGTCACGCGAGGTGACAAAGGCCAGCGCCATCTGCGCCGGGTCGAGTCCGTACTCGCGCGCCAGCGCCACGTAGGCAGCGGCCGCGCGCTCGGTGTTGGGGTTGGTGTAGCGCTGAAAACGCTCGAACAGCGTGAGCCGCGCGCCGGCCGGCTTGGCGCCGTCCAGGTACTTGCCGCTCAGCACGCCGAAGGCAAGCGGCGAGTAGGCGAGCAAGCCCGCCTGCTCGCGGATCGCGATTTCGGAGAGGCCGATCTCGAAGGTTCTGTTCACGAGGCTGTATGGGTTCTGGATGCTCGCCACGCGCGGCAGACCGGCGACGTCGGCGAGCGTGAGGAATCGCATCAGGCCCCACGGTGTTTCGTTCGACACGCCGATGTGACGCACCTTGCCCGCCTTGACGAAGTCCGCCAGCACGCCCAGCGTTTCGACGATCGGCGTCGTCACCGCGTCCGCGATGTGCTGATACCCCAGCTGCCCGAAGCAATTCACACTGCGGTCCGGCCAGTGCAGTTGGTAGAGATCGACATGGTCGGTCTGCAAGCGGCGCAGGCTATCGTGTAGCGCCGCTTCAAGATTGGCGCGGTCGAAGAAGGTGGTGCCGCCACGAATATGGCGCGGGTTGTGTGGCTTGCGCACCGGGCCGGCGGCCTTGGTGGCGAGCACCACATCCTTGCGGCGGCCCGACTTTGCCAGCCAGCTACCGATGTAGCTTTCGGTCAGGCCTTGCGTTTCGGCGCGCGGCGGCACCGGATACATCTCGGCGGTGTCGATGAAGTTCACGCCAGCATCGAGCGCGCAGTCGATCTGCGCATGCGCCTCGGATTCGGTGTTCTGCTCGCCCCAGGTCATGGAGCCCAGACAGATGGCGCTGACCTTGATGTTGGTACGGCCAAGTTGACGGTATTCCATGCTGGCTGCTCCTATTCTTCAATCTGCTGTAGTTCATACAGGCGCCGATAGATGCCGCCTTCGATGACCATCAGCTCGTCGTGGTGGCCGCGCTCGGCAATGCGGCCGTGGTTCAGTACGGTAATTGCGTCGGCGTCGCGAATCGTCGAGAGCCGGTGTGCGATGGCAATGATCGTGACCCGGCCGCGAAGTTCCGCCAGCGCGGCTTGCACCACCTGCTCGGTTTCGCTATCGATGTGCGAGGTCGCTTCATCGAGCAGCAGGATTTTCGGTTGGCCGGCCAGGGCACGGGCGATCGCAATCAGCTGTTTCTGCCCCACCGACAGGCGCGCGCCACCCTCGCCCAGCGGCGTGGCGTAGCCCTCGGGCAGCGCGAGGATGAAGTCGTGCGCGCGGGCGGCACGCGCGGCCGCCTCGATCTCCGCATCGCTCAAGCCACGGCCCATGTCGATGTTTTCGCGCGCGTTCGCAGCGAGCAGGAAAGGCTCCTGCGGCACCAGCCCGACCGCGCTGCGGAAAGTGGTGTCGCCCAGCTCGCTGATCGGCGTGCCGTCGATCTCGATCGCCCCGCTCTGCGGCGCGTAGAAGCGCAGCAGCAGTGCCAGCAGCGTGCTCTTGCCACTGCCAGTGTGGCCGACGATGCCGTGGAAGCTGCCGGCCGCGATCGTCAGCGAGAGATCGTGAATCACCGGATGCGCCGGGTCGTAACCGAAAGCCAACTCGCGCAGCGCCACTTCGCCAGCCCCGATGCGACCGCTTTCGCCCGCTGGCGTGGCGAGCGGCTCGGTCAGCAAGGTGCCGACACGCGATGCGGCGATCAGCGATTGCTGCAACTGCGAGAACTGCAAGGTGATCTGGATCAGCGGCTCGACCACGCGCGCCATCAAACCGACGAAGGCATACAGCACGCCCACCTCCGCCACGCTGCCTCGGCCGGCGAAGCTCGCCAGCACGCCGACCAGCAACAACACGTTGAGCAGATCCAGTGCTGGGCGCAGCAGCCATGCGTTGGCGCGCAACTCGGCACGGCGGGATTCGTAATGCGCACGGTTGGCCTGCTCAAAACGCGCAGCGAAGCGCCCTGCCGCCCCGGTCGCCTGCAACACCGGCATGCCGGCGATCGATTCGGCGATCTGCGCGTTGATTTCGCTGCGTAGTTCGCGCGCACGCGCCACCGCCGGCGCCGAGAGGCGCTTGTAGAACCAGACGATTGCGATAACGGCCGGAATCAGCAGCGTCACCACACCCATCAGGCGCAGGTCGAGCCACGCCATCGCGGCAAGCGATCCGCACAGCACGATCACGCTGTCGAGCATCACGAACAGCACCTGCACATACAGCGCCTTCACCGCCTCGGTATCGTTCGTCACCCGGCTGACGAGCTGGCCGGTAATCGCACGGTCGAAATAGGCAACGGGCAAACGCAGCACATGGCCGTAAACCCGCTCGCGCAGCCGCTGCACCGAACGCGCCGCGACGCCGGAAAGGCTCAGCAGTTGCAGGTAGCGCAGGCCGTTCGCGCACCACACCGCGACCAGGCTGCCGCCGATCAGCAGCGCGATGCCGCCGATATCGGCGCGGCGCGGGATCAGGTAATCGTCGATGAAGGCCTTGCCCAGCATCGGCCCGAGCACTTCCAGACCGGCTGCGCAGGCAAGCCCGAGCAATGCGATCAGCAGCCTGCGTGATTCCGGGCGCGCCGCATGGGCCAGCAGCGCGGCCGCGCGGGAAAGGTCGCCGCGCTTGTTGTGTTCAGGCTGCATCGAGGCTGGCCTCCAGTTGCTGATAGCGCCACTGGCTGGCGTACCAGCCGTTGCGTTCGAGCAGCGCGGTATGGGTGCCGGCTTCGATAACACGCCCGTGACGCAGCACCAGCGTGTGTTCGGCATCCATCACGGCCGAGAGCCGGTGACTGACGATGATCACCGTGCGGCCGCGGCGCGCATCGCGCAGATGACTCAGGATGCGCGTCTCGGTTTCGGTATCCACCGCCGACAGCGCATCGTCAAGCAGCAGGATCGGCGCGTCCGACAGCAGCGCGCGCGCGATCGCAACCCGTTGCCGCTGCCCGCCGGAGAGCGACACACCACGCTCGCCGACCGGCGTGTCGTAGCCCTTGGGCAAGCGCAGGATGTCGTCGTGGATCGCCGCCAGCCGCGCCGCTTGCTCGATCTGAGCGCGGCTCGCATCCGGTTTGGCGAGCGCGATGTTGTCGGCGATCGACGCCGAGAACAGGAAAGGCTCCTGCGGCACCCAGGCCGTCGCGGCACGCAGCGCTTCAAGCGAATAGTCGACGAGCGGCCGCCCCCCCCAGCGCAGTTCCCCCGCTTCCGCCACGTCCTGACGCAGCAGCAGGCGGATCAGCGTCGACTTGCCGGCGCCGGTGGCACCGACCAGGCCGAGCGTATGCCCAGCTTCCAGCCGCAGGTCTACCGCATCCAGCGCCGGTGTGGCCTGCCCCGGGAAGCGGTAGGTCACGGCGGCCAATTCCAGCGCCGCATCACCCACGGGTGCAGCCAGCGTGCCGTGGTCCGGCATCTCGGGCGCAGCCTCGAGCACCGGTTGCAGGCGCTCCCACGCGGCGCGGCCCCGTTCAATCAGCGACAGCACATGGCCCGCCGCGAACATCGGCCAGATCAGTTGGCCGAGGTACATCGAGAAGCCGGTCAGCAGGCCGATCGTCAGTTCGCCCTGCCACACCAGCCAGCCACCGAGTGACAGGGTCAGCGCGCTGGCAGCAGACAACGCAAGGCCGACCGCCGGTTCGTAGGCGGCTTCCCAGCGCTGCGCGGTATCGCCGGCTTTTGCGGCCGCCGCGGTGAGTTCCGCGAAATGTTCGCCGCTGCGCGCTTCCAGCCCCAGCGCACGCACCGTGCGCACGCCGGCCAGCGTTTCCTGCACATGGTCGTTGAGCTTGCCAAAGCGCGCGAGCGAATCGCGCCATGCGTGGTGCACATGGCGCGAGATGCGCCAGAACGCGAACGCCATGAAGGGGAACGGCAGCAGCGCGGCAAGGCCGAGCCGCCAATCGATACCCAGCGTCATCATCGCCACCACCAACACGAGCGTCATGGTGCCGTCGAAGCCGGCGAGCAGTGCCTCGCCGACGGTGAGCTCCACCGCGTCGATGTCGTTGGTCGCCCGCGCCATCAGGTCGCCGGTGCGGCTGCCCTGGAAGAAGCGCGCGCCCTGCAGCGTGAACTGGCGGTAAAGCCGGGTACGCAGTTCCACGCCAAGCTGGTAGGCAGCAGAGAACAGCGCCAGGCGCCAACCGACGCGCAGCACGTAGATCGTCAGCCCCATCGCGACGAGGATCGCGAATTCGCCGAACAAAGCGCTGGGCGTGACCTGGCCATGCACCAGACGGTCGATGATCGCGGCGACACGGCGCGGCACAGACACGGTCAGGATCGCGATGCCGGCCAGCATCACGGCGGAGGCGGAATAGGCGCGCCAGTGGCGGCGCACGAAGGCGGCTACGAGGGCAGCAAGACTCATCGGGGTGTCCGGGGGCAGAAGGGGCCGAGCCTCGCCGTGTGGGCGGGGCGGCCAAGCGCGACATTCTACGGTCCCCACGTATCGGGTTCGTGTCTGCCGGGGCGCCCATACACAAATCCAGGGCGCAAAAGAAAAAGGGCGCCCCCACGGGAGCGCCCTTTGCGTACCGGCTTGCGCGTTTCAGCGCATGCGGCGGCGCGTGATGGTGCCAAGGCCGACGAGGCCCACCAGTAGCGTCGCCCAGGACGAGGGTTCCGGCACCGCACTGACGCTGACGCTGACGTTATCGAGCGAACCGCCGTAGCTGTTGCTGATGCCACCCGCCTTGAAGCCCAGCGTGGACAAGTCACCGGCTGCGACGAAATTGAAGCTGTATTCCTTCCACACGTTGCCGGATGCGCCAACGCCGCTGCCCGACGCAGTCAGCGCAGTGGCACCGTTGATCAGCGCGGTGATGTCGTTCGAATCCGCCGCCACACCAGCGCGCGGCGAGAAGTAGAACGACACTTTGTAGGTCTGGCCGATCGTGGTGTCGAAGGTCTGCGAGATCCACGAGTTACCGGTGGTGTCGAGTTCGACGAAGTTCACGCCGTCGAACGCAGCGCCGGCCACGTTGTTGCGCAGCTCAACGCCGTAGGTCTTGTTGACCTGCCAGCCGGCGAAATTCTTCGTGTAGATGTTCCAGGTGCCGTTGGCTTGCGTGACGTCCTCGAAACTTCCGTTCTCGATCAGGTTGATCGGCGCCGCGGCGGCGGAGCCGATCAGGGCAGAGGCTGCCACGCCGGCGAGCAGGCCGCGGACAACTTGCA
>CAMFLH010000251.1 GCA_945957295.1 uncultured Uliginosibacterium sp.
GGCCGCGCCGGGTGTTCAAGGCCCGCAGCCGAATCAGAACGCCGCCGCCTTCGCTATGGCTCAGGCGGCGGCGTTGAAGGCATCGCTGTACTGCGCGATACCTTCGGGCACTGGCCCATGCAGGGCCAGCGCCATGAAATGGCCGGGCGGCACGCCCGGCAGTTGCAGGCCCGCGTGGGCCTCAAAACCGAAGCGCGCGTAGTACGCGGGATCTCCCAACAGCACACAGCCTGCGGCCTGCATGGCCCGCAGTTCGGCCAGCGCCTGTTCCATCAGGCACTGGCCGATGCCGTGTCCCTGCCTTTGCGGCAGGACAGAAATCGGCCCCAGGCCGTACCAGCCCGGGGCACTTTGTCCGTGGTCATCGGTGATCGTCACCGGAGATAGCGCGACGTGGCCAACGACCTGGCCATGTTCTTCGGCCACGATGGAAAGCGTCAGTTCGTCGGCGCCGCGCAAGGCCCGCACGATGAATTGCTCGGTGTGGCTGGTGTGCGGTGCATCGGCAAAGGCGGCGATCGTGACCGCCTCGATGGCGGCAATGTCGTCTGGGGTTTCGTGTCTGAGCTGGATGGTCATGGGCTTGTCTTGGCTTCCTTCCTGAAAATATAGACCGGCCTGGGCGTGTCGGCGCGATGCGCCGCCGGGCTTTGCGGGCTGCGCCCCGTGCCGTCTTTGCCGTCACGGCCATTCGGCTTTAATTCCTCACGCCTTCGCGCCTGCGGCGCTGTGCGCTTCGCTTGCCTCCAGGGGACAGCCCTGCGATCACTCCCCGCCGCGCGTAGCTTGGTGCCCCTCGATGCCGCCGAACCGGCTGCGCCGGATCGGCCGGGCCGGCGTCCCGCCGCGATGGACGGTGCGCTGGCGAACACGCTGGAACTTGCTGCGACAGGTAGTACAAATGCGTGCCGTCCTCAACGCTGGCGGTTCGTACCCATCACGTCCACGAAGGACGGTTCACGGACAACCCGCCCGGCATCACTATGGAGCTTCCACGCCACGCCTCAAGACCGGCGCCGCAAGTTGCGGCGGGGGCGTTCTCGCCTGTCGTCGGGTGGTTGACCTGGCCCGCGTCAGCGGGCGAGCCGGAGCAGCCGTCATGCGGGGATGCCGAGCCGGCCCCATCTCCTTGCGGTGCGGTTCGGCCCAAGGCGTCCTTGTGTTGTTGTGAATCCTGGCGATGGCGCGGCTGCGCCTCGGGCTTCATGGCTGCAACCGTCCGGCGAAAACAATTTCCCCTCTGCTGCGCAGATTCCTCGCGGGACAAATTCTTTTCGCCTCCCGGCTCTCCACTGCGTTTCGACCGCAAGCGGTGCAGCCAGCCCGTCCCCCGCCGGCCGGATCACAACAAGGACGCGATGGGCGCGAACCTTGTTCCACCAAAAGGAGTTTCATCATGGCCAACATCGGCACCTTCACCGCAGACAAAGACGGCTTCACCGGCACGCTTCGCACCCTGACGCTCAACGTCAAGGTCAAGCTGGTTCCCAACGACAAGGGGGACAACGAGAAGGCCCCCGACTTCCGCCTGCAGGCCGCCAGCCACGACATCGGCGCGGCGTGGAAGAAGACCAGCGAGGCCGGGCGGGAGTACATCTCCGTGACCCTCGACGATCCTTCGTTCCCGGCCACGGTCTACGCCCGCCTGATCGAAGGCGAGAACGGCACGCACGACCTGATCTGGTCGCGCAGCAAGCCCCAGGCGGCATGACCGTCGCCCGCAGCGCCCCGCCACACGGCGGGGCGCTGCGCTGTTCGTTCGTCCCGAACATGGCAGCAGCAGGCGGTGCCCCATAGCAGGCAGCGTTCCCTTGTCTGAGATTGGCGTCTGTGGCTGCTGTAAGGGCATGGCGTGTCGGCGCGATGCGCCGCCGGGCTTTGCGGGCTACGCCCCGTGCCGTCTTTGCCGTCACGGCCATCCGGCTCCAATCCCTCACGCTTTCGCGCCTATGGCGCTGCGCGCTTCGCTTGCCTCCGGGGGAAAGCCCTGCGGGCTATCCCCGCCGCGCGACGCTTGGCGCCCCTCGATACCGCCGAACCGGCTGCGCCAGATCGGCCCGGCCAGCGCCTACGGCTGGGCCGCCGCCGCGAGCTGGCTTTCAGCCTCACTCATCAGCACGGCCGTGCTGCATTCGAGCGCGCTGGCGATCTTGAAGATGATCGCCAGCGTGGGCATGTGCTCGCCGCGCTCGACCTTGCCCATGTGCGAACGCTCGATGCCGGCGAGGTGCGCGAGCGACTCCTGCGCGATGCCGCGCTCCGTCCGCAGCGCGCGCACCGCCGCGCCGAAGGCTTGCGCCAACTCGGCATCGTAGGTGGTGGCGCCGGCCGGTCGGCCGCGCTGGATGGATCGCTTCTGCATGGACAGAAGCGTCAAGTCGCAGCACAATTAAAACCACGTTATCTTTAACTCTTTCGTGGCTCTGGCCTTATTCGTGCTTTTACGGAAATCCGCTTTTGCGGATTCCGACAGAACCGGAGAACCGCCTACGTGCCTTTCCAGATTTCTACAATTCTGTTTTTGCGCTTTCGTGTTTCGGCGCGGAAGCGCAAAACCGGCATTCCATGTTGGAACAGGAGCACCCCGATGATGGCTCCCCTCGTCACCGATGCGCAGCGCGCCGCGCTGCTGGAAAACGGGCGGCGTGTCGCTGCCGGTGAACCGCACGACCCGTTGCCGGTCGTGCGGCTGTTCACTCCCGACGCGCACGCCATCTGGCTGCTGGCCTCGCTCAATCCTGCCGACGGCGATACGGCGTTCGGCGTCATGGACGTGGGCATCGGTATGCCCGAGCTGGGCCGCATCAAGCTGTCCGACCTGGCCTCCATCGTTGGCCCGAACAAACAGCCCGTGATGCGGGATTTGTATTTCCAGGCGGTTCGCCCGCTGTCGGAATACCTGCGGCTGGCGCAGGAAAACGGCTCCATCGTCGATTGAGCCATTCGCGCCCAGGCCAAGCCGGGCGCATTGAGACTATTTCAGTCTTGCTCCAGACCCGCAAAGTCTGAATCCGCACTCTTGCACCGAAACGGTGCCTTCGTGCCTAAAACAGCCACGATCTTTTGCGGGAGTTGCGGCACGGTATTTCGTGCCGCATGACATTTTGGAGTCAGGCGGCCGTCGCATTCAGACGGATTTCGCAACACGCCGGAGCCTATCGGTCTTGACACCAGCGGTTACAGCTTAACCCGATTTCTACCTCGATTTGATGCTCCCGCATTTGTGACGCCGTGGCGACGTTCCTGCTGTTCGACAGGAGCTTTCGTCATGGTCAGCCCTCACCATTTCGCGCACTGGTATCCCACCGCTGCTTACCTCTACGTCCTGGGGCTGGACACGCTCGCGCTGGCCTGGGAGTACCTGCGCCGCCATCCTGATTACCGGCTCGACTGGCTGCGCCGTGCGCGTCGCTCTGATGCTGGGCATCGCTGGGGCTTGCGCCTGCTGGAAGACCCGGCGCTGGATGCGCGTGACGCGCACCCGGCCTGGCTGCCCGGCCACACTGGTGTGGTGCAGCTCTACCCTGATGCTGATCCGCCGCCCGACGCCGCCGCATTCGACTTCTGGAACATCCCCGGTCACAAACAACTGCTCCACGACGGCAAGCGACTGGCGCTGATCGCGCGCAGCCCCGGCCAGTGCCTGCGCTTCGCGCTGGCGCCCGGCCTGGAGGACGGCATGGCTGTCGCCTATGCCCATCACGGCGGTGCTGCCGCACCTGCACGCGGCCATGCGCCCGGTGCGGCGCTGGCCAATGCTCGGCCCCGGCCATCGCATTCGGCCTTGCTGGAACTGCACACCTTGCAGGCGCTCGACGCAACCCTGGCGGGTGCGTCCTTGCGCGATGTGGCCGAAGGCTTGTTCGGCGTGGATGCCGCAGCCGGTTGGTACAGCGACGGCGGCCTGCGCTCCAAGGTGCGCCGCCTGACGCGGCGCGGCGATGCGCTGATGCGCGGCGGCTATCGCCGCCTAGCACAGCTTGCTCCGCTTGAGAAGGGTCGTTTTGAAGGTCACGCAAAACGACCCTGAGCAAGAGGGCTTCGTTTTCTGAGACTGCCTCCATCCGGTTGCGCTGTGTGGCCGGAGCCCTGCAACCGATGGAGGTTCTCACCATGCGTCCCGCTCCCTTGCGGCCTGCCGCCGCTCCCGCATCTAACGCCACGTCCGCTGCGCAGCCGCAGCGCTATCTCACCAACGACGAGGCCGCCGACTACCTGCGGCTGTCGCCGCGCACGCTGGAAAAGCAGCGCGTGCTCGGTGGCGGCCCCAAGTTCCGCAAGTTCGGCCGCCGCGTCATGTACGCCGTGGCCGACCTTGATGCCTGGGCTGCGGATCGCAGCTTTGAGAGCACGTCCGATCCCGAATACGCCGAGCAGCATTCGGCGGACAGCCGTGCGCGCTGATCGCTGGCGCGTGGGTGGCCTTCGCCATGTCCAACCCTGCGCTGCCGTCCCGGCAGCGGCCCGTGCCAGAGCGCGAACAGCTCGACCTGTTCCGCGCCTTGCCGGGCGACATGGCGCCGCGCGACAGCCAGGACTTGATGGCCTTTCCGTTCTTCTCGCTGGCGAAGTCGCGGCGCGTTGCGCCGATCGACTTTCGCAGCGGGAACGTCACCATCCGCGTGGAAGGTACGCAGGAGCATGGCATCGCCACGATTTGGGACGCGGACGTGCTCATTTGGGCGGCCAGCCAGATCGTGGAGGCGCGCGATGCGGGCTTGCGCCCGTCGCGGTTGATGCAGGCCACGCCGTACGAGATCCTGCGCTTCATCGGGCGCGGTACGTCGCTGCGCGACTACCAGCGCCTCAAGGCGGCGCTGGATCGCCTGCAATCCACGACCGTGGCCACGTCGATCCGCGAGACCACGGGAAGGCGGCTGCACCGCTTCTCGTGGATCAACGAGTGGAAGGAGCTGGCCGATGCCAAGGGCACGCCCTTGGGGCTGGAGCTGATCCTGCCGGACTGGTTCTATGCCGGCGTGATGGATGCCGCCCTGGTGCTGACCATCGACCCGGCGTATTTCCGGCTCACGGGCGGGATCGAACGCTGGCTGTACCGGCTGGTGCGCAAGCATGGCGGGCGCCAACCGGGCGGCTGGCAATTCGACTTTCAGCACCTGTACCGCAAGTCGGGCAGCGTGGCGCGGTACTACGACTTCGCCGCCGACCTGCGGGCGCTGGTGGCGCGGCAAGCCCTGCCGGGCTACCAGTTGGGCATCGAGTACGTCTCGGGCATTTCCTCGCCGCTACTGACATTCCGGCCCGTGCCGCAAACGGCACGGGGATAACTGCGACAAAGCCTGTGGACGGACTCGTGCTATCAGGCAACAGAGGTATCGTGCTATCAGGCAACGAATCCTCGTGCTATCAGGCAACAAAATCGGCCGCAAAGCCAATGCTGGCGCGGGTTTCGGCCTCTCCTAACTTCCCTAACTTAAATTCTCTAACTTTTAGTAGAAGCGCCGCGCCTCGGTGGACAACCACCAAGCGGCACGAAAAGCAGCAGCAACAGCCGGGCTTTCCAACACGGAGGGCCAGGCCATGATCGTCGCACTGCTCAACCAGAAAGGCGGCGTGGGCAAGACCACGCTCGCCACCCACATCGCCGGCGAGCTGGCGATGCGCGGGCAGTCGGTCATCCTGCTGGATGCCGATCCGCAGGGCTCCGCGCTGGACTGGACGCAGCGCCGCAGCCAACAAGGTTTGCCAAGGCTGTTCAGCGCCGTGGGCCTCGCCCGCGAAACGCTGCATCAGGAGGCACCAGAACTCGCCAGGCGGGCCGATCACGTCGTCATCGACGGGCCACCCAGGATCGCCGCCTTGGCGCGCTCCGCGCTGCTGGCGGCCGAGCGTGTACTGATCCCGGTGCAGCCCAGTCCCTACGACCTGTGGGCCAGTGCCGAGATGGTGGCACTGATTCGGGAAGCGCAGGTGTTCCGGCCTGCGCTGCGCGCGGCCTTCGTCATCAACCGGCGCGTGAGCACCACCGTGATCGGACGCGAAGCACGCGGCGCGCTGGCCGAGCAGCCGCTTCCTGCGCTGCGCGCGGAAGTGCATCAGCGCATCGTGTTCGCCGACAGCGTGGCCGCTGGCCGGCTTGCGCGAGAGACGGCGCCAGACAGCGCCGCCGCGCGCGAAATCACCGCGCTTGTCGATGAACTGCTGCGGTGGCCGTCATGAGCAGTTCTGCCAGCAAACGCACGGGCAAGCGCATCGGCATCGGCGCGCGTCCGCCCGCGAATCCGCACGCCGAGGCGTGGATTCGCCAGGGC
>CAMFLH010000252.1 GCA_945957295.1 uncultured Uliginosibacterium sp.
CTACACTCGACTAGTCGTCGGCAGCGTCAGATGTGTATAAGAGACAGCAACAGTGGAGACGATGGATCGAGCCGCTGGAGCGCAGATAGCGCGAGACAGAGTACTTGTTCGAGCGATGCCAACTTTGCCTTCCCGAGCAATACGTCTTCTTTGGCGTCCGCCAGCTGAAGCTCGAGGCGTGCGGAATGCGCCTTCCATTGCGCGATCGCGTCCCTAAAGTCACCAACCGTAGCGTTTCGCTCGCGGATGGCCGCAGTTAAAGCGGTCTTATTGTTGTAGTCGTACATATCTCCTCCTTGAGAGCGCTAGGCTCTTAGTGCTTTGCAGGTCTGCTTTGAGGGGAGCCTCGCGGGGGCGCCGAAGGGGCGCAGTGTTGAAAGGGGCATTGGGTTGGGTCGTGTTGAGCTCATGGGTTGCCCTTTTCCTTATTGGCAGTTGAATCTGCTTCTCGGTTCGCCTCGACGAATGTTCTGCACAACCGTCGCCAACGGCAAGGGCTGAAGTGGTCTCGATCCGTCGGGCTTGCCCGTCGGGCGGGGCCCGTAGCGCCCTTGCCGTTGGCGATGGCTGTGCTATTCGTCGTTGAGGGGCGGACCGAGGAGCCGATTCCACCTGTTGAGCCAATAAGAAAAAGGGCGAGCTCGACACGTTGCTTCCCAACCCAGTGCTCCGCGCTTGGAGTGGCGCGCCGCTCCAAGCACTCCGCGGGCGCTGCCCGCGTCCATCTCCGTGCTTTTGTCGTCGTCCTTTTTACGGCAAGTAGCCGTGACGCATTGATGTTCTCGAACGGCACACAGCGTTAACTAAAAGCTATTCCTTCGCTTGCGTTCTGATTCTATTTCATCGTAAAGCGGGGGGTAATGAATCCAGCCTGGGCCTTCAACTGGAAGCCAAGCCCACTTTAGGACTGTAAGGCCTAACAGCAGGCCAAACAGCAAAAGCGCTTCACCAGGCTTGCCCAATCGGCCGACGAGAGTTTGCAGCACTGTGGTGCCATGGATACCCAGAAAATCCGGACAATAGTCGGCGACCGCCAACACGAGGACCTTGAACGCGATCTGACCCGTCGACACGTCTGCCGAAGCTCGGCTTGCGTCCTCCTCCTGGTGGGCCTTGTAAAGATCCAGCAGGAACTTGTCCCCTTTCCGAAGCGCGTGATCTAGTAACTCGCTTGGAAATACCTTGCCCACTGGTCGTCGATAGTCTTGTGTGCTTCGCATCCAGTCTGGCCACGGAATATTCAGGACGAGGCCACATACTAATTGCCGGACTGTTTCGCCGACGATTGGCGCCACGATCGACATTAAAACCCCAAACGCCAAGACGCCGGTCACCAAAGCCCCGACGTTGCTCAACAGGTCCGTTGCACTCGGCGACCATTGGATGATGCCGGCGCCGGTGCACCAGACTAAAACCAAGTCGGCAAACAATACCGCTACCGCCAACTGCAAAGTCCATCGTAGTTCCTGTGCTTTCTCGATAATGGCCAACCCGGAGGCTAGTGAGGGTTTCTGTGACTCTTCCTTGGTGTGCTCCATATCAATCTCCCTTGTGGCTGCTTCGGACGTCGTTTCCGGGATTGTGGAGTAAACGCACAACGCACCTACCGGCGGAAAGCGCCGTTTTAGGTGCGATCTCTCCAGAGGTAGAACCTATTGCCGCGGAGAAAGGAACCAGTAGATGGGCAACGCGATGACCTCCCGCGCAACGGAATAGAGGTCGCGCCACTCAAGATAACGGGCGTGCGCAGAGCGCACCGTCGCGATGCCGGCTTGGTGCAGCGCGTACCGGCTGCGCGTCACGTGGAAGTATTGGGTGACGACAACTACGCTGCTTAAGCTACGTTGACGCATGATCGCCGCGCTGTTTTGCGCAGTGGCCAGCGTGGTGTTGCCCAACTCGTCGAGAATGACGGCCGTTCGCGGTAATTTCCGCCGTTCGATCAGGTAGTCCGCCATCACGCGAGCTTCGCTGAAGCCTTCCTTGCCGGTGCCGCCGCTAACGATCACGTGCCGAAACAGGCCTTGTTGGTATAGATCGGCGGTTCGATCCAGACGCGCCCGCAGGCGTGCAGATGGCGTCCCGTCAGGCATGACTTTCGAGCCGAGAACAAGGGCCACATCACTCTTTGTTGCATCGTCGTTTAAGCCATCGACTGCGATCGCCGCGACGCCGATCGCGAACAAGAGCGCGAGTCCGATAGCGATGCGCTTCAATGCCTTCATGGCTTGGCTGCTGCGCCGGCGGCCAGCTTCTCCAACATGATCTTGCGCTGCTCGGCATAGATCGCATTGCAGATCCGCGGTTCGTCGAAGCCGTATTTGGCGCGGCAGAAGGCAGCGAACTCAGATCGTTGTGAGGGAGAGAGGGCCAAGAAATCCTGTGCGTCGCATTCGTCGCAGCCCATGTACGAACGAAACAGGACAGTCGTGGTTGGGTAGCTCTTCACGAAGGCGACGTAACGAGTTTCGTGATCGACGGCGGTCGCTTCCCATCCAACGAAGAGCCAGGTCGCTATGCCGGCTGCTACGCCGACGATGGCCGTGATCAGCCACCGCCTCATGGCTTCTCCAATGCGAATTTGCTGCGCATCATTTCGGCGAGGATTAGGCCATAGACGCCGGGGCAAGCGCGGTTGCCGCCGGACTGGCTGGCCCATTCCCGGTGCCCACCGAAGCGCGAAATGCCGCTGAAATTTTCCTTCAGCACTCGTGTCAGCACTTCCAGCGCCTTGATCTGCGTTTCCGTTGGTTCGTCGTGATTCACAGCGATGTCGTCGTAGGTTGGAAGGATGCCGAAGTTCGACTTCTTCCACCACGGCAAGTCGCTTTCGACCTTGCGTTGTTCGCCGCGAACCGAAAGGTCGGCGAGCATCACGATCCCGATAACCTTCGGCACCTGCCCGATGTGTGCGCCAAGATAGCGGATATCGCGACCTTCGTAGATCACACCCTGACAGTCGATGCCATAGTGGTAGCCGATGTCCGAACTCCCGCGGCTGAAATGCTCCTGCTGCACATGCCGCATCTTGTCGGCGCCGTCGGCGTCGCACGTGTAGCTGTTGCCGGCGTGATGCAGGGCGATGCCGGTGTAGTCCCAATCGTTCGATAGGCCGCTCGCCTTGGCGTCCTTCGCCTTCCACTCGGAGCGTGTTACGAACGTGACTTTCTTGCGGCGAATCTCGGCAATGATCCTCTGGCGTATCGCGGCTTTGTCATCGACTGTGACGACTACCAGGGCGTCGGCCGCACGCTTCTGCTCGATGACCGCCCACGTGTCAAAGCCGCCAGTTTTCAGGTCGTCCGTCTTGGCTTGGCTCACGGCAATAAGTCCTCGCGGTCAATCGTTCTCCCGCCAGCATCCGCGAACATGAAATGCACAGCGATCTGTTCTGGCGCAGTGGTTTCGATCGGTTTCGTGTAGCCCTGCGCGTCGGTTACGCCGCCGCACTGGCTGCCATCCTCCCGCGTGAGGATGTAAGGTCGTTTTGCCAGCGGCTGGCCAGTCTCCGGGTGAACGGCTTGAAAGCGGATCGCACGGGGTTCGTCGCTATCGATGTCGTGCGTATCGGCAAGCGCCACGAGCGATTCTGAGGCATCTGGCGAGGCTCCAGCGTTGGTTGTCGCTTCGCTTCCGTCGCTCCATGTTGCAGTGTGCTGGCTCGCGATCAACTTCGCGCCGCAGTCCGTCATGTCGTCATGGCGGGCCACGGTTTGCCCGCTCAGCACGTCGGGCGCACCCGTGACAATGACGTGGTTGCCTTTGCACTGGGGACAACTTACGGGGTCGCCGACGCGCGCTAGTTCGCGGCCATCGATGAGGAATGTCGTGTCACCCGCGAGGACCGTGCCGCCGTGGGTGGTGCGGTCGCCCTTACGAATCAGCGGTCGTTTAGGCATTGAGAGGAAATGCGAATGGAATATTTGCGCACTCTATCCTATCTGGTGCGCTTCAGTCGTGACGGGTGTCCTTGTCTTCAGCCAGGAGTGCGCACAAGTGGCGCAGCCGAAACGGTCCTGTGCTTTCACGGTTTCGGCGGAGGAGTGGCGGAATTGCGCTTCGGTACGAATCCGACCTCAAGTCCGAAGATCTGTCCGATCTTGTTCAAGGTCTCCACGGTCGGGTTGCCCCGTCCGGACTCGATCTGTTTGAGCGCGGCCAGGCTGAGGCCGCGGTGCTGTGCGAACTCCGGCAGGGTGAGGCGGCTGATGCGGCGCATCGTCTTGACCGCATCCGGAACCGAGAGGCGGCCGGCCGCAACGTCGGCGTAGAACTGCTCCCGCAAGGCGCGTTCGGCCTCAGGGTCTATATGCTTACGGCGTCGGTCCATAGCCTCTCATTGCCTCCAGCCGTGCATGCTGCGTCTCGATCGCCGGCATGCAGTGCTCGATGATGTCGCGGTCCACGCCGCAGTCCTGCATGAGTTGTGGGAGATCCTGCAGCACTTCAGCGAACTCCCTCAATTCGCGCGCGATCTCAGGCTTGTCCGCTTCGTCCGTGTTCAACGTCTCCAGGATGTCGTCCCACTCGGTGAGCTCGCGGCCGTTGTTGACCGCCCACTTGCAGCCGCGAACGATCAGCTCGCGATCGAGATACATCGGCGCAAAGTCGAACAGCGGTGTGAGCTGCACCGTGCCGTCCGCCAGGCGCTGGACGGCGGTATTGCGAGCATGGTTGTCGGTGTTGCGCATCGCGAGGTTGAGCACGTCGCGCTTCATGAACTCGGCGATCTCGGCCGCGGGGTGTGTGACATGACGATTGAAGGCCTCGACGAGCTCAAAGAGCGAGATCCGCAGGCCGAAACCGCGCATGCTGGCCAGCGAGGCAAGGCTTTCTTGGTGAAGCCGTTGGACGCGGCCGCCGGCGACGACCCGGTCGAAGCGAGGAAGGAACAGCATGTCCTGCTCGAACATCGGTTCGCCGGCGACACGAAGCCCGCACCGCTCGGCTACCCGCATGTAGGCGGCCTCGTTGCGCAGCACGGCGTAGTCCGTCTCGTGTTTGCCTCGAGGAAGCTTGACGAGCCAGTGCGCCGCGGCGGCCTCGTCGGGCAGGGCCGAGTCGGCAAACCACTGCCCGCTGTGATCTTGGGTCAGTAGAAACTTGGGCGCAGCGCCCTGAACGCCGGTTGTGCCGGCGGACAGCATGGCGTGGAGCCAGATGTGGTCCAGGAAGGCCTCCTGACGGGCCAGAATGTCCTTCAGGGCGAATCCTTCATGCCCGCCGTCTGGATGCGCTGTGCGGTGCTTTTCGTAGAACTGCACCGCGGTATCGAGCCGGAGGTTTCCGATCGGATTGAACGCGCCGTACTGGGCCAGCAGCAGATCCTTGTCGTCGCCGTCGGCCAGGTGCAATTCCTGCGCGAGGTAGGTGCGGCCGCGACCCTGTGGAACCAGGTCGAGCAGAAATGCCGGGCAGGGGGGAGGCTCGCCGTCAAGACCGACGCCTTGCCGCTCCGCGGTGACGGGCAGCGTCAGCGAGACGGGCAGCGGATTGCTCCCGAAAACGTACTCGATGAGGTATTCGAATGTCGCGCTGCGTCCTCCACCCATTGGAGTGAATTCCGCCGCAGGCACCCAGCCGGCATCAGTGTGAACTTCGATGATGGATCGCATGGCATCAAGCACCCTTAAAAGGTCTATCAAAGTATGCCGAATGCAGTGTGATCTGTCTATGAGTGGTGTATTTTAATAGCCCAATAGTGAGCAGGTGGCAGGTAGAATTATCCGCCAAATAGGTGCATCAGGGGCCTGTCGCTGCGAACAAAGGTTCGTGTTGCCTGTTGTGTCGATCTGAGTGAATCCGATAGCGTGCGCCAGTCGTGGCGGCAATGCCGATAACGCAGATCAGAGAGTCAATTGCGAGAGGGAGGAGATGCGCGTGGGGACGATACGTCGATTGGTGCTCAGGAATTTCAAGCGCTTCAAGGCGCTGGAACTGGAATTTGATCCAGAACTGAACATCCTCGTCGGAGGTAACGAAGCCGGCAAGAGTTCGGTGCTTCAGGCACTGGACATAGTACTTAGCGCCAGCCGCAGCAAGGTGGAGTCCATCGGGATTGAAGCCCTGTTCAACGCCGACTGCATAGCGGATTTCCTTCACGGCGGAAGGAAGATTGCCGACCTTCCCGAGTTGCTGGTCGAGGTCTACTTTGACGGCTTGGCAGGTCACCACGAGCTGGACGGC
>CAMFLH010000253.1 GCA_945957295.1 uncultured Uliginosibacterium sp.
CGGCCACTCCGGCTGCGGCAAGAGCACGCTGCTGAACCTGATCGCCGGCCTCACGCTGCCGACTTCGGGCAACGTGATCTGTGCCGGGCGCGAAGTGGCCGGGCCGGGGCCGGAGCGCGCGGTGGTGTTCCAGAACCATTCGCTGCTGCCCTGGCTGACCTGCTTCGAGAACGTCTACCTCGCGGTGGAGCGTGTGTTCGGCACCCGTGAGCGCAAGGTCAAGCTGAAGTTGCGTGCCGAGGCCGCGCTGGAGATGGTGCACATGGCCCACGCGATGCATAAGTACCCGCACGAGATCTCCGGCGGCATGAAGCAACGCGTGGGCATCGCGCGCGCCTTCGCGATGGAGCCTAAGGTACTGCTGATGGACGAGCCCTTCGGCGCGCTCGATGCACTTACCCGCGCCAGTTTGCAGGACGAGCTGATCGGTGTGATGGCGAAGACGGGCGCCACGGTGGTGATGGTGACTCACGATGTCGACGAGGCCGTGCTGCTGTCGGACCGCGTGGTGATGATGACCAACGGCCCGGCCGCGACGATCGGCGAGATCCTCGACGTGAACATCCCCAAACCGCGCAACCGGCTCGAACTGGCGCACGATCCGCAATACGTGAGCTGCCGTGCCGCGATCCTCGAGTTCCTCTACCAGAAGCAAATGAAGAAGGCTGCCTGATCCAGCTGTGTTCTCGCACGCCACGGCCCGCCTCGCGCGGGCCGTTTTCATTGCAAGGGATCAGCCCCCGCACGCCGCGGGCGCTTCGGGTAACCTAGCGGCACAACAAATGCTGCGGGCCACCAGCCGGCGGCAACAGTCCAGGGAGCAGACCCGCAATGAACAACGGACACGGGGATCGCGAGCGCCGCACTGCGGTGCGCATCCCGCTTGGCACGGAAGCCTTCATTCAGCCCGCCGCCTCGCAACACCCGCCGCGCAAGGCGCGCTGCGTGGATTTGAGCGTGGACGGCATGACGCTGCACACGGTGTACGTGCCGCGCCCCGACGAAATCTTCGAAGTCATCGTGCGCCCGCACGAAGGCCCGCTTGCCGGGCCGCCGATGCATGTGCGCGCCCAGGTCAAGCGCTGCCACCCGGTTAACGGCTCTGCGGTCTACGAAGTAGGCGTGAAGATCGTTGAAGTGCTGAAGTAGGCGCGCGCTGCGAGGCGCGCCACCTACGGGAAGGTGAACAGGATTCGCGCACCAACCGGCACGTTGGCTGCGTTCACGTAACCCAGCGTGCCCGGCTGTTCCATCACCCGCCTGCTCACATCGGATGGCGACAGTTCGGGTGGTGGCCTGCCTTGTGCCGAGAACACGACCCGCGCCCAGTAGGCACGCACGCGGGTGCCACTCATGCCCGCAACGCCGCTGTAGAACAGGTCGCGCGCCTGCTTGTCGGCGTTATCGACGGGCTGCAACGCAAACTCACCGGCCTGCATCTGCTTGCGCCCGAGAAACAGCTCGCGCACATCGGCGGCGCTGAGCTGATGGATGGCGACCGAGGCGCTGACGATCACCGCAACCTTGTCTTCGCCGGACACAGCTAGCGCGGCCGGCAGCTGGAATGCTGACAGCGAGATCACGCAGAGCAGGGTGCGAAGTGCTGCGCGCATCAGAAGACGAAGTCCAGGTTGAGGGTTAGCAGGCGTTCTGACTTGGGTGCCTCGCGCGAGTAGCCGGGGCCGATGTTGCCCTGGAGTCCGGTTCCACCGGAGTCTGGCTTCACCCACTCCACTGCGCTTTTGAGCATCAGACGATCGCGCAGTTCGAAGTTCACTCCCAGCGTCAGCGAGCGTTGATCGCTGTGCTGGTTGCGGTAGAGCACCCGCAGCAGGGATTCTGCGGCCGGGTTGGCGGAATGGATCTTCTGCCCGTGCGTCCAGCGTTCGGCGACCATCAGATAGGGTAAGGCTGGGCCGAAACGATGGCCGGCTTGCAGATAGGCGCCGCTGCGATCGATCAGGATGCTGTCGTTCCACGCTCGCGCCCATTCTGCCTGCACGACCCAGGTGTCGCTGTCGTAGGCCAGCCCCAGCGCGAGCGCGGTGTTCGGTTTGTCCTCCACGATCGCCGCCTCACCCGCTGCCGGGTCGAGCCTCCCCAGCAGTTGCAGAGCCTGCCCGACCACGCCGCTTGGCGCGAAGCTGACGCGGTTGTGGGTAAGTGAAGCGGATGTCAGCCAGGCGCCGCGCTCCCACTGCGCGCGCAGGAAGCCGCCGCGATAGACGATCTCATCGGTCTGGCCTGCGGTTGATGCAACGGCGCCACTGCTGACTTCACCGCCACCCGCCCGGAGCATCAACCTCCCGTCGTTGAGCGGCATCTGCCAGCTCAGGTCGGCCCCGTCGAGCCGGGTGGTCGGTTGCACGCCATACACCTCGCGTGGCGGACGCGGCCACGGGTTGGCGAAACGCACATAGCGGTAGTCGGTGGCGAGGAAGGTGGACGATTGGAAGCGGCCGATGCGCAGCGCGAGCCGATCGCTGACCTCCCAGCGCAGGCTGCCCACGCTCACTCGCGGGTCCCAGCTGCCGTCCGGCAGATACTCGCTCAGCACCTGCAGCGTCGCGCCGAGGCTATCGACAATCCGGGCGTCGAGTTGAACGCCGAGGTTGGTGTCGAGGCTGCCGCTGGAGCGGCCGGTACGGCCCGGCCCGTCGGGCTGTTGGGTACCGACGTAGTCGGCGTCCTCCGAGCTGTAGTGCGAGTACCCGGCGGTGCCGAAGCCTGACAGGCGCAACCGATCCGATAGCCCTTGGTTGGCTGGCGCGGTGTCGTCGGCGGCATGCACGGCAAAGCCGGCCAGCACGACGGCGAAGCAGGAGATGCGAAGCAGCGCTGCAGAGACCATCAATGCCCGCCGTGTGGGTGGTGCGGATCGCAGGTTGAGTAACGGCAGCTTGAGCCCGCGGGTTAAGCGAAGCACGTCACGCAGGCACCAGGATTCTTGCTTCCCACGCGGCCAGCGTATCGGCGGATGGATTGCGCACGTTTGTCAGCACACGGCGCATCGTGTTCAGCGGAGCCGGGAGCGCTTGCGCGGTAGCGGAGAAGTTCAGCGCGATGACGCAGCGCGTGGAGGCATCCAGACGCTCGTATAGCCATAACGCAGGATGCTCGGCATCGAGCAGGCAGTAGCGCCCGTGTTGCAGCGCGACCGTCTCCCGTCGCAGCGCGATCAGGCGGCGGGTGTAGTGAAGCACGGAGTCGGGGTCGGTCTCGGCCGCTGCGACGTTGTGCGCTGCGTAGTCCGGATTAGGTGCGATCCAGGGTGTCGCGGTGCTGAAGCCAGCGTTGGGCGCCGCCGACCACTGCATCGGCGTGCGTGCGTTGTCGCGGCTCTTCGTGCGGATCATCGCCAGCGCGGCGGCCGCGTCGAACCCGCGCTCACCCGTGAGCCAGCGCCAGGCGTTGAGCGTTTCGATGTCCCGATAGTCGTCTATCGCATCGAAGGCGACGTTGGCCATGCCGATTTCATCGCCCTGGTAGATGAAGGGCGTGCCTTTCAGCGTGAGCAGCAGCGTCATCAACAGCGTGGCGGATTCGCGCCGGTAGCGGCCATCGTCGCCGTAGCGCGAGACCGCGCGCGGCTGGTCGTGGTTGCCCAGGTAGAGGCTGTTCCAGCCGTGCGGTTCCATGCCTTCCTGCCAGCGCGACAGCGTGGCACGCAGCGCGGGCATCGTCATCGGCGTGCAGTCCCATTTGCTGGCGCCGGGTGCGTGATCGAGATCGACATGCTCGAAGTGGAACTGCATGTCGAGCAGCGGGGCGCGCTCGTCTGTCACCTCGCGCGCGAGCTCGAGCGGCATGCCGGGCGTTTCGCCTATCGTCACCAGATCGGTGCCGGCGAAGACCTCGCGCCGCATTTCGGCAAGGTGGTCGCGCATCCGCGGGCCGTTGAGTGCGCGATCCATGCCGCCCTCGTCGCCGCCCGCGCCAAGGCCTTCGGGTTTGGAGATCAGGTTGATCACGTCCATGCGGAAGCCATCGACGCCCAGCTCGACCCAGCGCCGCATCATCGCGAACAGTTCCGCGCGGAAGGCGGTGTTCTCCCAGTTGAGATCGGGCTGCTTCTTCGAGAACAGATGCAGGTAGTACTCGCCGCTCGCCGCATCGAACTCCCACGCTGGCCCGCCGAACACCGATTGCCAGTCGTTGGGCGGGCCACCATCTGCCGCAGGCGGGCGCCAGATGTACCAGTCGCGCTTGGCCGAATCCTTCGCAGCGCGCGATTCGATGAACCACGCGTGTTCGTCCGAGCTGTGGTTGGCGACCAGATCCATCACCAGCCGGATACCCCGCGCGTGCAAGCCGTCGCGCAGCGCGATCCAGTCATCCAGCGTGCCGAACTCGGGCTGGAGCGCTTCGTAATCCGAAATGTCGTAGCCGTTGTCGTCGTTCGGCGAGGCATACACCGGGCACAGCCACAGCATGCCGATGCCGAGGCGCTCGAGGTAATCGAGCTTGCTGATGATGCCGCGCAGATCCCCCACGCCGTCGCCGTCGCTGTCGCAGAAGCTGCGCGGGTAAATCTGGTAGGCGACGCAAGTCTTCCACCACGGCGGATTCATGGTTCAGCCCTGCTGGCGAGTCATCAGTGCGATCAGCTGGTCGAGCGCCTTGCCCCAGCCTTCCTGAAAGCCCATTGCCGCATGTGCTTGCCGGGCCGCTTCGGTCGCATGGCGGGCGACGGCGTGGTAGCGGGTGCCATTGCCCTCCGCAGTCAGGGTGATCTCGACGGTGATGATCAGTCCGTCGGGCGAGCCGGTCGCGGGGCGGAAATCCGGCCCCAGCGCGTTGGTCCACACCAGGCGCTTGCTCGGTTCCACCAAGAGGTAGCAGCCCTCGTTAGGAAAAGTCTGCCCTTCGGGCGAGCGCATCACGGAGTAAAAACGGCCGCCAGGCCGAAGATCGATCTCGCAGGCGATGGTTTCCCTGGGGGCGGGGGTGAACCACTGTGTGATCAGCGTGGGCGTTGTCCACGCTCGCCAGATTGCTTCCGGAGGCAGCGCCACGAGGCGTTCGAACACCAGATCAAGTTGTTCGCTATCGGGCGCGGTGGTGTCGGCGGGCATCTTGGCCTCCTCAATGTACGGGTGGGGAGCCGTAACTCTCCGCGCCGGCCTCTGGGCAGTCAAGGCTTTTGGCTCCCTTGTTGGGCGAGGCGCCGCGTCGTGAGCCATACTGCATCACCACATTTGCGATTGCCCGATCGGTACTGTGACCCTCGCTTACCAGACCTTGCCGTTTGCGTTTGCCGCGTTGCTGCTGTTGGCGGGGCCGGTGATCGCCGGGCCAAGTGCAGAGCTGCCATGCAACCGGCCGCTGCATCTGGCGTTTTCGATGCTCCCGCCGCTGTACTACCTCGGGCCGAACGGCGACGGCCGCGGCATCGAGGTGGATCTGGCACAGGAAATGTCGCGCCGTACCGGTTGTGTGTTGCAGCCAGTCTACGAATCGCGGGTCCGCCTCTGGGCCGCGCTGGATGCTTCCCAAGTGGACATCTCGATGTCCGGCGTGGCCACCGAGGAACGCGAGCGCTACGCCGTCTTCCTGCCCTACATGCACTTCCGCAATGTGCTGCTGGTGCGTAACGACGCCCGCGCAACGCCGCTCAGTACGAACCCGATGAACGAGCCGGACACCACACTCGCCCTAACAAGCGGCTTCCGCTACGGCCCCACATGGGATCCCTGGATCGGCCAGTTACAGGCGCGCGACCAGGTGAGTCTGGTCGCAGAGGAGGGCGATGCGGTGCGCCTGGTGGCGATCGGCCGCGCTGATGCGACGATCGTGCGCGAGATTGCGTGGCCTTACTACGCTAACCAGTTCAGCGACCGTCCGCTGCGGAAGATCGACATCGGCGCGGTGGCCGGCACGATGTCGATGGTGCTTTCGCGCAAGACACTCGATGCCGCTGTCCACAAGACCTTTGCCAAGGCCTTGTCTGACATGAAGGCCGACGGCAGTTTGCGGCGCATTCTGCAGAAGCATTTGCCGGTGGAGTTGGTGGATAGGGTGATAGACAGCGGGCGCTGAGATTGGTGATGCCTGCAGCATCGGCTTGCGTTTGGCCGTGTCGCGCTGTGATCGCGTGTCCGCTCAAGCCGGGTCCCGGCCCGGCAGCCGGGGTACTTTCTTTGTGCGAACAAAGAAAGTACCCAAAGAAAGTCGCCCCGCTT
>CAMFLH010000254.1 GCA_945957295.1 uncultured Uliginosibacterium sp.
AGAAAGGTGATGCCGTCCATGCGCGGCATCTCCACATCGAGCAGCAGCACATCCGGCCAGTTCTTCTGCATCTGCGCGAGGGCGAAGATCGGGTCCGACGCAGTCGCGATCACCGAGATATCCGGGTGCTGGCGCAGCACTTCCTGCACCACTTGCCGCACCACCGCGGAATCGTCCACCACCATCACTCGGATCATTGTTCAAACCCTTTCGCGGGAAGCTGGATCGTGCCTTGGCGGTGGCTGACCCACACGTCACCGGTACCCACCATGAAACGCAGCACACGGTGGCCCGTGCCTTCAACATGCTCACGCACGATCGTCAGGCCCGATTGACCAAGCAGGTCGCGCAAGGCGCGCACATTGTCGCCGCCCACTTCGGAGCCGCTGGCAAACACCTGCGCACCGCCGAACAGCTTGCACTGGCATTCGGTCACGCTGATGCCGTGTTCGCGCAGGCTGTTCTGCATCGCGCGCCATGCCTCATCGGCAAAACGCGTGTCCTCGATCGGCGCGCCCTTCCGCCGCCGCCCGCCCCGGTGCGCTGGCAACACGATATGGCTCATCACGCCAATGCGGCGCAGCGGGTGCCACAGCGTTACAGCAACGCAGGAGCCGAGGATCGCGCGAAGCTCGTCCTCGGGCCCGCCGACCACGATGTCACCCGCATGGACATGGCGAATCATGCCGCCACCACCCGGTAGACCGAGTGACCCTCGGCACGCAGGGGCAGATCGAGTTCCTGCAAACTCTCCGAACGGCCGATGAAGAGCCAGCCACCGACCGGAATGCGTTCGATCACACGCAGCACGATCTCGCGCTTGGCCGCCGCATCGAAATAGATCAGCACGTTGCGCAGGAACACCACATCGAAGCGACCCAAGGTCGGGCGGCTATCGAACAGGTTGTGCTGCAAAAAGCTCACGCGCTCGCGCAGCGCGCGCTCCACGAGCAGGTAGCCCTCATACTGCCCGGTGCCACGTCGGCAGTAGCTGCGCAGGAAATGCTGCGGCATCGCATCGAGTCGTGTCTGACGATAGAGCCCGCGGCGCGCGTGCTGAACCATGCGCTGAGACAGATCGGTGCCAACCAGATCCCAGCCCTCGCGCCCAATCACATGATCGAGCTGCATGGCAAGGCTATAGCACTCTTCACCCGATGAGCATGCAGCCGACCATACCCGCAGCGGACGACGCGAAATGCTCGGCAGCACCCAGTCCGCCAGCAGTTCGAAATGCAGAGGCTCGCGGAAGAAATAGGTTTCGTTCGTGGTCAGCAGGTCCACCGCATGCTGGCGCTCTTCCTCAGCCTCGGGCGATAGCAGCAGGTCGCAGTAGGCATCGAAATCCGGCAGCCGATGATGCACAAGCCGCTTACGCAAGCGGCTGGCAACCAGGGCCTGCTTCTGCGCACTCAATGCGATGCCGCTCGCTTCCCTGAAGAAGCGTTGCAGGCGCCCGAAGGCGCGCGTGCCGATGGTCTGTTCCGGGTTCATCGCCACACACATCGTGTCCGACATCGTTAGCCTGGCTGGGCCCCCGCCGCGATGCCGATCATCTGCTCGAGTTCTTCGGCGGACAGCACCTTGTCCAGATCGAGCGCCACGACAAAGCGGTTGCCCAGGCGCAGCATGCCGGCGACGAAGTCGGCTCTGATACCGGAGCCGAAGTTCGGCCGCGTCTCGATCTGCGCCGCTTCGACGTCCACCACTTCGTCAACCGCATCGACGATCACGCCGAGCGCCTGCAAGCCATCTTCCGTCTCGACTTCGACAATCACGATGCAGGTGCGCCGCCCGACCTCCGTTGCGGCGCGCCCAAAACGCACCGACAGGTCGATTACCGGCACCACCGCACCACGCAGGTTTATGACACCCGCCAGAAAGCCCGGTGTCAGCGGGATGCTGGTGAGCCCGGGAAACTCGATGATTTCGCGGATCGACTGGATAGAGATTGCAAAGCGTTCGTCACCCAGCCGGAAGGTCAGGTATTGCTGCGGGGCCGCGACGGGCGCCTCGGGCGCCGCTTGGCGCGTCGTGGCCGGCTTGCCCGCTGCGGGGGTTGGCAAAGTTGTCATTGCAATCCCCTGTCAGAACCGCACAAAGGCGTCTTCATCCACATCATCGCCCTCTATCGCCGCAGCGGTTGGGCGCTTGGCCTTTCCCGCAGGCGCGCCGCGCGTGGGCGCAGCTCGGCCCGCCTTCGGCGCGCGGCGCCGCGGCGCGTCGCTTTCGGTGCGGAAGAACTGCATCATCTCTTGCAGCTGAACCGCTTGCGAACTCATCTCTTCCGCGGTCGACGAGAGTTCTTCAGAGGCCGACGCATTGGTCTGCGTGGTCTGCGTCATCTGGCCGATCGCGCTGTTGATCTGATCCAGCCCGCCGGTCTGCTCACGCGACGCAGCGGCAATTTCCTGCACCAGATCAGCGGTGCGGGTAATCGATGGCACCAGTTCTTCAAGCAGCGCACCGGCACGCTCGGCCATGCTCACGCTGTTGGCCGCCAAGCCACTGATTTCCTGCGCCGCCACCTGGCTGCGCTCGGCCAGCTTGCGCACTTCGGCGGCCACTACGGCAAAGCCCTTGCCGTGCTCGCCGGCACGCGCGGCTTCGATCGCGGCGTTGAGCGCGAGCAGGTTGGTCTGGTAGGCAATGTCGTCGATGATGCCGATCTTTTGTGCGATCTGTTTCATCGCACTGACCGTTTCGCGCACGGCTTCGCCACCCTCACCTGCATCGCGAGCCGACTTCGACGCGATGCCGTCGGTGACCTTGGCGTTCTCGGAGTTCTGCGCCACCGTGGCGGCGATCTCCTCCATCGACGCGCTGGTCTCTTCCACGCTGGCGGCCTGTTCGGTGGCGTTCTGGCTGAGCGCTTGCGCCGAAGCCGATACTTCTTCCGACGCCGACGCGAGTGCATCGCTCGATGCACGCACATCACCGATGATGCGCGTCAGCTTCTCGACCATTTGCGCCATCGACGCGAGCAGGCTGGTTTCGTCACCCTGCTTCACACTGACCTTGACCGTAAGATCCCCAGCTGCCACGCGCTGCACGACGTCAGCCGCATAGTCAGGTTCGCCGCCAATCTGGCGCGAGATGATCCGCGTCACCAATAGGCCGGCACCGATCGCCAGCACAACGGCAAGCAGCACCAGGATCGTCATGACAAGTCTTGCCTCGCGGGCCGTCGCCGCCGACTCTTCATAGAAGTCCTTCGCAATCTTCGAGTTAAGCTCAGACAACTCGGTGATCAGGTCCGACACGGCCGTGAAGGCCTTGCGCGCATCACCGTTGCTCAGCACGCCGGCCTCGTCGCTCTTGCCCGCGGACGAAAGCTTCAACACCTCCGCCGACGCCTTCAGATAGGGTTCAAACAGCGACTCGGCCTTGCGCGTCATCGCATCCTCTTCTGTGGTTGAGGGCAACTTCTTATAGTCCTCAAATTCCTTCAGTGCGGCCTTCCAGTGCTCGTCTCCGCGTTTGGCCGTCTCTTCCTGGACGGCCACATCCTTCATCGACGGCAACCGCGCGTACGCCCGGTTGTGCGCGCCAATTCGCACCAACGTGTGGCTCAGATATTCGATCGATTTGAGGCGATTGGTGTACGTCTCTTCCAGCATGCCGCGCAGCATTTCGATGCGCGTCAGCGCATAGACGCCAACGACACCTGTCAGCACCGCGCAGGTGAGAAACGCCACCAGTAACTTCTGGGCGAGCTTCAAACGCAGAAACCAGTTCATTTCGCTTCTCCTTGCTCAGTTCAGCAGGCCACCGAAGGCTTGCGCGTGAGTGGTCTGGGATTCGGTGCAGGTTGCGATCAGGCTTGGCACATCCAGAATCAGCGCCACCGAGCCATCCCCAAGGATGGTGGAGCCACCGATGCCGCGCACGCCGGTGAAGAGTTTGCCCAGCGGCTTGATCACCGCCTGGAATTCGCCAAGCAGGCGGTCGACGAGCAGCCCGGCCCGTTGTTGCCCATAAGCCAGCACGACCAGGCTCTCACGCGCAGGGCGTGGGGCTTCGTCCGTACCGATTTCGAAGACTTCGCGCAGGCTTACGAAGGGCAGCGCCTCGCCGCGAAGGTTGACGATGTGCTGAGGTCCTTCCGGGGCACGCATATCGGCGCACTCGACGATCATGTCCAGCGGGATCACGAACACCGTGTCGCCAACAGCAACCTGGAAAGCATCGATGATGGCGAGCGTTAGCGGCAGGCGAATGCGGAAGGTAGTGCCGGCCCCTTTGCGCGAACTGATGTCGATCTCGCCGCGCAGGGCCTCGACACTGCGCTTGACGACATCCATGCCAACGCCGCGTCCAGACAAGTTGGTGACCTGCGCCGCAGTCGAAAATCCCGGCGCGAAGATCAACTGATGAATCTCGGCATCGCTCAGCTCATCGTCGGGCCCGATCAGGCCACGCTCGATGCCCTTGGCGCGGATGCGGGCGGTATCAAGCCCGCGACCGTCATCGCTGATCTCGATCACGACACAGCCGGATTCGTGCAGCGCGTGCAAGGACAAGCGCCCCTGCTCCGGCTTCTCGGCCATGCACCGCTCTTCCACCGGTTCGATGCCGTGATCCATGGCGTTGCGGACGATATGCATCAGTGGATCGGCGAGGCGCTCGACCATCGATTTGTCGAGTTCGGTTTCGGCGCCGGAGATCACCAGCTCGATACGTTTTCCCAGTTCTTGCGATACGTCGCGCACGACGCGCGGGAAGCGCTGGAACACTTCGCCGATCTGCACCATGCGCAAGTTCAACGCGCGATCGCGGATCTGCTCGACCAGTTGCCCGACTTCGCCCAGCGCTTCGACCAGGTGCCCCTGGTGCGTGCGTTCGGCGAGCAGCCGCGCGCCGGCCGACGCGATGACAAGCTCGCCGACGAGGTTGATCAACTGATCCAGCTTGCCCGCTTCGACCTTGACGATCTTGTGCTCGGTGCTACGGCGCTCTTCAGTCTGTTTCTGGCGCGACAGCGCGGCCGCCACGACCGGCGGCTGCACCATGTGCTCCTGCACCAGAATCTCGCCGATACGCGGAATCTCGCCGCCGGACTCGCGCGCACGCGCCTGGATCTGCAACACCTTTTCGAGTTCGTTGGCGGTCAGCGTGCCGCCCGCGACGAGAATTTCGCCGAGGCGTTGCCGCGACTCCGGCATTGCCTCGATCAGCTCGATGAACTCGGCGATCTTCGCGCGCGGCGGCAAGATGCGGATTTCACTCTCGTCGCGCACGAACTCGAGCACATCGTCCAGCGTCTTCTTGTCGGCATCCGACAGCAGGTCGATCTCGAAGCCGAGGTAGCAGGATTCAGCGTCGAAACTGTCGGCCCGCGGCAGGCGCTCGGCCAAGGTGTAGAGCGACACGATGGTACCCAGCCCCGACAGGTAGTTGATGAAGGACAGCGGGTCCATGCCGTTGCGCAACACATCCTCGCCGAAGCGCAACGACAGGTGCCAGTGTTCGTTGCCCGCACCAGGCCCGGCCGGTTCGCGCTCGACCCGCGCTTCCGGCGCATCAACCGCAACAGCCTTTGCTGGCGAGCTGGCACCGAGCACGTCGCGCAGCGCCGCAAGCAGGGCGTCGCGCCCGCTCGGGTCCGGATCACGATCATCCTCGCCAGCATCGATCGCATCGACCAGGCGCCCGAGGTAGTCGCCACAGCGCAGCAGCACCGACACTAGGGAGCCTTCCAGCCGCAAGGTCTCGCTGCGCACCCGATCCAGCACGTTCTCCATCACATGCGTGAAGCTGACGATCAGTTCCAGGCCGAATAGACCGGCCGAGCCCTTGATCGTGTGAGCGGCGCGGAACGCCGCGTTCACGCGTTCAGGGGTGATCCCTTCTGACTCGATTTCAAGCAGCGCGCGCTCCATGTCGGCGAGCAACTCGCGCGATTCCTGGACGAGCGCGCCACGGGCAGCAGAAAGGTCCATGGCTCAGGCTCCGACAATCGAGACGGCTTCGCCTAGCTCACTGTCGAGTCCGAGCAGGCGCAAGACATGCAGCACGGCATGGCTGTGCCCGGTCCCGCGCAGCGCACGATTCGTCTCGTGCGCCGCGCGCTGCAGCATCAGGAGCAGCTGCACGCCCGCGGGCTCGAGCTCGATCA
>CAMFLH010000255.1 GCA_945957295.1 uncultured Uliginosibacterium sp.
CAGGTCTGCCCGACCGGCATCGACATCCGCGACGGCCTGCAGTACGAGTGCATCGGCTGTGCCGCCTGCATCGACGCCTGCGATCAGGTAATGGACAAGGTGGGCTCGCCACGCGGCCTGATCCGCTACACCACCGAGAACGCGATGAAGCAGCACTGGGGTATGCGCGACGTGCTGCGCCACATCGTCCGGCCGCGCGTGCTGATCTACTCGTCGGTGTTGCTGGCGATCATCGCGGCGGGTGGCTGGTCACTCGCACACCGCGAAACACTGCGCGTTGACGTGATCCGCGACCGCACCACGCTATCGCGCGAGGTGGAAGGTGGGCTGATCGAGAACATCTACACCTTGCAGATGATGAACATGGCCGAGATGCCGCGGCGCATTCATGTCGGCGTGTCCGGGCTGGACGGTATCGGTCTGGTCGAGGCGCCCGATTTCGAACTGCCCGCCGCCGGCAACAAGGCTTACACGATCCATGTTCGCGTGCCGGTGGATTCGGCACCCAAGGGGTCGCACAAGATCGTGTTCGATATCCGCAGCGACGGGGGCGAGGCCGCGCAATTGCGCGAGAAGGCCAGCTTCATGATGCCCTGAGGCTGCATTCACAGAAGAGGGGGACTCACCGTGGCAATGGAAATTCTGTTTGGCAGCGACATTGGTTTGCTCAGCCTGTTCACCATCGTCTTCATCCTCGGCATGGGCGGCTATCTGTGGCACTTCGCCCGCAAGCACATGAAGGACGAAGAGGCGCACCTGCCTCACTGAGCGTTTTGCCCGTTACGGCCCCGGCATTGCAGCCGGGGCCGTGCATGAGTCAGCGCTGTGTGTCGCCAGACGGGCGTGGGGGTGGCGCTTTGTCTGCGGGCGGGGGCGTAGCTGAGTCGCTGCCGGCCGCACGTGGTCGATTGGGGCGGGCCACCAGCCCCTTTGGGGAATTCGTGCATACCGCAGGCACCACGCCTTCCGGGGTGGTGTGCTGCACGGTGGCGCCTTCCTTTTTACCCTTGCAGTCGACATAAGCCTGCGGCGGCGGTTCGTGCCGCTGAAGTTCGTTGCTGGGCGGCGTCGCTGCAGCTTGTGCGAGGGCTGTGCTCGCAATCAATGTTGCGGCCAGAGTAAGTACGGTGCTCAGGATCTTCATGGTGGGTCTCCCGGATGCTTGGGCATCTGATGCTCAGGGCGCGACGAACAAGGCATCGGACGCTGCGAGGTAGCTGCTGATCGTAGTTACGTCGATCGGCGCGGCGTAGAGGTAGGGCGTGGTCGCCGTGGTGTAGTCGAACGGCGTGCCGTTTGCATAGCTGCCGGACAGGATCGAGTGCCGCAGGGCTGCCAACTGCGTCTTCTGTGTGGCCGAGAGGCTGGCGTAGACCTGCGTGAATACCGTCGCGTAGCGGTAGTTGTTCTCGCCATCGAGTTCGCCGTAGGTGGCAGAGAGGGCAAGCACCCTGGCTTTCGCCGCGTCCGCATTGGCGGCAGAGACCCGCAGGCTGCGCAGCAGCAGCGCGATGTCGGTGCGCAGCTGCACGATGTTCGTGGCGCCGCTGTAGAGGTTGGCCCGCTGCGTCTCCACCAGGCTGGACATCGTGGCCGCCTGCGTGGCGGTGACATAGCCCTTGCTGGCGTCGCTGAGCGCTGCTCCGGCGGTTGCGGTGAGTTGCTCGCTGATGCTGTAGCCCTCATGCCCGACGGCTGGCGCATCCTTGATGTAGAAGCCGCCGTAGTAGGTGCCGTGCCGTTCCGGGCAGAAGTAGACGTCGGCGTCGACGCTGCCGGCGTACCAGCTGAACAGATCGCTGGCGTAGGTCATCACGGCGACGGCCGTGCCCTGGGGCAGGCCGGCCATCCTGGCCTTGATCTGCGCATCGGCGATGTCGGGCCACGAGGCCCAGCCCTTGCCCTTCATCGCGTCGAGGTAGGCCTTCTGGCTGGCGTCGAGCGAGCGGTAGAGGTTTGCGTAGAGCAGGGCGCGGTCGAAGCTGATCTGTCCGTCGATCACATACAGCGCCCGCGAGGCCGCCTTCACCGCGGCTAGGTTCAGCGTGGTGCCGCTGGGCACGTTGCCATCCATCTGGCGGCGGAAGGCCTGCATCAGCGTGAAGCGCTGGTAGCCGTACTGGTTGATCTGGTCGAGCTGGCTCGTCGCGAGCGCCTTGAGTTGCGCGAACTGTGCATCGTTGAGGATGTAGAGCACGTTGTTCGCGACCCGCGTCAGGAAGCTGGTGTTGTGACCCATGTTGTCTGGGTCGTTGTCGCGCAGGTACTGGAAGCCGGTGTAGTCCGCCACCTTGCCGGGCGGGAAGAAGGACTGCGCCGCGAGGTTGCCGGTCATCAGCGCGAGTCCGTCGAAGGCGAGCGTTGTGCGCTGCGCGTCGTCCGACAGGGTCTGCGCCATGTTGAAAGCCGGCGCGCCGGCGGGCGTCTGGCCCACCGTGATCCGCTGGCTGGTGCTGAGCTTGCCGGCCGCCGTTGTCGTGGTCAGCGTCACCGTGTAGCTACCGGGTGCGGCATAGGCATGCCCGGTGTTCTGCTGTGCGCTGGTGCTCCCGTCGCCGAAGTCCCAGGCCCAAGCGCCGGGGTTGCCGGTGCTCGCATCGTTGAACTGCACGATCTGCCCGGCGACAGGGACCGTGGTCGAAGGGGTGAAGGTTGCACCGTCGGTCGTGCCCGAGCCGCCAGTCGCGCCGGAGCCGCCTGTGCTGGCTGGGTCGCTGGCAGAGCCTCCGCCGCCACAGCCGGCGAGTACGAGCGCAATCAGCAGGATGGCCCGGCGCAGCGGCAGGGCGGAAGGCTTGGGTCGTTTCATGATGGGTCTCCCCGCTTGGATGACGCTCTCATCGTGGCCTTGCAGGATGGCGGCTGACCCTGCCGCTGGATGACAGATCTGTAATGGATTCGCGCGCCGATGGCGCTAAGCTGCGCGCAGAAGGAATGCATGAAAGTCCTGCTGATCGAGGATGAGCGCAAGATCGCCGATTTCGTCACCGCCGGCTTCCGGGAGCAGGGCTTCGTCGTCGAGCACTGCGCCGACGGTAACCTCGGCTACGAGGCGGCGCGGCGCGGCGGGTATGACGTGATCCTGCTCGACATCATGCTGCCGGGGCGGGACGGCCTCTCCATCCTCAAGGCGCTGCGAAGGGCGGGCGACGCGACGCCGGTGCTGCTGCTGACGGCGCGCAACGAGTTAGACGACCGGGTCGAAGGGCTCAACCTCGGCGCCGACGACTATCTCGCCAAGCCCTTCTTCTTCGAAGAGCTGCTCGCCCGGGTGCAAGCGCTGCTGCGCCGGGTTTCGGGCGAACGGCAGAACTTCCTGGTCGTGGGCGAACTGCGGCTCGACCGCATCGCCCGCGAGGTGACGTGGTGCAGCAAGGCGGTGGATCTCACCAGCCGCGAGTTCAACCTGATCGAGTACCTGATGCGCTCGCCCGGCCGGGTCCTGACCCGCACCCAGATCCTCGAACACGTCTGGGGCTACGACTTCGACCCGAGTACGAACGTCGTGGATGTCTGCATCCAGCGCATCCGCAAGAAGCTCGCGTCGCTTGAAGGGGAGGCGGCCGCAGAGTCGCCGATCGAGAGCGTGCGCGGCGTCGGTTACCGCTTCCGGAAGCCGGCGTGATCCATAGCTTCCGCTTCCGCCTCGCGCTGCTCGCCAGCCTGCTCACCGGGGCGGCGCTGCTCGCCTTTGGCGGCGGCGCCTGGGCCTTGCTGCGGGTGCAGCGACTGGACCGGCTTGACGCGGACCTGCGCGCCCATGCCGAGCGTGAAACGGGCCGGCGTCGCGACGCGGAGGAGTGGCGACGCATCGAAGCGCGACTCGCCGCGGACCTTGGCTTTTCCGATCCGCGCGCGCTGGCCTTGGCGGTGCACGACGGGCGCGACACCGATTACCGCTCGCTCCACTGGCCCGCCGGATTTGAGCCGGCGGCCTTGCCCTGGCCCGCACCCGCTCGTCGCGACGCAGCCGGGGCGCCGCCGGAGGCGACTTCGGACCAGCCGCCGCCCCGCCCGCGGGGAGAGCGCGAACCGCCGCCGCGCGACGAGCGTCCCCGCCGGGAACCGGGCGATGACGCACCCGCGCCGGCGGAGCGTCCGCGGGTCGTGTCGATGACCCGACGGGATGGCGAACAGATCTGGCATGTCGCGCTGGCCGTCGCGGGCGGCAACCGCGTCGCCGTTGCGGCCGACGAGCAGGTCGTTGCTGCCGAGATGGCCGAGGTGCGGCGCGCATTTGTCTGGGCGCTGCCGCCGGTGCTGCTGCTGGTCGGATTCGGAGCCTGGTTGTTCTCCGCGCGGGCGTTGCGGCCGCTTAAGAAGCTCACCGCGGTGAGTCGAGAGCTTGGCGCGGCGGCGCTCGACCAGCGCATTCCGGTGGCCGGCGAGGACGCCGAATTCGTCGAGCTGATCGAAGTGTTCAACCACATGCTGGCGCGGCTCGAACGCAGCTTCCAGCATGCCCAGCGTTTTTCGGCCGATGCGGCCCACGAACTCAAGACCCCGCTCGCGATCCTGCAGGGCCAGCTCGAACGTGCGATCCAGTCCGCCGAGGCTGGCTCGGCGCTGCAGGCCCAACTCGCGGACATCCTCGATGAAGTGCGCCGCCTCTCGAGCATCTCCGGAAAGCTGCTGCTGCTGTCGCGTGCCGATGCCGGACGCCTGCGCCTGCAGCGCGAAGCGGTGGACCTGAGCGGGGCGCTCGCGGAACTACTCGAGGATGCGCGGCTGCTGGCGCCGCATCTTCAGTTCCGCGCGAACGTGCCGGCCGGCCTCGTGGTGCAGGCCGACGGTGCGCTGCTACAGCAGGTGCTGCATAACCTGCTCAGCAACGCGATCAAGTACAACACCGAGAAGGGCTGGATCCAGTTTGAGGCGGT
This sequence comes from uncultured Uliginosibacterium sp., assembly GCA_945957295.1. Taxonomy (GTDB): domain Bacteria; phylum Pseudomonadota; class Gammaproteobacteria; order Burkholderiales; family Rhodocyclaceae; genus Niveibacterium. The sequence goes on from CAMFLH010000255.1 coordinate 4,881, forward strand.
GCTGGGCGCTCAGGGCGTGACGATTCGGGTCTCCAACACCAGCCACCAGCCGGTGCCGGCCGACCCCGAGCAGTGGTTCCAGCGCTTCGTGCGCGGCGACCTGGCGCGCAACCGCGCGGTCGATGGGGTCGGACTGGGGCTCAGCGTCGCGCGCGAGATCGCACGCGCCCACGGCGGCGAACTGCGCTGTGTGCCTCGCCCTGCGGGCGAGGTGTGCTTCGAACTGCAGCTACGCTGAGGGGCGGGCGCCCTGGCTGAAACGCCCGCCGTCGGGTCAGCCGCCCATGCGCGACTGGAAGACAAGCCCGGCGTGCTCGCGCAAGGCGTGAAACTTGACTTCCGGGTAGCGTTCGCCGGCCACCTGCAGCTCGGCGCTGTGGCTCGCGAGGAAAGTCGGCGCATCGACCACGTCGTAGGCGATGCGGTGCGCGTTGGCGTCGATGAAGCGCTTGAGGATGTTCGGGTCTTCGCAGGTGACCCAGCGCGCCAGCCGGTAGTTGGTGCTGCCCAGGCGCGCCTCGACGCCGTACTCGGTTTTCAGGCGGTGCTGCACCACTTCAAACTGCAGCGTGCCGACGGCGCCGAGCAGGATCATCGTGCCCGCATGCGGGCGGAACACCTGGATCGCGCCTTCTTCACCCAACTGCCCGAGGCCGGTACGCAGCTGCTTGGTGCGCAGCGGGTCTTTCACTTCGACGGTCTGGAACAGTTCCGGTGCGAAGAAGGGCAGGCCGGTGAATTGCAGCACCTCGCCCTCGGTCAGCGTGTCGCCCAGTTGCAGCAGGCCGTGGTTGGGGATACCGATGATGTCGCCCGGGAAGGCCTCGTCCACGATCTCGCGGCTCTGCGACAGGAAGCTCACCACGTTGTTGGTGCGCAACTCCTTGCCGTTGCGCGAGATCTTGAGCTTCATGCCGCGGTCGAAACGGCCGGAGCTGATGCGCACGAAGGCGACGCGGTCGCGGTGCGCCGGGTCCATGTTGGCCTGGATCTTGAACACCACGCCCGAGAATTTCGGCTCATCGACATGCACATAGCGCTGGATCGCGGTGCGGTCGCCCGGCGGCGGCGCCATGTCGACCCTGTCTCTTATACACATCTCCGAGCCCACGAGACCGGAGCCTATC
>CAMFLH010000256.1 GCA_945957295.1 uncultured Uliginosibacterium sp.
GCCCGGTGTTGAGCCAAAGGCCCTTGATGCGTGTTGCGCCGATCAGCGGCAGGTTGTTCGGTGTTGCGGGGCGCAGACCATTCCAGACTTCACCGTTCTCAAGATCCGTTGCGCCGGGGAAATGTTCGTTGGTCCAACGCAGCAACGCAGCGGTGCGGGCTGGGTTAGGCGCGCTGTCGAATCCGTTTAGTTCGGCCGTTCCCGCGACGCGCAAGCGGTTGCCGAGGCGGGAGCAGACAATGCGACGGGTTTCATCCGTCAGGCTGACATGCGGTGCGGCCTCGGGATCCAGAATCGGTAGCGTGACCGAGTAGCCTTTGACCGGGTAGATCGGCAGACGCTCACCCAGCGGCGCGAGCAAGTCGCCACTCCACGGGCCTGCGCACACAACGGCGGCGTCGGCCGATAGCGCGCCGGTACGGCCTTCGCTATCGATGATCTCAACGGTGGCAAAAGCCTCGTTGACCGTACCAATCGCCGTCGCCGCGGTGGAGTAGAGGAAGCGGACTCCCGCGGCTTCAAGTCGTTGGGACAGGCGCTCTGCAAACAAATGCGCGTCGCCGGACTCATCGTCTTGCCCGTGCAGACCACCAAGCAAGCGTTGGCGGCAGCTCGCAAGTGCGGGCTCCAGATCAATACATTCCTTGGCGCTCACGACGCGAGCATGCAGCCCGCAGCGAGTCAGTTCGTTTGCTCGCTCAGGTGCGCGACGAAACTCCCCTGCGTCGAAGAACAGGTGCAGCACGCCGCGGCGTTCTGCGTCGTAGTCCAGCTCGACGGCGCTGCGCATTGTCTTCAGGCATTCGAGGCTGTGCGCGGCGAGATGCGCAATCGCTTCGGTATTGCGCCGGGTACGGCCGGGCGTGCATTCGCGCAGGAAGGACAAACCCCAGCGCCAGCGCGCCCACTCGGCAGGCATGCGGAACAGCAGGGGGGCGTCTTCGCGGCCAAGCCAGCGCAGAATTTGTCCTGGCGCGCGCGGGTTGGCCCAAGGCTCAGGGTGGCTGACCGAAACCTGACCGCCGTTGGCGAAACTGGTTTCGAGCGCCGCGCCTTCGCGCCTTTCAATGACGGTGACTTCGTGGCCGTCGCGGGCGAGGTACCACGCGCTTACGACGCCTTCAAGGCCGGCGCCGATGATGACTATTTTCATGTGACCGATCGTTCTACGCCGGTTGCCCATCCCTGTCCCGACCGTAATTGTACCCGCCACACGCAAGGAGTGCCGTCGTGCCGCCCGGCATAGGTGTTGCCTCTAATGTCAGCGGCCAGATTCGGCGCCGATAATTGCAGTGCACAAACGCTACGGCTTATCGGCATGCTTGTGTCGAAAAGGTGCAGCTGGATCGGGGGGTCTGGTTGTGGCCGATGCCGGCGTGTTGTGCGCACGAACCTAGGGGGGATTCATGCGTCGTGTCACGCTCACGCAGTACTTGATCGAACAGCAGCGCGAGCATCAACAGATTCCGGTGAATCTGCGGCTGCAGATCGAGGTTGTTGCACGCGCCGTCAAGGCGATCAGCGTCAATGTTGGGAAGGGGGCCATCGCCGGCGTGCTCGGAGAGGCGGGTACCGACAATATTCAAGGTGAGGCGCAGAAGCAACTCGATGTCGTCGCGAACGAGATCCTGCTGCTATCCAACGAATGGGGTGGGCATCTCGCTGCAATGGCCTCTGAAGAGATGCCGCTGCCCTATCCGATTCCGAATCGCTATCCGAAGGGTGAATACCTGCTGCTCTTCGATCCGCTTGATGGTTCGTCCAACATCGACGTGAATATTTCGGTGGGCACGATCTTCTCCGTCTTGCGCTGCCCAGAGGGCGCAGAGGCGGACGAGAATGCGTTCCTGCAGCCGGGTACGCAGCAGGTCGCGGCGGGATACGCGTTGTACGGCCCGCAGACCTTACTGGTGCTGACCGTTGGCGCTGGGGTAGTAGGCTTTACGCTGGACCGCGAGTTCGGCGCGTGGGTGTTGACTAATCCGGATATGCGTATTCCCGAAGATACGCGCGAGTATGCGATCAACGCGTCAAATGCACGGTTCTGGGACCCGGCAATCCAGCGCTATATCGATGAGCTGGTGGCGGGCAAGGAGGGGCCACGCGGCAAGGATTTCAACATGCGCTGGGTCGCTTCAATGGTGGCGGACGTCCATCGCCTGCTTACGCGGGGCGGCATCTTCATGTACCCGCGCGACAAGCGTGACCCCAGCAAGCCAGGGCGTTTGCGTCTCATGTACGAGGCAAACCCGATGTCGATGATCGTGGAGCAGGCAGGCGGAGCCGCATCAACTGGCCATCAACGAATTCTGGATGTGCAGCCGGATCACTTGCATCAACGGGTGCCGGTTGTGCTTGGGTCTCGCAACGAAGTGGAGCGCGTAGTTCGCTACTACGCTGAAGCGTAATTCCTTGGGGCGTGTCGTTCGGGTGCGGCGCGGATAGAATCCCGCCGTGCCTACTCCTGCCCCCTTTCTGCTGCACGTCGCCCAGTCAGCCCGGCTGTTGCTGCGCTTTTTTGCCGTCGCCGTCATCGTTGGCCTTTGCGTCACGACCGCTGAAGCGGCCGCGCTGAAGCTTGTTGCGCCTGACAGCGTGCGATCGCTGATCCTGAAGCATGTCTCGGCCTTTGATGCCAGGCGCGCCGATACCGCAGAGGATGACGAGGCCGAACAGATTTCCGATGAGGCCGACACCCTTGCGCGGATTCGACGCGCACGTAAAGAAATCCCCGGTTTGCTCGAAACCGAGGGGTATTTCTCCCCGCACATTGAAGTGGAGCAGATGTCTGGCGGCCGGGCCGTAGTGCATGTATCCACCGGGCGGCGTACCACGGTGCGTGAAGTGGAGATTCGATTCAAAGGCGAGCTGGGCGCCGACACGGAAGAGCGACGGGTGCGCCGTGAGGCATTGATTGACGCCTGGGCGTTGCCGAAGGATCAGCCTTTCACTCAGGCCGGTTGGGCGACAGCCAAGGGGAAGTTGCTCACCGATGTGTCCAGCCGCGATTTCGCCGCTGCGAAGATCGCGGAGTCCGCGGTTGACGTTGATCCCGAACGGGCCGTCGCGCGATTGCTGGTTGTCGTCGACTCGGGGCCGGCTTTCCGTCTCGGTGCGATCGACTTGCAGGGGCTGTCCTTGTACGACCGAGATCTTGTCGAGCGCTACAACGTGTTGCGCGAAGGCGAGCCGTTCGACTACGAGCGCCTGGTCGCATTGCAGAACGCCTTGCAGAGCACGCCCTACTTTTCTGGCGCGATCGTTGAGATTGACCGCGATCCGGCGCTTGCCGACGCTACGCCGGTGCGAATCGCGATCACCGAGGCGGAGCCTCGACGTTTCGGCGTTGGTGTCGGTTTCAGCAGCAACACCGGTGCGCGCTCCGAACTCAATTATCGCGACGCGAATCTCTTTGGGCGTGCGCTCGAGCTCAACAGCTCGCTGCGCGTCGAAGAAAAGCGCCAGTCGGCATTTGCCGACGTATTTCTGCCGCAGACACATTCAGGCTTTCGCGATGCTGCGGGCATCACGTGGCTGAGCGAGGACATTCAGAATCTGGTGACGCAGCGCTTCTCCGTCGGTGTGCAGCGGATGCGCACACTGCAACGCACCACCGTCCGCGTTAGCTTGAACTATCAGCGCGAAATTACTCGCCCGGAGGGGGCCGAGGAGCAGGTCAGCACGGCGCTTACGCTCAACTATGGTGCGGACGTTCGTTCTGTCGATAACCCGGCCGATCCGCGCCGCGGTTTTAGCGCGGGTTTTCAGATTGGCGGCGGCGCACGCTCTGTCTTGTCCGACCAGAATTTCCTGCGCTTATACGGCCGCGCGCAGTATTTCCGACCCATCGCTGAGTCCGGGACACTGATTCTGCGTGGCGAAGGGGGTTACACCATTGCACCTTCGCGCCAAGGCATTCCGCAGGACTTCCTGTTCCGTACAGGGGGGTCGCAATCGGTGCGCGGCTACGACTATCAGAGTCTCGGGGTTGCAGAAGGTGCGGCGGTTGTCGGCGGTCGGGCCTTGATGGTGCTCAGCTCAGAGTATGTCTATTGGGTTAGCGGGCCGTGGGGCGTCGCGACCTTTGTTGATGCCGGTGACGCGAAAGACACCTGGCAGGACATGCGCCTAAAACTGGGCTACGGCATCGGTGGGCGCTGGCGTAGCCCGGCAGGCCCGCTTGGCATGGACGTCGCCTACGGTCAGGAAGATAAGAAGTTCCGCCTGCATTTCACACTTGCGGTAGCGTTTTGAGCGCGATTTGCCCTGCAGGCTCTGCGGGCTAACGCGCGGGCGTAGTATCGAATCGTCGCGTGATACTGACGTTTGTTGTGTTCGAGCAACAATTCCCGGTGCACACAGGGCTCAAACCGGGCTTTTGCCTTGCCGCCAAAATGCTGCACCCGCAACATCGCTCCATCTCTCTCATTGAGAGGCAGGAAGGACGACGGCTTCGGGGGTTTCCGCCGGCGTCGCATCTTCAGACTAAGAGGAGAATCGCATGCAAAAGAAACTGATCGCTGTGGCCATCGCCGGCCTGGCTGCCGCCCCGGCATTTGCCGTCGATACCAGCGTGACGCTGTATGGCTTGGTGGACGCCGGCTATTCGTGGCGCGGTGACAACTACGATTCCACCAAGGCCAACCGTCAAGGTTTCGACAGCGGCCAACTGAACGGCTCGCGCCTCGGTGTTCGCGGTGTCGAAGAAATCACCCCGGGCCTCAAGGGTAAGTTCCAGATCGAAGCTGGCGTGAAGGCCGATACCGGCGGTAGCAACCAGGGCGGTCTGGCTTGGGGTCGTCAGAGCTGGGTTGGTCTGGATTTCGGCGCAGCCGAAGTGCGCTTTGGTCGCCAGTACACCCCGCAGTTCAATATGTACGCTGGTTACATCGACCCGTTTGGTCTGGGTGGCGTTGCTGAGACCAACAACGTGTTCACGCACATTGTTGCTCGTGCTGATAACGCTGCTTACCTGACGACGCCGTTCTTCGGCGACGTGTTCGCTATCGAAGCGATGTACACCAAGTCGCTGTCGGGTGACGAAACGATCGAAAACGCGGGCAACCGTCGCTACTACTCGATCGCCCCGAAGCTGAAACTGGGCAAGATGGTTACCATCATGGCCAACTATAGCGACGCCAAGGTGAAGGGCGCTTCTGCTTCCATCCAATCGGCTGACATTGGTGGAGTGGTCGACTTCGGCGCTGCGAAAATCTCGGCTGCGTACTCCCAGCCGAAGGATGGCACGAAGCTTGATGCCAACGGCAACAAGATCAAGTACAACCGTTTCTTCGTCGGCGCCACGGTGCCGATGGGCAACTTTGCGCTGCTCGCGTCCTACACGTACTCCAAGGACAAAAACGATCTGAACGAGAAGGCCCAGCAGGGTGGCCTCGGCGGCACCTATAACCTGTCGCCGCGCACCACGCTGTATGGCGTCTATGGCCAGATCAATACCAGCGACGAAGTCAAGGGTGGCTACGAAGTGGCTGATGCCACCAACAGCGGCTTTGGCTATCGCAAGGGTGCTCAGTTCGGTGTTCGTCACACGTTCTGATCTGTACTCTTCGTAGCAAACAAGAAGGGCGCCCTAGGGCGCCCTTCTTGTTTTTGTGCTGCCGTCCTGTCGTGTGAACTGCGGTAGTTGATCCGCTGACGCGAAGACTCAGCGGGCGACCTGCCGCTCGCGGATTTCGTCGAGTGTCTTGCAGTCGATGCACTGGGTTGCTGTCGGGCGCGCCTCAAGGCGCTTGAGGCCGATCTCGACGCCGCAACTGTCGCAATAGCCGTAATCCTCTGCGTCGATACGTGCGAGTGTCTGGTCGATTTTTTTGACGAGCTTGCGCTCTCGGTCTCGGTTGCGCAGTTCAAGTGCTATGTCGGACTCCTGGCTGGCTCGGTCGTTGGGGTCAGCGAAAGAGGTTGCCTCGTCCTGCATGGTATGGACGGTACGCTCGATATCCGACTGTAG
>CAMFLH010000257.1 GCA_945957295.1 uncultured Uliginosibacterium sp.
GCACTCGTACTGCAGGCCGTCGCGGATGTCGATGCCGGTCGGGCAGACCTGCACACAGATGCCGCAGTCCACACAGTCGCCCAGTTTCTGCTCGGTGTTCTTCCGTTTGGCGCCGCGCGGCTCGCCCCGTTCCGGGTCGTAGGTGATGACCAGTGTGTCCGGGTCGAACATCACGCCCTGGAAGCGCGCGTAGGGACACATGTACTTGCACACCTGCTCGCGCATCACACCTGCCATAAGGTAGGTGAAGGTCGAGTAGAAAACGATCCAGAACATCTCCCAACCGCCCAGACCGAAAGGAATGTTCGGGATCAGCTCGCGGATCGGCGAGAAGTAGCCGACGAAGGTGATGCCGGTCCACACAGCCAGCAGCCCCCAGGCGCCGAACTTGGCCGCCTTGGTCGCGTACTTCGCGACGCTGGGCGCCGCGTTGTCCAGCTTCATCCGTTTGGCGCGGTCGCCTTCGATCTTGCGTTCGATCCAGAGGAAGAGCTCGGTGTAGACCGTCTGCGGGCAGGCATAGCCGCACCACAAACGCCCCGCCACCGCAGTGAAGAGGAATAGCGAGTACGCGCAGATAATCAGCAACACGGTCAGGTAGAACACGTCCTGCGGCCAGAACACCCATCCGAACAGGTAGAACTTGCGCTCGGTGAGGTGGAACAGGACCGCCTGGCGGCCGTTCCACTGCACCCATGCCAAACCGTAGAACAAGAGCTGCGTGAACCAGACCATCGCCCAACGCCAGCGGGCGAAGATGCCGCTCACTGCACGCGGATAGACCTTGCGGCGTACCTCATACAGCGCGACTTCGTCGGCAGCCTTGGCGGGTTTGACGTGAAGCGAGACGGGCTTGGTTTCGGACATGAGCGCGGGCTGAAATCGATTGACTTGACGATTTTTGCGGTCCCGGCAGCTGCCGATGTTGACATAGCCCAATAGCTATAAAGCTTTCTGGAAATTCTATCGGCCATGTCGCACCAAGCCGACACGAGTACTCTAGAATCCAGTTGATCGCTTTATGGTTATTTAGCACTAACGTTCAGCAGGAGCTCCCCCAATGAAGATCGTCATCATCGGAGGCGTCGCCGGTGGCGCCACCGCCGCCGCCCGCATCCGCCGCAACGACGAGTCCGCCCAGATCGTCATGGTCGAGCGCGGCCCGTACATCAGCTTCGCCAACTGTGGCCTGCCCTACCACCTCTCTGGCGCGATCGCCGAGCGCGAGCAGCTGTTGGTGACTTCGGAAGAAGCCTTCGAGGCACGCTACCGCGTCGATGTGCGCAGCCGAACCGAGGCGATCGCGATCGACCGCGCCGCCAAGACGGTGCGCCTGCGCAGTCTCGCGACCGGTGACGAATACGAGGAAGCCTACGACCGCCTGCTGCTCTCCCCCGGCGCCGAGCCGGTGCGGCCGAAGCTGCCGGGTATCGAGTCGAAGCGGGTGTTCGGCCTGCGCAACATCCCCGACCTCGACCGCATCATGGAACACCTCAAGACCGAGCAGCCGCGTCGTGCGGTAGTGATCGGTGGTGGTTTCATCGGTATCGAGGTCGCCGAGAACTTCCACGAGCGCGGTCTCTTCACCACGCTGGTCGAGGGTGCGGACCAGATCCTCGCGCCGCTCGATTACGAAATGGCCGCGATCGTGCATGCCCACATGCGCGACAAGAACGTCGAGCTTTACCTCGCCGACAAGATCGAACGCTTCGAGGACAAGGCCGACCACACCGTCGTCTACCTGCAAAGCGGCAAGCGCCTGCAGGCCGACGTGGTGGTGCTGGCGATCGGCGTGCGGCCGGAAACCACGCTGGCGCGCGCTGCAGGGCTGGCAATCGGCGCGACCGGCGGCATCACGGTCAACGAGTACCTGCAAACCTCGGACGAGGCGATCTACGCGGTGGGTGATGCGATCGAAGTGACGCAGACGCTCAATGGCCGCGAGGCGCTGATTCCGCTCGCCGGCCCGGCCAACCGCCAGGGTCGCATGGCAGCGGACAACATGGTGCATGGCAACCAGCGCGCCTACCGCGGCACGCTGGGCACCGCCATCCTGAAGGCCTTCGACCTCGCCGCTGCCTCCACCGGCCTCAACGAGAAGCAGCTGATCGCCGCCGGTGCCGACTACCGCACCAGCATCACCCACGGCGGCTCGCACGCCAGCTACTACCCTGGCGCCAAGCAGATCAGCCTGAAACTGCTCTACGCACCGGACGGCAAGATCCTTGGCGCGCAGGCGGTGGGCGCGGACGGTGCGGACAAGCGCATCGACGTGATCGCCACCGCGATCCACGCCGGCATGACGGTGGAAGACCTGACAGAGCTGGAACTCGCCTACGCACCGCCCTTCGGCTCCGCGAAGGACCCGGTGAACATTGCCGGCTACGTCGCCGCCAACGTGCTCAACGGCTCGCATGAGATGCTCGACTGGCGCGCCCTGCAGGCCATTGACCCCGCCGCCGTGCAGCTGATCGACGTGCGCACAGCCGAGGAGTTCGAACTCGGCACGATCCGCGGCGCGCGGCACATCGACGTCAATACCCTGCGCGAGCATCTGGCTGATCTCGACCCGGCCAAGCCGACCATCGTGTTCTGCCAGATCGGCCTGCGTGGCTACCTCGCCTACCGCATCCTCAAGCAGGCGGACTTCGCCGACGTGCGCAACCTCTCCGGCGGCTACAAGACCTATGCCTGGGCGATCGAAAAGCAATCGAACCCGGACATCTTCGACTACGAGGACATCAAGCGCCGCGACCCGGACGAGATCGAAGCCGAGCGCGGTGGCCGCTGCGCGATCGTCGCGAACGCCGGCAATCGCCACACGCTCAACGCGGTCGGCCTGCAGTGCCCCGGCCCGATCATGAAGACCTACCGCGCTGTCGACGCCATGAACGAGGGCGAGCTGCTGGAGGTCACGGCGTCGGACCCGGCCTTCGGTCGCGACATCCGCGCCTGGGCGAAGAAGACCGGCAACGATGTGCTCTCGGTCGAGACCGAAAAGGGCCTCGTGACGGTGCTGATCCGCAAGGGCAAATCGGCGCCCGCTCTGCCCATCGCCAGCGCCGCCCAACTGCTGCCAGCACGCGACAAGACCACGCTGGTGGTGTTCAGCGGTGATCTCGATAAGGTTATGGCCAGCCTCATCATCGCCAACGGCGCGCTCGCGATGGGCAAGCCCGTCTCGGTGTTCTTCACCTTCTGGGGGCTCAACGTGCTGCGCCGCGCCGATGCACCGGCCCTGTCCAAAGGTTTCATGGACAAGATGTTCGGCGCGATGATGCCGGCCGGCACCGACAAGCTGAACTCCATCTCGAAGATGAACTTCGCCGGCATGGGCGCCAAGCTGATCCGCACGGTGATGCGCCAGAAGGGCGTCGAAACGCCGACCGCGCTGCTCAAGGGGCTGGTCGACGGCGGCGCGCAGCTGATCGCCTGCAACATGTCGATGGACGTGATGGGCATCCGCAAGGAAGAGCTGATCGACGGCGTCGAGCTGGGCGGCGTCGCCGCCTTCCTGGGCGAAGCAGCAGAGTCGGGTACCACCCTGTTCATCTGACGCAAGCGCATACTGGTCGAGCGCGGCGCCAAGCCGCGTTCGACTGTGCCGACTGTATGAACACGCTGATCACCCTCTGGCATACCCACGAGCGCGAGCTGCGCCGCTGGCTGCTGCACCACACCAGCGACCCGGCGCTCGCCGACGATCTGCTGCAGGATGTATTCCTTCGCGTAATGCGGCATCAAGCCTCGCTCGGAGACCTCCACAACGAGCGCGCCTGGTTGTTCGAGGTGGCCCGCAACCGGCTGAGCGATCATTTCCGCCGCGCCCGTACCACCACCCCCTTGCCCGAGGACTTACCTGCCGAAGAGGCCGCCCCGGCACCGGTCGACAGTCTCGCCCGCTGCCTGCCGCGCGTGCTGGCCGAGCTGAGTGCCGAAGATCGCGACGCGATCGAGCGCTGCGATCTTGGTGGCCTGCCGCAACAGGCCTACGCGGATGAGCTGGGGATCACGCTGGCGGCGGCGAAGTCCCGCGTGCAACGCGCCCGCAAGCGCTTGCGTGCTCAACTCGCCACTGCCTGCCAGGTACGCTTCGACGACAGCGGCCGGGTGTGCTGCTTCGTTCCGCGCGACTGAACACGCGCAAACCGAGAACCTGCGAACACGGCTGCATCCTTTTGCGAGAAGCCGCGTCTTCCAGATGAGCGGATCGTTCCGCTGGCAATCTGGAGCCTCGCATGTTGGTGTCTTCCCCCGCTCGTCCAGTCGCCGACCACGCGCTAAGGCGCTGGCTGCTCGCCCTCGCGTTGTTGGTGCCGCTATGGGTGTTGGCCTATGGGCAGCTCGTCGCCATAGCCGACGCCGCGCTGGCCTTGACCGGTCTCACCCGTCAGACAGCACTCGGGGAGGCCCTGCACTTCTTCTTCTACGACACGCCCAAGGTGCTGCTGCTGCTGACCGGCATCGTGTTCGTAATGGGCGTGGTGCAAACCTTCTTCGCGCCGGAGCGCACCCGCGCCCTGCTCTCCGGCCGCCGCGAGGGTGTCGGCAACGTCATGGCGGCCACGCTGGGCATCGTTACGCCGTTCTGCTCCTGCTCTGCCGTACCTCTGTTCATCGGTTTTCTCTCAGCGGGTGTGCCGCTGGGCGTGACCTTCTCGTTTCTGGTTGCCGCGCCGATGGTGAATGAGGTCGCACTGGTGCTGCTGTTCGGCATGTTCGGCTGGAAGGTGGCCGCGCTGTACCTCACCCTTGGCCTCGCCGTCGCAATCGGTGCGGGCCTGGTGATCGGACGCCTGGGCATGGAGGCACAACTTGAAGACTGGGTGCGCCCGATCATCGCCGGCGGTGGCGCGGTCAACGCGCAAGACTCCTCACCCAACTGGGCTGCGCGCTTCGCCGCCGGCCGCCACCATGTGCGCGAAATCGTCGGCAAGGTGTGGCCGTACGTCGTCGCGGGGATCGCGCTCGGCGCGGGCATCCACGGCTATGTGCCGCAGGATTTCATGGCCAGCATCATGGGCAGGGACGTCTGGTGGTCGGTACCGGTCGCGGTCTTACTGGGCGTGCCGATGTACGCCAACGCCGCCGGCATCATCCCGATCGTCGAGGCACTGATCGGCAAGGGCGCAGCGTTGGGCACCGTGCTGGCCTTCATGATGAGCGTGATTGCCTTGTCCGCCCCCGAAATGATCATCCTGCGCAAGGTGCTCAAGCCGCGGCTGATCGCCACCTTCGCAGGCGTGGTCGCCGCCGGCATCCTGCTGGTCGGCTACGTCTTCAACCTCGTGCTCTGAATCGGGAGAAAGACCATGAAACAAGTGAAGATCCTCGGCAGCGGCTGCGCCAACTGTCGCAACACCGCACAACTCGTTGAATCAGTCGCACAGGAACATGGTGTCGAGATCGCGCTGGAGAAGATCGAAGAAATGCAGCAGATCATCGCCTACGGCGTCATGCGCACCCCCGCTGTGGTGATCGACGGCAAAGTGGTGCATGCGGGCGGCGTACCGACGCCTGCCGCGGTCGCCCAGTGGTTCGAGCGTCCAGCCGCGAGTTGAAAACGATCCGGAACCTTTCCCGAGTAATTTAATCAACTATTGGGGAGGTTCATGCCATGGTTCCGGATAACAGCCATTTCAGCCGCGAAACGATTACCCATTTGCAAGACTGGAGCGCGCGCCAGCGCAGTCTGCGCATCACCCGACCGCGAGGCTATCGCTTCACGCCGGGGCAATTTGCTCGTGTCGGCATCCAGCGCGCGGATGGCGGCTACCTCTGGCGCGCACTATCGATGTGCTCGGCCGCATGGGACGATGAACTCGAATTTCTCGTCGTCCGTATCGCCGATGGCCCGTTCTCGACCGAACTCTGGCCGCTCGCGCCGGGAGCCACACTGTTGCTCGATTCGACGCCGCAGGGCTTT
>CAMFLH010000258.1 GCA_945957295.1 uncultured Uliginosibacterium sp.
CGGCGAGCTTGTCGAAATCGGCATCGGGTTCGGCGTAGGCGGCGTAGACCTCTTCGAGCTTGGTCTTTGCTTCCATGATTTCGCCGAGCGCGGATTCGACTTCCTGGCGCACGGTCTTGTCGGCGTCGAGTTGCGGCTCCTGCGGCAGGTAGCCGATGCTCATGTTCGGCTGCCACTGCACCTCGCCGTCGTATTCCTTGTCGACGCCGGCCATGATGCGCAGCACGGTCGACTTGCCCGAGCCGTTAAGGCCCAGCAGGCCAATCTTGGCGCCGGGGAAGAAGGAAAGGGAGATGTCCTTGATGATCTGACGCTTGGGCGGAACAACCTTGTTCACGCGCAGCATCGACATGACGTACTGGGCCATTCGGGCGACTTCCGGTAGTTCGATTGAAGGCCGCCAGTTTACCCGCCCGCCGCACGCTTGCGGGGAGGGGGCACGCTTTTGTATTGCCTGCCGGGCGGCCGGCGCACGGCGAGGCGCCCACGGGCGGCCCCGGCGCCTTGAGCCGCGGGGCGCTCAATCGTCGAGAAACCGCACCCGCCCCGATTCGATTTCATAGATCGCGCCGACGAGGCGCAGGTCGCCGTCCGCGAGGGCGAGGCGGCCTTCGGGCGATTCGCGCACTTGCCGCACCGCCCAGCGTACGTTGGCTTCCACGGCGGCTTGCATGAGCTGTTCCGGCGGCAGTGTGGGGTCGAGGTTGGCGAGGGCGGGTTCGATGTTCGCGAGCAGTATTTCGATATGGCGGTCGTGCTCGGCGTCTTCAAACTTGTTGGCCAGTGCCGCCTGCACCGCGCCGCAGCCTTCATGCCCCATCACGACGAACAGCGGCGTATGCAGATGGTTGCCGGCGTACTGAAGCGTGCCGGCGATGGTGGGGCCGAGCACGTTGCCGGCGACGCGGATGATGAAGAGCTCACCGAAGCCGGCGTCGAACACCAGTTCAGGTGGCACGCGGCTATCGCTGCAGCCGAGGATGGTGGCGTAGGGGGCCTGCCCCTTGGCGAGGTCGGCGAGCACTTCCTTCTGCACGGTGGGGAACTTCGCCTTGCCGGCGAGGAAGCGTTCGTTGCCCGCCTTGAGGCGTTCGAGCGCCTGTTCAGCGGTGTAGCGCGGGCTGGGATGCGGATCGGCCATGGCGGGCTCCCGGTGGCGCCCGGCGGTCGCCAGGCTCAGGGCGCGCGATCGAGTTCGGCAGCGAGGGCGCGCAGGTCTTCGGGAAGCGTAACGCCGGGGTGCGTGTCGCGCCAGCGTTTGAGCAGGGCCCGGGCGTCGTCACGGCGCTGATCGCGCAGCAGGCGGCGGATTTCGTCGAAGGTTTCGGCATCGGCCGGCGCGGCCATGTCGGCGCTGACGGCGCGTTTCTGCATCGCCTTGGCTGCAGGTGCTTCGCTCGCGGCGGGTTTGGCCGCCGGAGCCACGGCCGGGGCGGGCGCAGGGGCGGCGTTGAGAGACTCGGCGCTGCGTTCGCGGCGCGCGCTGTCGGCCTGGGGTGCAGCTTCGCGCTTGGCCTCGGCTTCTGCGGGCGGCGGTGGCGCCGCGCGTTCGAGGCCGCGGAAGATCACGGCATCTTCGGCCACTGCGCTGTCGGACTTCTGTGGGGCGGATTTTGCTGGCGGCGGCGTGGCGGTGATGCTCTGTTTCGGCGCAGCGCTGGGCTTGGTCTCCTGCGGCTGCGCGTTGCTCACGCGCGGTTCGGCCGCGGCGGGTGCGGCGGGTGCGGCGGGTGCAGCCGGTGCGTCGGCTGCGGGCGTCGCCTCCTGCACGGTGGCAGGGGCCTGATACGGGCTGTCAGGCGCGCGTTCCGACATCCCTTCGACGAACCACATCCGCCCCAGCCCGACCGCGAGCATCAGCGTCGCAGCGGCGGCGAGCGGCATGGATGCACGCCGCCACCACGGGAATTCGATCACCTTTGCGGTGGCGGCGGGCGCGGCGTTGTCCGCCACAACTGCTCCGGCGAGCTCGGCCGCAACGGCGGCGCGCACCTGCGCATCGAGCGCTGCGCCGGATTCGGCGGGCGGCAGCGCGCGGTAGGCATCCTGCACTTCGCGCAGTGCGCCTTCGTCGGGATGGTCAGCGGAATCGGCGGGGCGGGTCATGGCCAGATGCCGCGCAGCGCGGCCCTCAGTTTTGCAACGGCATAACGCAGCCGGCTCTTGGCGGTTTCGACATTCACGCCGGTCAATCGTGCGACTTCTTCCAGTGGCAGTTCGCTGTGTTCGCGCAGCAGAAAGGCTTCGCGCTGCACGGCCGGCAGCGCGGCCAGTGCGCGCGCGATGGCGGCGGCTTTCTGATTGCGGTCGAGCGTGATATCCGGTGTCGGCGTGTGGGTGTCCGCGACTGACTCGAAGGGGTCGGCGTCGTCCTCTTCGGCTTGCAGCTCGCTGGCGAGCGCGGGGCGCTTTTCGCGCAGCAGATCGATCGTGCGATTGCGCGCGATCTGGAACAGCCAGGTGCGGAACTGTGCGCTCGGGCGGTATTGCGCGCGGGCTTTTGCGACCGACAGCCACACATCCTGGAACACATCATCCACGGCAATCCCCTGGCCGATCAGCAGGCGCGCCACAAAGGCATAGAGCCCCCGCTTGTGCCGCGCGTAAAGCGTGTCGAAGGCCGCCATGTCACCCGCCGCGAACGCGAGCATCAGGGCTTCGTCGCTGTCGGTGGAGGGTGGGGCGGCGGGGTCGGACATGGCGGGCGAGTATACCGCCGTGTCCGACCTGCAAAGCCTGCCCGATTGAGGCCCGCGTGGCGTTCCCTCGTGGCTGCGCGGCTCACGGGCGATGCCGCGCGGCCTTGATCAATGTGAAGCCCGACTTCCGGCTTTGAGCGCCAGGCAGCCGGGCTTCACGCTGCTTAGTGCCTGGCGAGCTCTATTGCGCGACGCTCACTTCACCCGGCGCGTGGGTCGCCAACGCACTGGCTAGCTTCACCAGGCGCACGAACTCGCCGCGGTAGCCGAAGCGGTCCGCGCCGCGTGCGCCGGCTGCGAGCGTTTCGATCTGCGGGTAGCCGAAGTTGCCGAGGTATTTGCCGCCGCGCAGTTGCTGGCCGAAGGCGGCGACCGCGGCGGCAAAGCGCAGGTCTTCGCCCGCGGCGGTGACGCTGCGCTTCACCGGGGTGGCGATTTCCTGTGCGGCGTCGCTGGCGTTGGCCTTGTAGCGCAGGCGCAGCATGCCCAACTCGTCCGCATGGAGCGTGGTCTTCGCCACCGGCTTGCCGCCGCCGTAACGCGATTCGCCCAGCAGGCCCGGCTTGCCGACCAGCGCCACTTCGTACAGTGCAGTGACCGTGTGGCCAGCGCCGATTTCACCCGCATCGACCTTGTCGTTGCGGAAGTCCTCGCGCGCCAGCGTGCGGTTTTCATAGCCGATCAGGCGGTACTCGGCGACCACGCCGGGGTTGAACTCCATCTGAATCTTTACGTCGCGCGCGACGACCGACAAGGTGGAGCTGGCTTCCTCGACGAGCACCTTCTGCGCTTCGTTCAGCGTATCGATGTATGAATAGTTGCCGTCTCCCGCGTCGGCCACCTGTTCCATCATCGCGTCGTTGTAGTTGCCGGTG
Organism: uncultured Uliginosibacterium sp.; assembly: GCA_945957295.1. GTDB lineage: Bacteria > Pseudomonadota > Gammaproteobacteria > Burkholderiales > Rhodocyclaceae > Niveibacterium. The sequence goes on from CAMFLH010000258.1 coordinate 3,575, forward strand.
CCGAAGCCTAGCGTGGAGAGCGAGATGCCGCTCTTGCGCTTTTCGGCGACCATGCCTTTGAGTTGCGAGAAGTCGGTAATGCCGACGTTGAAGTCGCCATCGGTGGCTAGCAGGATGCGATTGATGCCGTCCTTCACGAAGCCCTGCTGCGCCATCTGGTAGGCGAGCTGGATACCGGCGGCACCTGCAGTGGAGCCGCCCGCCACGAGCTGATCGATCGCCATGCGGATCGTCGCCTTGTCGCTGCCGGAAGTGGGTGGCAGCACCACGCGCGTGCCGCTGGCGTAAGTGACGAGCGAAACGTGATCTTCCGGCCGCAGGCTTTCCACCATCAACTTGAGCGCGTTCTTCAGCAGCGGCAGCTTGTCCGCCGATTCCATCGAGCCGGAGACATCGACGAGGAAGACCAGGTTGCTCGGCGGCAGCGTCGCGCGCGGCTTGTCGAAGGCCTTGATGCCCACGCGCAGCAGCAGCGTGTCCTTGTTCCAGGGCGACGCCGCCACTTCGGTGGTGACGCCGAAGGGCGGACGCTTGCCATCCACCACACGAGGCTCGGCGTACTGGTAGGGGAAGTAGTTGATCAGCTCTTCCACGCGCACCGCATCGGTCGGCGGCAGGCGGCCTTCGTTGAGGAAGCGGCGCACGTTCGCGTAGGCGCCGGTATCCACATCGATCGAGAAGGTCGAGAACGGCTGCTCGGCTGCGGCGACCACGCCGTTGTCCTTGATCGGGTTGTAGCGCTCGCGATCTTCGGCGGGCATCGGCGCCGGCATCGCGATCATCGTGGGCTGCGCCATCACCGCCTTGGCAACCGGCGCCGGCGCGGCGACCGCCTCGCGCGTTTCGGCGCGGCGCTTCTGCTCTGCTGCCGTGCGAGTGGCCGCGGCGGCACGTTCCGCATCGGCCTTCGCGGCGACGAGCGCGTTGTTGGCAGCGGCATCCTGCTCTTGCGGGGAGGACAAACCGTTGGTGCCGCAGGCCGCGGCGACAAACGCCAGCGCGGTCAGCAGGGCGGCGTTGCGCAGCGGCAATTGGGCCGGGCGGGGAAGCGAGTGGCGGGTCATGTGAGGCTCCGTTTTCAAAGTGGCCAGGAGCGCCCGAAGTGGGCGTCTGGGTACTGAAACGGAGCAGGCGGCGAAAACGGGTTAAAGCGGGGCCGGAAGTGGATGGAGCGGCTGGTTCAGCGCGTGATCCAGTGCAGAATCCGCTGCCAGAGCTGATAAATTCACAGCAGTGACAATTTGTATCAAATGAGTGACGAACGATTCATGAGCCAATCGCGCTCATTGCGTCGTCATGCGCAACCAAATAAAGAACAGAACTTCAAGGGAGCCATTCATGCGACACCGCTTCACGCGGACGCTCATCGCGTCGTCCATCCTGCTTGGCCTTGCCGCATGTGGCGGTGGGGGCGGGTCGGGCACCGCAATCACGCCTACCACTCCGGTCGATCCGGCGCCGAGCGCGTGTTCGACCTGCGCCCCCGGCACGCTCGCGGGGCGCATCGCGACGGGCGGTGCAGTGGTGGCGGCCGAGATCGTGGTCATCGACGCCAACGGCAAGTCGGTGAAATCCGTGGCTGACGCAACCGGTGCCTACAAGGTGGACGTGTCGACGCTGACCGCGCCTTTCATCATCAAGGTGGTTGGCAACGTGGGTGGCGAAGCCGTTGTGTTGCATTCTGTGGCGACTGCCGGTGACGTCGGCGTCAATGCCGTCAACGTCACGCCGTTGACGGAGCTGGTGTCCGCTGCGGTGATCGGCACCGCACCCGAAGCCCATCTGGCGACTGGCACTGCGGACCTGAGCAAGATCACGCCGGCTGCCGTCGACGCAGCCGAGAAAGCGGTCAAGAGCGTGGTTCAGCCGGTGCTCGACGCCGCCGGTGCGGGTAACGCCAACCTTCGTACCACCGAATTCCAACCGAACCGCACCGGTATCGACCAAGTGCTCGACGCCACCAAAGTGGTGACGAAGGGCGCGGCGTACTCCATCACCCTGGTGACGGGCAGTGCGGCGGTTTCCCTCGACCCGGCCAACCCGGCTGGGGCCAAGGCGATCGACGCGCCCAGCGGCGGCGCCAAGGCGCTCAGTGATCTGGCGAGCAGCATTGGCGAGATCCAGACCATGCTGAATGAATTTACGGCCCTGTTTGCCGACGCGATTCCGGCTGCCAGCGCGCTGCAACCTTACTTCGCGACGGGCTTCAAGCACGATGGCCTTGTGGCTGCCGACTTTGTTGACCAGGTGTTGCGCCATGTCGACGCCGACAGCGCCGGTGGCTTCAGCCATCGCGGCGTGCGTTTCGACGCGCTGCGCGTTGAGAACGTGA
>CAMFLH010000259.1 GCA_945957295.1 uncultured Uliginosibacterium sp.
GGCAGGAGATCAGGATCACCGGCCGGCGGCCGAAGCGGTCGGACAGCGCGCCGAGTAGCGGCGAGAACACGAACTGCATCAGCGCCCAGGCCGTCGAGAACAGGCCGTTGATCTCGGCGGCACGCGCGGTGTTGCCGCCCATGAACTGTTCGATCAGCTTCGGCAGCACCGGGATCACGACGCCCAGCGCGAGCACGTCGAGCATCACGGTGATGAAGATGAAGACGACGGTGGCGGTGCGCGGGGCTGGGCTCACGGCAGTCTCGGCGGCGGGAAAGCGCCGATTGTGGCAGAGGCCCCGCGCACCGGGTGTGTCAGCGCATCGCGAAACGTTCGTTGTGGAAGGCGTCGTGCGGTAGGCCCAGCGTTTCGAGCCCCGCGCGCAGGTGCTGCGCAAAGCTGCTCGGGCCGCAGAACCACACCCGCGCCCCGTCGAGCGAGCCGGTGGCGGCCACCACGCGTTCGGCCGACAACAGGCCCGCGCAATCCGCCGCCATACGGTGCAGCGTTACGCCGGCGCGCGCGCAGCGGGCTTCCAGGTCGACCGGGAACAGCGCTTCGTGGCTTTGCTGTGTGCAGTACCAGAAATCCACCGGCCGGCGGCTGCCGCCCTGCGCCGCCAGTGCATCGAGGCGGGCGAGGAACGGGGTGATGCCGATACCGCCGGCAATCCAGATCTCGCGCTTGCCGTCGGCGCTGAAGTCGAAACAGCCGTAGGGGCCTTCCAGTTCCACGGCCTGCCCGGCGGCGAGCCGTGCTGTCAGCGTGTCGGTGTAGTCACCGAGCGGCTTGATCACGAAGCGCGGGCGGCAGGGGTCGTCGGCCGATGCAATCGTGAAGGGGTGCGGGCCTTCCTGCACATCGAACTTGAGGAAGGCGAACTGCCCGGCGCGGTAGCGCAGGCCCGGCGCCGGCAGCGCGAGGCGCAGGTCGATCAGGCCGCTTGGCGATACCGCGACCGATTCGATGCGGCCCTGGTGGGTGCGCGTCTTGCCGATGCGGCCGGCGAGCGACCACAACGCACCCGCACTGCCGATGGCCGCAGCCAGCATCGTGAGCCAGCCGGCCGGGGCGCCGAACCAGCTGTCCGGCATCAGCACCACGGCATGGAAGGCGCCGAACAGGAACACCACGGCCAGTGCCTTGTGCACCCAGCGGAAGTAGCGGTAGGGGATGCGCTGCACGAGGGCGACTAGTACCAGCGCGAGCAGCACATAAAACGCCCACTCGCCGCTGTCTTTGGCGAAGTCGATCAGCGCATTCTCGGGACCATGCGGGCCACCGCGCGCGCGGCGCATCACCAGGCCCAGCTCGACCAGCCACTTCGCGCCGTTCTCGGCAAACCAGTGCAGACCCAGCGTGACGCCGGCCGCGATGCCGAGCGACTTGTGCAGGCCGTAGGCCTTGTCCAGCCCGTTCAGGCGTTGTTCCAGCCAGCGTGGGCGGGTGGCTAGCAGGATCGCGGCGCTCATCGTGACGAGGCCGAGCAGGCCGGTCAGCAGCACCGCTTCGCGGCGCCAGGCCCAGAAGCCGGCGCCGTTGGCGCTCGGGCTCAACAGCCAGGCGCCGGCCGCCAGCGCGAGCAGGCCGTACAGGTAACGTTTCATGACGCATCTCCGGGAGGAAGGATGGCGTCAGTGTCGGACTGCAAGCTTAAGCAGCGATTAACGCTGCCTCTCGCCCGGCTGCTCCGGCCTTTTCAGCGGTTCTCCAGCCGGTTGTAGTCGAGCAGGCCGCCGTCGGCAGGCCCTTCGCGCTGCATCGCGTCGTGCAGTGCATCGCTGAATGCCCAGAAATCCGGCCGCGTGCGCCGCACCGCGAAGCGGTCGGCAAGGCGGCGATAGTCGGCTGCCGAGGTAAGGCCACGCACCGCGTCGGTCAGCGCCGGCAGGTCGCTCGCCTTGAGCTGGTAGAGCGCGTTCGGGTAGGCGCCGACGAAGCCGGGCACCACGGTGAGGCGGTTTTCGGCCGGCGCCAGGCCTTTGGACTCGCGAAGCAGATGCGTCACGTTGAAGTGGCCGGTATCGCGCAGCAGCGAGAAGTAGTGCGGCCGGCCGGCGCCGTCGCGCACTTCGAGGTAGGCCACTTCCGGCATCCAGTCGAGGCTCGCGCCCTGCACTGCGGCCAGCGCCTGCAAGGGGCGGCGTAGCGCGGCGTCCGGGTACTGGTCGAGCGAAAGTGAGGTGTCGAGCGCCGCGCCGAGGCGCTGCTTCAACAGCGCGAAGAGTTCGGTCTTCGGGTCATCCGTGCTGAAGCGCACGCCGGTTTCGACCCCGGCATCCATGCCCAGCACCCGCTTGAGCGCGTCGCCGTCTTGGCGGTACCAGTAGGACAAGGTGTCCTTGCGCGCAGCCTGCGGCAGCATCATGGCGAAGTTGGTCTCGCCTTCCATGCGCAGGAAGTCCATGTACAGCCGGCTGTGCAACTGGTGGCCGATGTTGCCGTATACATCGAACCCGGCCGACAGCAGGTAGAAGACGCGCTCGAACAGGTTGTAGCCCATCACCCAGGCCGTCTTCGGCGGTTCGCCGACGAGGCCCTTCACCACCGTGGCACTGTCGAAGTGGCGGAAGATCGTCAACGCGGCATTGGGGTTGCGGCGATCGCCGTCCCAGATCGTCTTCAGCGTCGGGCCGCCGCCCTGCCTGCCGATCTCGCGCAGTGCGGCGGTGCGCGCACGCACGAATTCCTCTTCCTGCTCCGCATATTCGCGCCACGGCTTCAGCAGGCCGGCATCGCTGCCCCAGGCAGCTGGCAGCTTCAGCTTCGAGGCCTCGCGCTGCAGCCGCTCACCGGCATCGCTGACGGCGCTTTCGTCCGGGTCGGTGAAGAAGACCCAGAAGCGGTCCTCGATCACGTCGAGCGCGAGCTGGCCGCGGCAGACCGGGCCCTTGATGAAGTTCATCACGAAGAACTGCGCTTCATCGAGCAGGAAGCGGTGGCGCGAATCGACCGGCAGGGGGTGGAAGGTGGCGAGCGGGTTGGCCGCGGTTTCTGCGGTGTAACCCGGCAGGGTATCGACGGTGTAGTCCGGCTTGAGGAACCAGTTGCGGTACTTCGCCATGCGGGCGGCGTCGAGCCGGTAGGGCATATGCGTCTTCGCGACGATCGGTTCCTGGTCGCGCCGCAGGCGGTAGAACACCCGCAGCACACCGGGGTCGTCGAAGGGGCGGCGCGTTGCGACGAGCTGGATCGGCTGGCCCGGCGGCGTTGCGCTGCGCACCAGCTTGTACGCGTTGGCGTCCTTCGCGCTGCTCACATACAGATGGCCGAGGAACAGATGCTCGTACAGGTAGCGGCTCATCAGCCGTTCCTTGTTCGAATCGCCGTTGAGGAAGCGCTCCCAGTTATCGACTTCGCGCTGCTCGGCCGCCGGCACAGGCGCCGCGCCTTCATCCGGTGCGCCCTGTTCGAGCCAGCGCGCGACGAGTTCGAATTCCGCCTGCGTCAGCCCAGGCAGCCCGTAGGGCATGCCGGCGAGCGGGTTGTCCTGCGCGTAGTCGGCGAAGGTTTCGATGCGCGGGCAGCTCTGCTTGCGATCGAGGCCGAAGTCGAAATCCTTCGGCAGCACGTCGACCTGCGGCAGCGGGTGCGCCTGCTTCAGCGCCAGTGCGCGGTACAGCAGGCTCGCCGTGTGGTTGGCGGCGGGCGTGGCCTCGCGTTCGTTGAGCACCGGCGAAAAGCCCTTCTCGCGCCATTCAGATGCTTTCAGCGCATCGGCGAAAAGGCGGGTGGTCGGCGCTTCGTTCAGCCGCGTGCCGTCGTACACCAGCTCGGGGCTGATGCCGCGCGCGATGCCTTCCCAGCTGCCGAGCTTGAGCTGGCAGGGCGCGTCGTAACAGGCGTGGCAGACCACGCAGCGCTGGCCGAGCAGCGGCTGGATCTGGCGCCGGTAGCTGACCTGATCGGCGCTGGGCGCAACCGCATGGTCATAGCGGGTCGGGTCGGCGGGCCCGTGTTCGCGCTCGAAAGCTTCGCGCGCCAGCATGCCGCAGCCGGCGAGCAGCAGCGTGGCGAGCAGGATCAGACGAGCAGGTGGCAGCAACATGGGTTTCCAGCGCGGGGCAAATGAGGTCGGCGATGGTAACCCGCCGACCCGGCGCCGCTGCTGGGGTAAACTGCCGGGCTTGCACGAAAGCGTGCGCGGAGGCCACCCATGAGCGGACTCGACACCGATACCCCGATCCCGACCGATATTCGCCTGCACCAACGTTCGCGCCTGCTGGAGATCGCCTTCTCCGACGGCGAGCGCTTCGAGCTGCCCTGCGAATACCTGCGCGTCTACTCGCCCTCGGCGGAGGTGCGCGGCCACGGCGAGGGGCAGGAAGTGCTGCAGACTGGCAAGCGCGACGTGAACATCAGCGCGATCGAGCCGGTCGGCCACTATGCGGTGAAGCTGGTGTTCACCGATGGGCACGATAGCGGGCTCTACACCTGGGACTACCTGTACCAGCTGGGCGCGCGGCAGGAACCGCTGTGGGCCGAATACCTGCGCCGCCTCGAAGAGGCCGGCGCGAGCCGCGACACTGAAACGCCGAAGGCGCCCAAGGGCGGCTGCGGCTCGGGCGCCTGTGGCAGCCATTGAGGAATCGACAATGAACGACAAGACCACGCACTTCGGCTACGAAACGGTTGCCGAGAGCGAGAAGGCCAAGAAGGTTGCCGGGGTGTTCACCTCGGTCGCGCAGAAGTACGACGTGATGAACGACCTCATGTCGATGGGCATGCACCGGCTGTGGAAGAAGTTCACCATCGACATCGCCAATGTGCGGCCGGGCGAGCGGGTGCTCGACGTGGCGGGCGGCACGGCCGACCTGTCGCTGGCCTTCGCCAAGCGCGTCGGCGACACCGGCCAGGTGTGGCTCACCGACATCAACCACGCGATGCTGGCCGTCGGCCGCGACCGTGTGCTGGACAAGGGCTTCAACCTGCCGACCGCGCAGTGCGATGCCGAGAAGCTGCCGTTCGCGTCGGATAGCTTTGACTTGGTGACCGTGGCTTTCGGCCTGCGCAACATGACGCACAAGGATGTCGCGCTGGCCGAGATGCGCCGCGTGCTGCGTCCCGGTGGCCGCCTGCTGGTGCTGGAATTCTCCAAGATCTGGAAGCTGCTCGCGCCGGCCTACGATGCCTACTCCTTCAAGCTGTTGCCGTGGATGGGCAAGAAGGTCGCCAACGACGCCGACAGCTATCGCTACCTCGCCGAATCGATCCGCATGCACCCCGATCAGGACACGCTGGCGGAGATGATGCGTGGCGCCGGGCTCGAGCGCGTGCAGTACTTCAACCTCGCTGCCGGCGCGGTGGCGCTGCATCGCGGCTATAAGTTCTGAACGCCCTGCCGCAAGTGCCAAGGGTTTGGCTTTCGCGGCCAGCCCTTGAACTTGTCGTGCTCGTTCGCATCTAACAGCCCGACTCAACTGACACGAAAGCAGTCGCACGAATGAAACGTCTGATGATCGCGGTGTTTGCAATCTTCATCGGTAGCGCGATGGTTGTGGCCGATGCCGAGGCCAAGCGCCTGGGTGGCAGCCGTTCGATCGGCATGCAGCGCACACCGGCCACCGCGCCTGCGCGCCCGGCTACGCCGCCGCAAACCGCGCCGCAACCTGCCGCGGCGAATGCCGCCAAGCCGGGCGCCACGCCGCCGGCCGCGCAGCCTTCCGGCTGGCGCAAGTGGGCGGGCCCGCTGGCCGGCCTCGCTGCCGGTATCGGGCTGGCATCGCTGCTGTCGCACTTCGGCGTTGGCGGCGAATTCGCCGGCATCCTGCTTGCAGTGCTCGCCGCCGGCGTGGTGTTCATGCTGATCCGCCGCTTCATGGCCAGCAAGGCACCGCAGCAGGCTTCGTCGATGCAGTACCTGTCTCTTATACACATCTCCGAGCCCACGAGACCGGAGCCTAT
>CAMFLH010000260.1 GCA_945957295.1 uncultured Uliginosibacterium sp.
CGATACCGATGTCGAAGTAGCCGTGGTAGACGATGTCGTTGCCATCGACCGAGGCATTGAGCACCGGGTACTTCTTCAGCGCGGCGACTGCGGCCTTCACGAAGAAGGACATGAAGCCCAGCTTCACGCCGTGCTCCTTCTCGAACTTCTCCTGGTACTTTTTGCGCATCTCCATCACCGGCGCCATGTTGACCTCGTTGAACGTGGTCAGGATGGCGTTGGTGGCTTGTGACTGCAGCAGGCGCTCGGCGACGCGGGCGCGCAGGCGGCTCATCGGCACACGCTGCTCGGGGCGATCAGCCAGCACGGATTCCACCGCCACTGGTGCCGGCGGTTGCGGCAGAGCCGATGCGGTCGAGCCCACTGCCGGCAGCGTCGACGGCACCACGGCGGCCTTGGTCACCGTATGGGTCGTGGTGCCGAGCGCATCGGCCTTGGTCACGCGACCGCCAGGGCCGGTGCCCTGCACGCTGGAAGCATCAACGCCCTTTTCGGCGAGGATCTTGCGCGCGGCCGGGCCCATGCCAGACGGTGCTGCTGCGGCCGCAGCGGCTGGTGCCGGCGCCGCGGCGGGCGCAGCACTCGCTGCCGGGGCTGAGGCACCGGCAGTGGCTTCGGTATCGATCTGGGCGATCAGATCACCGCTGGTAACGCTCGAGCCGTTGCCCTTGATGATCTTGACCAGCACGCCGGCGGCGGGTGCCGGCGTCTCGAGCACGACCTTGTCGGTCTCGATGTCGATCAGGTTTTCGTCACGGGCGACAGCATCGCCCTCCTTCTTGTGCCAGCTCACCAGCGTCGCTTCGGACACCGATTCGGAAAGCTGCGGGACTTTCACTTCGATCAGCATTTTTTCTTCCCTCTATGTGCTTTCTGACGCGCGAGCTCAGCGGCTCGGAGCGACGTCCTGATTCAGTTCACCGAACGCGCCCTCGATCACCGCCTTCTGCTGCACCTGGTGCTTGGCGTAGTAGCCGACCGCGGGCGAGGCCGAGGCGGGACGGCTGACGAGGTAGAGGTGGTGGCTCTTGCCCAGCGAACGGGCGAGATGCTGACGGGAGACGATCCAGTACCAGGCACCCTGGTTACGCGGCTCTTCCTGACACCACACGACTTCCTGCGCGTTGGGGTATTTGCCCAGTTCTTCGGCAAACGCCTCATTCGGGAAGGGATAGAGTTGCTCGATACGCACGATGGCCGTGTTCTGGATGCCCTTGGCACGGCGTTCGGCGACCAGTTCGTAGTAGATCTTGCCAGAGCACAGCACGACGCGCGTGACGGCCTTGGGATCAAGCGGATCCACCTCGCCAATCACCGTGCGGAAACGGCCCTCGGACAGCTCATCCAGCGTCGAGACGGCATCCTTGTGACGCAGCAAGGACTTCGGCGTCATCACGATCAGCGGCTTGCGGAGCTTGCGCACCATCTGGCGACGCAGCAAGTGGAAGATCTGCGACGGCGTCGAAGGCACGCAGACCTGCCAGTTATTCTCGGCACACAGCTGCATGTAGCGCTCAAGGCGCGCCGAAGAGTGCTCCGGGCCCTGACCTTCGTAACCATGCGGCAGCAGCATCGTGATGCCCGACAGACGGCCCCACTTCGCTTCGCCAGAACTGATGAACTGATCGATCACGACCTGGGCACCGTTGGCGAAGTCGCCGAACTGGCCTTCCCACACGACGAGATGATTCGGCTCTGCGGTCGCGAACCCATACTCGAACGCGAGCACGGCGTTTTCCGACAGCACCGAGTCGATCACCGTGAAGGGTGCCTGATTCTCCTGGATGTGCTGGGCCGGCACGTAGATGCCTGCATCCCACACCTCGCGGTTCTGGTCGTGCAGCACTGCGTGGCGATGGAAGAAGGTGCCACGCCCTGCGTCCTGACCGGACAGACGCACGCCAAAGCCTTCGGCTACCAGCGATGCGTAAGCGAGGTTCTCACCCATACCCCAGTCAAGCGGCAGCTTGCCCTCGCCCATCGCGCGACGATCTTCAATGATCTTCGCAACCCGCGAATGCAGCGTGATGCCCGACGGCACGTCGGTCAGGCGTTGCGCAAGGCGACGCAGCTCGGCCTGCGGCACCGAGGTATCGCACTCGTCGGTGTATTCCTTCTTCAGGAACGGCGACCAGTCCTGCGCGAACTTGCGTGTGTAGCCCGACAGCACCGGGTTGTAGAGCAGCTCGCCGCGATCGAGTGCGGCGCGGTACTCGGTGATCATCTGATCCGGTTCGTCGGCGCGGCACACACCGAGCCCAACCAGGCGATCTGCGTACAGCTTGCGCGAACCCGGGTGGGCATTCACCTTCTTGTACATCAGCGGCTGCGTCACCATCGGCTCGTCCTGCTCGTTGTGGCCGAGCTTGCGATAGCAGATGATGTCGATGACGACGTCTTTCTTGAACGTCTGGCGGAACTCCACGGCGATCTGACACACCAGCGCAACAGCTTCCGGATCGTCGCCATTGACGTGGAAGATCGGCGCTTCGACCATCTTGAACACGTCGGTACAGTAGATCGACGAACGCAGGTCGCGCGGATCGGAGGTCGTGAAACCGATCTGGTTGTTGATCACGATGTGGATCGTGCCACCGGTGCCGAAACCCCGCGTCTGCGAGAAGTTCAGCATCTCCTGGTTCACGCCCTGCCCCGCCACCGCGGCATCACCGTGGATCAGCACCGGCAGCGCGCAGAGTTTCTCTGCTTCGGAACGACGCTGCTGACGGGCATACACCGAGCCTTCGACAACCGGGTTCACGATCTCGAGGTGCGAGGGGTTGAAGGCCAGCGTCAGGTGGACCGGGCCTCCGGGGGTGCTGACATCCGACGAGAAACCCATGTGGTACTTCACGTCGCCCGCCGACAGGTCGGCGGCATGCTTGCCCTCGAACTCCGAGAACAGCATTGCCGGCTGCTTGCCCAGCGTGTTGACCAACACATTGAGGCGACCGCGGTGGGCCATGCCGATCACGATTTCCTGCACGCCGGCGGTACCGGCATGATTGATGATCGTGTCCATCGCAACGATGGCCGACTCGCCGCCTTCCAGCGAGAAGCGCTTCTGGCCAACATAGCGGGTGTGGAGGTACTTCTCCAGCGTTTCAGCCGCAGTCATCCGCTCAAGGATGCGCTTGCGCTGTTCAACGCTGAAATTCGGCCGGCTGCGGTTCGGCTCCAGCTTGCTCTGGATCCAGCGCTTCTGGCCGATGTCGGAGAGGTACATGTACTCCGTAGCCACCGTGCCGCAGTAGGTTTCGCGCGCGGATTCAAGAATTTCGCGCAGCGTAGCCTGCTGGCCATTCGGGAAGTGGAAGGAGCCGGTGTTGAACTGCTGGCTCAGGTCTGCCTCGGTGAAACCGTAGAAGGACGGCTCCAGTTCGGCGATCTGCGGACGCTCCTGACGCTTGAGCGGATCGATCTGTGCCCAACGGTTACCAAGGAAGCGGTAAGCGTTGATCATTTGAAGCACGCCGATCTGACGCTTGTCGGCAATACCGACCGCGGAAGTCGCGAGCTTGTTCTGCTTCGCCATCTGCGCGAAGGATGCGATGACCGGTGCGTGGGCGACGTCGCGCGTCACGGCACCAGGCATGTTCTGCAGGGCGTCGAAGTAATCTCGCCACTGATTCGGAACGCTGGCCGGGTTATCGAGGTAGGACTCGTAGAGTTCCTCGATGAACGGCGCATTGCTCCCGAACAGATAGGAGTTGCCCATAAACTGTCTCATCATTGGAGCCACCTGTCTTTCTGCGGGTGAATGAAGCACGCCGCACAGCGTTCCGGTGGAAGCCACTCACACCGGAAAAAACGGGACGGGGAGACTCTCCCCCCAGATCGTCAGCCCGCCCCGCGGTCAAACACTGTTGCGACTTGCCATCTGCTGTGTCAGCGCAAGCCGATCGGGGTAACGTCGCGTTTTGCGGCGCCCACGTAGAGCTGACGCGGACGGCCGATCTTGTAGTCGGCGTCGGTAAGCATTTCCTCCCACTGGCTCATCCAGCCAACGGTGCGCGCAAGGGCGAAAATGCAGGTGAACATCGAAGTCGGAATCCCCAGCGCGCTCTGCACGATGCCGGAGTAGAAGTCGACGTTCGGGTAAAGCTTCTTCTCGACGAAGTACGGATCTTCCAGCGCGATGCGCTCGAGTTCCATTGCGAGCTTGAACAGCTTGCTGTCGTGCAGACCGAGTTCGTGCAGCACTTCGTGGCAGGTCTCGCGCATCAGCTTGGCGCGCGGGTCGTAGTTCTTGTACACACGGTGGCCAAAGCCCATCAGCTTGAAGGAATCGTTCTTGTCCTTCGCGCGCTTGATGTACTCGCCCACGCGCGACACATCGCCGATCTCTTCCAGCATGTTGAGGCAGGCTTCGTTCGCACCACCGTGGGCGGGGCCCCACAGGCAGGCGATACCGGCCGAGATGCACGCAAACGGATTGGCACCCGAAGAACCAGCCAGACGCACGGTGGAGGTCGATGCGTTCTGTTCGTGGTCGGCGTGCAGGATCAGGATGCGGTCGAGCGCCTTCGCCAGCACCGGGTTCGGCACGTACTTCTCGCACGGGGTACCGAACATCATGTGCATGAAGTTCTCGGTGTAGTCGAGATCGTTGCGCGGGTACATGAACGGCTCGCCGACCGAGTACTTGTACGCCATCGCGACGATGGTCGGCATCTTCGCCAGGATGCGGTGGAAGGACACCGTGCGGTGTTCCTGATCCGAGAAGTCAGCCGCATCGTGGTAGAAGGCCGACAGCGCACCGACCACGCCCACGCACACCGCCATCGGGTGCGCATCACGACGGAAGCCCTGGTAGAAGCGGGTCAGCTGCTCGTGAACCATCGTGTGGCGTTGGATCGATTTCACGAAGGCTTCCTTCTGCTTCACGGTGGGCAGTTCGCCCTCGCGCAGCAGGTAAGCGGTTTCGAGGAAGTCGCACTTCTCGGCGAGCTGCTCGATCGGGTAGCCGCGATACATCAGCTCGCCCTTGTCGCCGTCGATGTACGTGATCTTCGACTGGCAGCTGGCCGTGGACAGGAAGCCCGGGTCAAAGGTGAAGTTACCGGTCGAGCCGTAGAGCTTGCGAATGTCGATGACGTCCGGCCCGTGTACGCCAGACATCACCGGGAATTCGACGCTATTGCCATCGATGGTCAGCGTAGCGGTGCGTTGAGTCGTCATGATTCGTCCCTTCTGTGCCAGTGATTGCAGTAATCCATCGGATACCGCGCCCGTCATGCCTGACGGATGGCGGCGATCAAGCTTTTCCATTCTTCGACCGGGCATTCTTCCCGGCCGCCTACCCACTTCCACAGCTCAATGTCGTCCGTGGTGAGCATGTCGAGCAGCGTTTCGAGCTCGGCGTCGCTCAGGGCATCGAGATGCTTCGCGTAGTAACGCGTGAAGAAGATGTCGAGTTCCAGCAGGCCTCGGCGGCTACGCCACTTCACGCGTTCCTTGAGTGCGCTCATGTGTGCTCAGACGGCCCGGCGGACCATCATGTCCTTGATCTTGCCGATCGCGCGCGTCGGGTTGAGGCCCTTCGGGCACACGTCCACGCAGTTCATGATGGTGTGGCAGCGGAACAGGCGATACGGGTCTTCGAGGTTGTCGAGGCGCTCGCTGGTCGCCTGGTCACGCGTATCAGCGATGAAGCGATAGGCCGCCAGCAAGCCGGCCGGGCCGACGAACTTATCGGGGTTCCACCAGAAAGACGGGCACGAGGTCGAACAGCTTGCGCACAGAATGCATTCGTACAAGCCGTTGAGCTCTTCGCGATCTTCCGGCGATTGCAGGCGCTCACGCTCGGGCGCCGGGTCGTTGTTGACGACGTAGGGCTTGATCGAGTGGTACTGCTTGAAGAA
>CAMFLH010000261.1 GCA_945957295.1 uncultured Uliginosibacterium sp.
GTCCTGATCAAATTTCAACCGGAACGCCCGGTCAGATTTCAAGCGGTGCCAACAATTTGGGGCTACAGGTCGAGACCACACCGCGGCTATACGGCTATCTCCACTATTACCTCCATCTCGGTAGCGCTGATCATAACGAGATCATCAAAGAGCACGAGCGCTTTGAGCGACGACCCCTGACCGAGTTTTTCCACCAGACGTTTCATGAGGCGATGCGTTGCCGACTCATGGCGAACTCGACTTCGATCAGCGCAGACCATTCGTCGTCACTAACAAGGACTAACGACGAAAGATGACGTAAGCGAACGAGCCGAGAGAAATCGAACCTTTCGGCTTCCGATGGCGGCGAGCAACTACGCGAATACGATCACTACGCCACAAGAATGGCGCACAGCCAAACAGCCGCGGAGTGACAGTAGATCTGATGCATCTTCCGTCCAAACACCGCGTCACATTTCCGGGGGGTACCTCGGGGGGTAGATAAAAACGAAAAACCCGCAAAGCCTTAAGCTGTGCGGGTTTCCGTTGAATCTATGGCGGAGAGGGCGGGATTCGAACCCGCGTTAGGTTATTCACCTAAACACGCTTTCCAGGCGTGCGACTTAAACCACTCATCCACCTCTCCGTGGTGAGCCGGTGAATATATCAGAAAGCGGAGCGATTCTCCAAATCCGACGTGTTGGCCACCCCCGCCTTCTGGCGCGGCGTGCGCAGCGACAGGACGAGGGAACGCGCGGCAGCACTGGGTTTGGGTGTGACGAGACTGACCAGCACGATCGTGATGAAGCCCGCCACGACGCCAAAAATGCCGCTGGCGATCGGGTGGATGCCCCACCACGCGTTGGCCATCGAGCCGCCGAAGAACGGGTGCGTGAGTACCGCGTAGGACAAGGTCGTCGCCAAGCCGGCGGCCATGCCGGCGATGGCGCCCCACTTGTTGGCGCGCTCCCAGAAGATGCCGAGCACCAGCGCGGGGAAGAAGCCGGCGGCGGCGATCGAGAACGCGAAGCCGACGGTGAATACGATGCTGTCCGGCCGCTGCGAGGCGAGCCACGCGGCGAGGAAGGCCACCAGCAACAGCGTCGTCTTCGAGATGACGAGCCGGCGCGGCGTAGAGGCGCGCGGGTTGATCATGCGGAAGTACACATCGTGCGACAGCGCGCTCGATATGGTCAGCAGCAACCCATCTGCCGTGGATAGCGCGGCAGCAAGCCCGCCTGCCGCGACGAGCCCCGAAATAACGTAAGGCAGCCCAGCGATTTCGGGCAACGCGAGCAGGATCACGTCCGGGTTCAACGTGAGCTCCGCGAGCTGCAACACGCCATCGTGGTTGAGGTCTTCGATCTTGACGAGGCCGACCTTGCCCCAGGACGCCACCCAGGCCGGCAGCTCCGCAATTGGCGAACCGACGATGCGGGTGTAGATCTCCCACTTGGCGAACACGGCGTAGGCCGGTGCGGTGAGGTAGAGCAGCAGGATGAAAAACAGCGACCAGAACACCGAGCGCCGCGCGGATGCCACGCCGGGCGTGGTGTAGTAGCGCGCGAGGATGTGCGGCATGCCGGCAGTGCCCACCATCAGCACGAACACCAGCGCGAGAAAGTTGTTGCGCGCATCCGTCGTCTCCTGCCCCGAGGTTCCAGCATGGGGTTGCGCGTGCGGCAAGGGTGGGCGAGCGCGCGCCAGTTCATCGCTGCGCGCACGCGACCACTGAGTATGCGCATCGAGGGTATTGGCGGGCATCTCACGTAGCTGACGCTGCACTACTGCGATCTCACGCGCGGCCGCATTGGGCTGCGAGCGCAAGGCATCCAGCCTGGCCTCGGCCGATTCCCGCGCCTGCACCAGTGAACCGGGCAACGCCGATGTTTGCGCCTCCAGCGCCGCCGCGCGCGCCACGCGCAGTTCGCGCACCTCGATTTCGTGCGGATCCTTCGCCAACCGCTGCTCGACCTTGGTGAGATCGTGCAGCACCTTGCCGTACATGATCTGCGGCGCGGGGATGCCGGTCACGGTCCAGGACAGGATGAACACCGGCGCAAGGTAGGCGATGATCAGCACCGCGTATTGTGTGACTTGGGTCCAGGTCACCGCGCGCATCCCCCCCATGAACGAGCACACCAGCACGCCCGCAAGCCCGACGAAGACGCCGATTTCGAACCGAATGCCGGCGAAGCGGCTGGTAATGAGGCCGACACCGTAAATCTGCGCAACGACGTAGACGAAGCTCGCCAACACCACCGCGGCAACGCCGATGAAGCGCGGCAGGTTGCCTTCGTAACGCGCGCCAAGAAAGTCGGGAATCGTGAAGGCGCCAAAGCGGCGCAGGAACGGGGCAAGCAGCAAGGCCACCAGTACGTAGCCGCCAGTCCAGCCCATCACGAAAGCGAGGCCGTCGAAGCCCGAGAAATAAAGGGTGCCCGCCATGCCGATGAAGCTGGCCGCGCTCATCCAGTCAGCGGCGGTCGCCATGCCGTTGAACACCGCCGGGATGCGACGACCCGCGACGTAGTATTCGACGACATCCGAAGTGCGGCTCGCCACACCGATCGCCGCATACAACACGATTGTCGCGAGCAGGAAGGTGTAGCCGATCCAGCGCGGCGGCAGACCGGCGCGTTCCGCCCCAGCGAGGAACCCGAGGAACCCGAGCAGGCCCAGCAGGTACATCAGGTAGAGCTTGGTAAGGCGCTGGCTGTAGGGGTCCATGACGACGAGCGCTCAGGTGCCGCGGTAAGCTGGCGAGTATAGGGCGGCGGCGATCACAACCGGTAATCGGCGCGCAGGCGATCTTGCAAACGGTTGGCTTGGCGGAAGGCGTGCTTGAGTACCTGGCGCTCAAGGTGGTTGATGCCGCGTACCGGATCGATACGATTGGGCGAGCCGAACTCCGCCTCACCCTTCTGGTTCTTCAGACGCAGCAACTGGATGAAGTGGTAGCCATCGATCACAGCGGCAATGTCCTCGCCGCCGAAAGACACATGCTGCGAGGCATCGCGCAGGCGCTGGACGGTGTTGGTGGCGCGCAGCCCC
The DNA here is from genome assembly GCA_945957295.1 of uncultured Uliginosibacterium sp. Lineage (GTDB taxonomy): Bacteria > Pseudomonadota > Gammaproteobacteria > Burkholderiales > Rhodocyclaceae > Niveibacterium. The sequence continues at coordinate 3,034 of CAMFLH010000261.1, forward strand.
TGCTCCAGCGCGAACAGCCGGGCCGCGTCGACATACGGGCGCACGCCGTGGAGCTTCAAATCGAGCGTGCGGGGGTATTCGCTGTGCTTGTCAAACACGAAATCGCGGATCAGGCCCAAAGGCGGCCGCCCCTGCAGCGCATTGGCGGCCATCAGCCGCAGAAACAAGGCGCTGCCGACCGTGTGATCGAGGAGCCAGTCGCGCAGCGATTCGGCCAGCGCCGCATCGCCATAAAGCGGGCGGAAGTCGAAGAAGATGCTCGCGTTGAGCAAGGCCACCGGCTCGGCATGCGTGATCCAGCCCAGGAAGCGCGCGCGCCATTCTGCCGCCGACAAGCACCACTTCGGGTTGCCGGCCATGATCTCGCCCTTGCAGAGCGGGAATCCGCAATCAGCCAGCGCGGCATTCACCGCCTGGGCAAACGGAAGGAACTGCGCACGCAGCACCGCGGCGTCCGCTTCGCCGGTGGCTTCGAACAGGATGCCGTTATCCTGATCAGTGGCGAGCGTCTGTTCGAAACGCCCTTCCGACCCGAAGGCGAGCCAGCACCAAGGCACGTCCGGCAGCGTGTGCTGCGCCCGCACCAAGTCGATTGCATGCAAAGCAATCAGATCGTTCAGCGATGAGATCCACTGTATCGTCTGCTCGGCCGCCATGCCCTGCACCACCAGGCGGGCAGAGAATGCACGCACGGCGTCCGCCGCGGCGGCAAGCTGCGTGAGATCGCGCGCTGACAGCACCGCGTTGACCACCTCTTCCGACGCGATGCGCTGCGCACTGTAGAGATCGCCGCGCGACACCACGCCGGCCAGGCGGCCATTTCGATCCATCACCGTCACGTAGCGCACGTTGCGGCGCGCCATCAGCAGCACGGCCTCGTAGGCGGTCGCCTCGGCCCCCAGCTTCACCACGCCGGGCGTCATCACCTCGGTCACCGGGCGCCAGAGGTTCGCCTCTTCCGACAGCACTACCCGCCCCAACACATCACCAAAGGTCAGGATGCCCTGCGGGATACCGTCCTCCGCAGCGATCAGCACCGAGCCGATACGACCCGCGTCCATCAGTTCCAGCGCCTCGCGCACGCTCGCCTCGGGCGTGACCGTCACCGGCGTGCGCCGCACCAGCGTGCGCAGCGGTGTGTGCAGCGAGAATGCCGTGTTGGCCGCGGCGTCTGGCGGCACTGGCGATTCAATATCGGATGCGGGCATAGAAGGTTTTTTCCGAGGCTTCGCGCGCTTCGCCAAGGGTCACGATACCGCGCTCGGCGAGCAGCGGAATCATGCGCAGGAATAGCTGCCCGGTTACCAGCGCGTCGCCTGCTGCGTCGTGGCGGTCCAGCAAGGGTACGCCGAAGCGCTCGGCGATGGCATCGAGCTTGTGAGTTTCCTGATTCGGATGCAGCACCGCCGACAGCAACAAGGTGTCGAGCACCGGCTGGTCAAAACGCAGGCCGGTGACAGCCTCCTTCATCTGCAGGAAGCGCATGTCGAAGGCAGCATTGTGGCCAACCAGAACCGTGTCACGCGCAAAGGCGTGAAAGCGTGGCAGCACGGTCAGGATGTCCGGCTCGCCGCGCAAACGCTCGCGCGAGATACCGTGGATCGCCTCGGACGCCGGATCGATCTCGCGGCGCGGATCGACCAGTTGCTCGAAGCGCTCGCCGCGCAGCAAGCGGCCATTGACGATGCGGATCGCGCCGATCTGGATGATCTCGTCACCGCCCGAAGGGTCGAGCCCGGTCGTCTCGGTATCGAACACGGTGTAGGCCAATTCCGCGAGCGGGCGGTCTTCCAGCGCCCTGCCCCGTTCGCCCCAAGCGAACAGGTCGAAATCGTAGAACTCGGGGCGCGCGCCGTCGCTCTCCGCCCCGCCGACAAGTTCGTCACCTGCACCGGCGCGCGGCAGCAGTACGCGGAACCATGAACGGGCGCTGGCGCGGTCGCGTCCGTAAGCGAGTTCGCCCTCATGCCGGTGCAGCACTTCGCGGATCGAGCGCGGGCTCGTCTCACCGGCCAGCAGCATCGGCTCCATTTCCCACCCGGCGGCCGATTCGCTCGACAGCGCGGCGCCGCCCCAGGAAAGCTCCAGCTGCGCCATGCCGGCATCGCTGCGCAGGGCCAAGCGGACTTCGCGCGGCTCGATCGATTCGTACACTCGCTGCGCAAGCACCGTCAGCACCTGCACGATGGCAAAACTGTCCACACGCAGCCAGATCTCGGCATCGAGGTCATCGAGCTTGGTCAGCATGCCGGTGCGCGCTTCGATGCGGCGCTGTGCGGCCCCCACCAGGTCGATGCCATGCATCGCTTCCAGCGCAGTGTTCGCTCTCAGCACATCGGAGAATTCGCGCGCCGTGTCGCTCACGCGTTCGGACAGCCGCACCGCCTCGTTGCGGATCACTTCGAGGAAACGACGCTGCTGGCCCGCATCCAGATCGTCGAATTCGATCAGGTTCTCGGCCGCGGCACGAATGCTGGCAAGCCCACCGCGCTGCGATTGCGTCAGCAGCTCGACCAGACGGTCGCGCCGCGCCGCCTGCTCCGATTCGCGCGTGATGTCTTCGGTGAGGATCAGATAACCATTGAGGCGGTCCAAGGCTGGCCGCTCGGCATCGCCGCCCAGCACAGGCGACACCCGCGCCCGGATCAGGCGGCCCGCTGCGCTCGCGGTGACAAAACTGACCACCGCGCGCCCGTTTGTACGCGCCATCTGGCGCCACAGTCGGTCGCGAGTGTGTGCGAGCAGGCGGCGGTCGAACACCGCTTCGATCGGCCGCCCAAGCCCGATC
>CAMFLH010000262.1 GCA_945957295.1 uncultured Uliginosibacterium sp.
ACAGCGGTATTTCAACAAGCAGAAAACTGTCTAGGGAATCCGGGGCGATTCAAAGCACTTGCTGGCCATCATCAACGACATCCTCGACCTCTCCAAGATCGAGGCGGGCCGTATGGTGCTGGAGGAGCAGGACTTTTCGACGGGCGAGCTGCTCGACCAGGTGCGCACGATGGTCTCCGAAGCGGCCGCCGCCAAGGGCCTGACGCTGGAGACGGAGTTGCACTCAATGCCTGCAGCCCTGCGCGGCGATGCGATGCGGCTGCGCCAGGCGCTGCTCAACTACGCTGGCAACGCAATCAAGTTCACCGAACACGGTGGCGTGGTGTTGCGTGCCCGGCTGCTCGATGCCGAGGGTGAGCATGTGAGGGTGCGTTTCGAGGTGAGCGACACCGGGATCGGCATCGACCCCGCAACGCAGCGGCGTCTGTTTACCGCCTTTGAGCAGGCCGACGCATCGACCACACGGCGCCACGGTGGTACCGGGCTTGGCCTTGCGATTACACGGCGGCTGGCGGCACTGATGGGGGGCGAATCCGGTGTGGATAGCGAGCCGGGCCGAGGCAGCACCTTCTGGTTTTCGGTTCGCCTGCATCGCGTAGGCCAGCCAGAAGCGGCCAATGACGCGACTGCCACGATGGCATTGCCCGATGCCGCGTTGCAAGGAACCGTGCTGCTGGTTGAAGACAGCGCGCTCAATCGCGAGGTCGCGCTCGACATGCTCAATGAGATCGGCGTGCGGGTCGAAACGGCGGAGAACGGCCGGATCGCGCTTGAACGCGTGCGCACGCAGCGTTTCGATCTGGTGCTGATGGATGTCCAGATGCCCGAGATGGACGGTATCGAGGCGACTGCCGCCATCCGTGCGCTGCCGGACAGGCAGTCGTTGCCCATCATCGCGATGACCGCCAATGCGTTCGACGAAGACCGCAACGCCTGTCTGCAGGCCGGCATGAATGACTTCATCGCCAAGCCGGTCGATCCTGAGGCGCTGATCGGCACACTGCGTCGCTGGCTGCCCGCGGGCTCGGTTGCGCCGCCCCCCGTCGCCGCCCCAGTGAGCGATTCGTCGGCGGAGACGGCCGCGTTACTGGCGCGCCTGGGGCGTGTGCCGGGGGTTGATGTTGCGCAGGGCGTGGCGGCCATGCGTGGGCGAGCGGAGCGTTACGCTGACCTGATGCAGCGATTCGTTGCCGCCCATCGAGATGATGGCCATCTGCTGACCGACATGCTTACGCGTGGTGTGAACGATGAGGCGCGGCGCGTGGCGCATACGCTGAAGGGGCTGGCGGCCACGCTTGGCGCTTCGGCGCTCGCGGAGAGTGCCCGCGCGGTGGAACTCGCACTGAAACAGGATGGCGAGTGCATCGGCGATGCAACGCGGCAGGCCGTGCCCGAGTTCGAACGGCGCCTCGCGGCTTTGGTCACTGCTGTGTTCGGCGCACCGACCGACGGTTTCGCGGGCGCCGCTGCCGCGGCTGACCCAGCGGATTGCTCGGCCGTGCTCACTGAGCTGCGGCAGCTGCTGCACGAGAGCGATGCCCAGGCGCTGATGCTGTGTCGGCGCCACGGCGATCTGCTACGGCCCTTGCTCGGGCCTCGCTACGACACGCTGCTGGAGCGCCTGCAAGCCTACGACTTCGATAATGCGTCCACGTTGCTGCCGGCAGAAGAGGACGACCCCACACGCGATTGACGCCGCGATGGGCAGCGGCCGTCGGGCTACAGCGCACCGAGTATTGCCACTTGACCGAGGCCGAAGGCGGCAATCAGCAGCATCGTCAAAGCGCTGGCGAGTTTGCCCGGTTTCAGCAGCCACTCGGGTAGGTCTGCGCGGCGGGCAAGGCGCCGTGGAAACGGGGCGTGTCGTGACATGGCGGGCCTCCAGCATCGGGTGAGCCACTGGCCGTCTCAGGGCTGGCAGTCAGGTGGCGAGTTGGCGCGGGCTGTACGTGCCGCGTCCTTGCCCTCAATCTAGATCGTTTAGCGCGGTGCGCAGCCGGCATTGTCACGTCCTGTATCGCTGTGGGCCGGCGACACGTTTCGTGAACGACTGCGCCCGGATGGGCTCACGCAGGGCAGCTGTGCATAGCTTTGATGCGCTGGCCACAATGGCTTTACAGGTGTGATTGCGGCGTTTGCACCAACCCCGCCGTGTCCTTGTTGTGGCTAGCCGTCAGTGGCGGGTGGCACGACTTTGAGCACTTCATCGAGTGTCGTGATGCCGCTCGCCACCTTCATCGCGCCCGAGACTCGCAGCGGTTTCATGCCGTCGCGGTAGGCCTGCGTGCGCAGTGCGGCGATGTCGGCGTCGCGCGTGATCAGTGCGCGCAGCGTCGGATTCATCAGCAGGATCTCGTACAGCCCGATGCGGCCGGAGTAGCCGGTCATGCGGCATTCGAGGCAGCCGACCGGGCGATGGATTTGCGCCGGCCGATTGGCGCGGAAGGGTACGACCAGCGCGTCCCACAGCGCGGCTTCGTCTTCCTGCGGCGGCGCCGGTTGTTTGCAGTGCGGGCACAGTGTGCGTGCCAGCCGCTGCGCCATCACGCCGAGCAGGGTCGCGCTCAGCAGGTAGGGCGGCACGCCGAGATCGAGCATGCGTGTGATCGCGGCCGGCGCATCGTTGGTGTGCAGTGTCGAAAGCACTAGGTGGCCGGTCAGCGCGGCCTGGATCGCCATCTCGGCGGTTTCCAGATCGCGGATCTCACCGATCATGATGATGTCCGGGTCCTGCCGCAGCAGCGCCCGCACGCCATCGGCAAAGCCCAGGTCGATCGACGGCTGCACCTGCATCTGGTTGAACGCCGGTTCGACCATTTCGATCGGGTCTTCGATCGTGCACACGTTCACTTCCGGCGTGGCGAGGTGTTTCAGCGTCGAGTAAAGCGTCGTGGTCTTGCCCGAACCGGTCGGGCCGGTGACGAGGATGATGCCGTTGGGCTGCCGCACCATCGCATTCCAGCGCGCGTTGTCCTCTTCGCCGAAGCCCAGTTCGGCGAAATTGCGCACCAGCACTTCCGGGTCGAAGATCCGCATCACGAGCTTCTCGCCAAACGCGGTGGGCAGTGTCGATAGCCGCAGCTCGATCTCGCTGCCCTGCGGCGTGCGCGTCTTCACACGGCCATCCTGCGGCCGGCGTTTCTCGATCACATCCATGCGGCCGAGCAGCTTGATGCGGCTCGTCATCGCGCTGAGCACCGACATCGGCAGCTGGTAAACCTGATGCAGCACGCCGTCGATGCGGAAGCGCACCGTACCCACTTCCCGCCGCGGTTCGATGTGGATGTCCGATGCGCGCTGCTCGAAGGCGTACTGCCACAGCCAGTCGACGATGTGCACGATGTGCTGCTCGTTCGCATCGAACTGGCGGTTGGTGCGGCCGAGCTCGACCAGCTGCTCCAGGTTCGCGATGCCTGCGGCACCACCGGTGGTGGTTGCGTTCTTCACCGAGCGCGCGAGGTTGTAGAACTCCACCTGGTAGCGTTCGATGTCGAGCGGGTTCGCCAGCACACAGCGGATTTCCTTGCGCAGGATCGGCTGCAGCTCCTTTTCCCACTCGCGCTGGAAGGGTTCAGCGGTAGCGATCACCACCTCGCGCGCGGTTACCGCAACAGGCAGTACGCGCCGCCGCGTCGCGTAGGCGTTCGACATCACGCTGGTGATCGCCGAGAAGTCGATCTTCAACGGGTCGATGTGCATGTAGGCCATGCCCAGCGCCCCCGCGAGCCACTCGGTCAGCGATTCTAGATCCAGCGGCCGGTGCGGCGGCTGATGCGACTTCCAGTTCATCTCCGCCACCACCACCAGCGGATGCTGCGGCCCATGCCGCCCGCTGCGCTCGGCCGGTATCTGCTCCAGCTCTTCAGCGCCGATGTGGCCGTCGGCCTTGAGCATGCTCAGCACACGCTTGAGCGTGAGTCGCCCCTCCGGTGCTGCTTGATGATGGGCGGACGAACGCTCGGGCTGGGTTGTTGCCATGTCGGAGTGCTATGACGTCGTGGTGCGAAGCGACGTAGTGTGCCTGATTGCGCGTCGCACCGACTAATGCCCGCTGCTACAGAGATGACCAAGTGTTCCCGGCGTCGAAGCGTGGCGGCAGGCGGCGGCGTACTCGATCCGCGCGACGGTTTGAAAAAACAAAACGGGGGTGCGAAAGCACCCCCGTGTCCGGCCGCAGCTGACTGTTGCTTCAGTTTGTTGGCGCGCTTTCGGCTGCCGGCGCGCTTCCCTGTGCCGGCGCTGCGCTGACGGACGACGCCTCGACCGGCGGGTGGAACACCTCTGGCGCCGCGCCGTTCTTGTCCGCGCCGATCGCCTGTTCCACCGGCGGCAGCGTATGCGCGATGCCCTTGTGGCAGTCGATACAGGTCATGCCCTTGCTGAATGCGTCCTGGTGCATGCGTGAGGAGCGGCGGCCCTGTTCGGCGTAGTCCATGTAGGCGAAGTTGTGGCAGTTGCGGCATTCCTGCGAGTCGTTCTTTTTCATCCGCGCCCATTCGTGCTGCGCGAGCGTCAGGCGCTTGGCGTTGAACTTCTCCGGCGTGTCGATCGAGCCGAGGATCTTGTGCAGCACTTCGTTGGATGCCTGGATCTTGCGGATGATCTTCGGCACCCATTCCTTCGGCACATGACAATCGGGGCAGGTTGCCCGAACGCCGGTGCGGTTCTGGTAGTGGATCGTGTTGCGGTACTCCTGATACACGTTCTCCTGCATCTCGTGGCATGAGATGCAGAACTGTTCGCGGTTGGTCCACTCCATTGCGGTGTTGAAGCCGCCCCAGAACACGATACCGGCGATGAAGATCATCGCGACGAGGCCCAGCCCGGCCGCGCGCATGCGGATCCAGACGCGACGCGGCACGCTTTGTTGTTGTTCGCTCATGCGTCCTCCTGTGGTGTGGGTGGGCTTACTTCAGGCCAGTCGATTTCTGGAAGGTGTTGGCGACCAGCGGTTTCGCATCGGTCTGCGCCACATGGCACTGTACGCAGAAGTAGCGCCGCGTCGAAACGCCGGCCAGTTCGTGGCCATCGCGATCGCGGAAGTGGGTGACGGAGATCTTCGTTGCACCGGTTTCCTGCGCACGGTTCCATGCGTGGCAGTCGAGGCACTTGTTGAAGTTCTTCGTGATCTGGTAGCCGCGGATGTCGTGTGGAATCAGCGGTGGCTGCTGCACGAAGTCACGCGGCAGCGCGCCGCGGTCGTTCGGCACCTTGGGTACATCGGGTTCCAGCGACGGGCCGATCACGTCGGTGCCGCGCAGGCTCTTTACGGCAACCGGCGTGTCGGCGGCCTGGATCGGCAGGGCGAAGGCGAGCGTGGCGGCCAGCGCGAGGCAAAGAGAGGCTACTTTTCTGATTGTCATGATTCGCTCCTGTTGAATCGGGTCGTCATCGCGAAAACGTCCTTGCTGCAGATGTCGATGCAGCGGCCGCAGCTGGTGCAGGCAGGCGCCAGGATGAGTGGATGGGTTTGGCCTTCGCCCTTGAGCGCAGGCCGGATGACTTGTGGTTCGGGGCACACGGCATAGCAGTCCATGCAGTCGTCGCAGGCGCGGCGTTTCGGGGCGCTGACGCGCAGCAGCGCAGTGCGCCCCAACAAGGCATAGAAGGCGCCGACCGGGCACAGGTGTCCGCACCAGCCGCGCGGCGCGACCAGCAGGTCGTACACGAATACCGCAGCGACGATGCCCCAGGCGAGCCCGCCGCCGAAAACCAGCGCGCGGTGCAGCATCTGTCTCTTATACACATCTCCGAGCCCACGAGACCGGAGCCTA
>CAMFLH010000263.1 GCA_945957295.1 uncultured Uliginosibacterium sp.
GAATCCCCTTGAGCAGATCGAGCGCGCCCGGGGTCTGCTGCTGAGGCTTCTGGCTAGAGTCTTCGCCGCGCATCGCGTCACCCATGCCGGGCATGCCGAGCATCGTGGTCGCGACCGACTTGACGCGAATACGGGCGGACCACTCGGGTTCCCAGGCAATCTTGGGGTCGCTCGGGCGCGGCGGGTAGGCGACCGAGGCTTCGTTGCCGTAGGCGATCATCCGCAGCATGGCGCCCTTGTCGCCGAACACCTCTTTCGGAATCGCGCACTTCTGGGCGCTGGGTGGCAGCAACACCTTCTCGCCGAGCCAGCGGTCGACGGCCGGGTTGGTCTGGTAGTCGAGCAGGCCGAAACCGGTTTCCGGTACTTCGCTGGATGACCAGAACACCATTTCCTGTTCGCCGCGCGCACCCATCGCGGAGAGGAAGTAGGCGCGGGCGGTAGGCAGGGCTGCCCATTCGAGTTGCGTGGCGTTGCCGCTGTCGCGTTGTTTCAGATCGATCGCGGGCATGAAGTCCTGCTGTGCGCCGATCGGGAAACGGAAGCCCTCGGGCACGCCTTCGCCGCTGAAGCCATGTTCGCCGACCAGCGATGCGCCCTCGGGCACCTTCCGGGTATCGCGTGGGTTCGGCCACACCGGCTTGCCGCTGCCCTGGTGGGCGCCGCGTTGCGTGGCACGCCGCGCCTGGAAGAACTTGCCGAAGTCGGTAGGCGAGGCCTTGCTCATGTCCAGCACCTTGGGCTGGCCACTGCGCACCGCTTCGCCGCAGCCCCAGTAGAAGTAGATCTTGCCCTTGGGGCGTTCCATCGGCTCGGGTTCGCTCACCTCGTCGTCGCTTTCCGGCACGGCCTTGGGCTTCTCAGGCGGGGTGGCGACGAGTGCGAGCGTGGGTGCGAGCTTGCTGCCCTGCGGTACCGACTGAAGCCCTTCGGTCAGCGACGGATTCTTCCGCGTTGCGAGGGTCACATCGAGCCAGCGGCCGCTGCTGCCGGCCTGGGTCATGCCGAAGCGGTTGCCGCCGTCCTTCTTGCCACCGAAGAGCCCTGACAGCCCCTCCATCACGCTGCCGCCGGGCATGCCGCCCATCATGCCGGAGAAGGTGGCAACGTCGATCCAGGCTTGCGCCACCGGTGGTTTGACGACCTGGCTGCTCTTGTTGGTCTTGCCCTGTGCGACGGCGTTTCCGGCAAACCCGAGCAGTGCGCTGCCGACGGCGACAGCAATGAGTGATCGACGCATGATGGCTCCCCTTGAATGAACACGACTCCCCGTTTCATTCTGGTTCGCCCCGCGTGAATTGCCAGTCGCGCGGGGCGTCGCGCGCCGGGAGTGCGTCAGTCGCGGTAGCTGGGCGCGCGCTTCTGCATCATCGCTGCTGCGCTCTCCTGCATGTCTTCCGAGAGCAGGGCCGAGGCATTCCACGTTGCGACGTAGCGCAGGCCATCTTCGACCGAGTGGTCGCGCCCGTAGTTGAGCATTTCCTTTACGCCGCGGATTGCGAGGGGCGACTTTGCTGCCACGGTGGCGGCGACTTCGGCCACACCTTCGAGCAGTTGCTCGGGGGTGTCGAACACGCGGTTTAAGAGGCCGAATTCCTTCGCTTCGTCGGCGAGTACGTTGCGGCCGGTGTAGGCCAGTTCGCGCGCGATGCCATCCGGGATGATGCGCGGCAGGCGCTGCAGCGTGCCCACGTCGGCCGCCATGCCGATGTCGATTTCGCGCACCGAGAAGATCGCGTTGGCGCTGGCGTAGCGCATGTCGCAGGCGCTGATGATGTCTACCGCACCGCCGATGCAGGGGCCGTGGATCGCGGCGATCACCGGCTTGCGACAGCGCTCGATGCTGCTGACGCAATCCTGCAGATCGAGGATCAGCGCACGCAGCAGTTCCTGACTGCGCGCCAGATCGGCATGGCGGATGCGTTCGCGCAGGCCGGCGAGCATTGCCAGGTCGATGCCGGTCGAGAACGCGCGGCCGTTGCCGCTGAGGATCACGACGCGGACAGCGGTGGTGCGATCGGCCCAGGTGAAGGCTTCGCGCAGTTCGCGCCACATCTCATCGTTGAGCGCGTTGAGCTTGTCCGGGCGATTGAGCGTGATGCGTGCGACGCCGCTGTCGAGCGACAGCGCAAGGGTTTGCAGGTTGGGGATCGTTTCGCTCATGGCGTGTGCCTCCTCGAGTGGTTGGATGCGGATGCGGGCAAACGAGGGGGGAAGGTGGCCGATGTCGGCGACCGGGTTTGCGCTGAGAAGGCGGACGCTAGCACGTGGCGGGTGGCCGCGGAACGGCTTGCGGCGTCGATTTGCATGCGTTCAGGCGGTATCGGCAGCTGGCGCGCAAAGCGTTTGACCGCCGTCGATCTTTTGCCGATATTGTTCCGAGCCGGTTGCCGCAGCGGGCGTTTGAAACAGGCGCGTCGGCGGGCGCAGGGGTTGGTTCCATCCGTTTTCAACTGATCTGCCGCGCCTCGTGGTGGGTCTGAGGTCTCGTCATGAGTCAGAAATCCGCCCGCTCGCCGCACCTCGATCCGCTGCTCGTGCGCTATCTGCATGATTTCCTCGGCGATATTGAGCCGGCGGCGATGAACCTGCTGCTGTCGCAACTGGAATGGGTGGAAGTGGCGGGTGGCGAGACGCTGATCGAGCAGGGCGATCCTGGCGATGCGATGTACCTGTCAGTGAGCGGGCGACTACGTGCCTATGTGCGGGGTGACGATGGGGCGTCGCGCATGGTGCGCGAAATGGGGCGCGGCCAGATCATCGGAGAGATGAGCCTCTACACCGATGCACCGCGTTCCGCGACGGTGGTGGCGATCCGCGATTCGGTGCTGGTGCGGCTCGACAAATCGCAGTTCCACACCTTGCTGGCGCGCAGCCCGCAGGTATCGATGGCGCTTACGCGGCAGATCATCCGCCGCTTGCAGACCGAGCATCAGCGCAATCCGTTGGCCCTGCCGGTGACGATTGGCCTCTTTCCGATCAGCGCTGACGTGGATCTGGCCAGCCTCGGTGCGCGCCTCGCCGATGCCATGGGCCTTTACGGCAGGGTGCGTCTGATCGATGCCGCGACGATTGATCGCGAGCTGGGTCTGCCGGGCGCCGCGAACGCCGGTGCGGACGACGCAGTGCTGAACCGGCGCATTGCCTTGTTGCTCGATGAAATCGAGGCGGCCAGCGACTTTGTGCTGCTGTTGAGTGACGCTACGCCGTCGCCTTGGACGCAGCGTTGCAGCCGCCACTGCGACGAGATCCTGCTGTTCGCGGATGCAACGCAGGCGCCCGCGATCCACGCGATCGAAGCGGATTGTCTGTCGATGCGCCCCGAACATGCCGAAGCCGCCGAGGTGCTAGTGCTCCTTCACCCGGCGGAGCGTGCCTGCCCGGAGGGGACGAAACACTGGCTGGCGCGGCGGGCGGTGAGCGACCATGTCCACATTCGCCCCGCGTTGGATCGCGATGTCGCGCGGCTGGCGCGTATCGAGTGCCGCACGGCGATCGGGCTGGTGCTTGCGGGCGGCGGCGCGCGTGGCTTTGCGCACCTTGGCGTGATGCGCGCGCTGCAGGAGCGCGGCGTGGAGATCGACTACGTTGGCGGCACCAGCATCGGTGCGGTGATGGCAACGCTGGTGGCCTGCGACCAGCCCCTGCCGCGGGCGATCGAGGTTGCCCGCAAGGCGTTTCGCACCAATCCGACCAGCGATTTCAACTGGCTACCGATGCTGTCGCTGATCAAGGGGCAGCGGCTTCGCGGCATCATCAAGGCGGCGATGGATGAACTCTTCGGCCGTGAGATCGACATCGAGGACTTGTGGAAGAACTACTTCTGCGTCGCGACCAACTATTCGCAGGCGCGCGAGCAGCCAATCCACCGTGGCGACCTAGCGAAATCCTTGCGGGCGAGCATTTCGATTCCTGGCGCGCTGCCGCCGGTGATCATCGATGGTGATCTGCTGTGCGATGGCGGCACCTTCAACAATTTTCCGGTTGATGTGATGCAGGGCATGCGCGGCGTGGGCAAGGTGATTGGCGTTGATCTGAACTTCAAGAAGCCTCGCCGTATGGCGTTCGACGAGGTGCCAGGCACCTTGGCGCTGCTGCGCGATCGTCTGGTACCGCGCAATCGCCGGCGTTACCGCCTGCCGTCGCTATCGGCCTACCTGATGAACGTCACGATCCTGTACAGCATGTCGCGTCAGCGCGAAGCGCAGCGGCGCACCGACCTTTACTTCAATCCCCCGCTCGAACGGGTTGGCTTGCTGCAGTGGAGCAAGTTCGACCAGATCGTCGAGCAGGGGTATGTACATGCCCAGCAGGTGCTGGCGGAAATCGGTATCGAAGGGGTGACGACCAAACCTGCAAGAACGGCTTAACGCGCAGCGACGACCGTGACGCCGCGGCCGGTGTGAGCGATGGCCTTTGACGGCGCGTGTGCTTGCGCGGTGGTTTGCGGCAGGTTGTTGAGCTGCCGGCCGAAGCTCGCGCCGTCGAGCACGTCCGCTGCGGTGAAGGCGGCGATGCCGATGAAGGCGGCAACAAGGATCGAATTGAGCTGGTCGTCGAGGCGATTCGGGTTCATGGCGGTCTCCTGATCTTCTTGTCGTTGGTGGGGGTCATCAACGTGAAACCACTTTAAGACTCTGTCGCCCAGGCGACGATGGCGCAGTGCGCATCGTTTCTGTGACCTTTTCACAGACAGATTGGCGGCGCGACGAACGCAAAAAAGCCGGCGGGGCATCACGCCCGGCCGGCCTTGTCCATCGAACCCCGCGTCAGAGTGCGGGCGGCATCGTGTGGATACGCGCCTGCCACGCGTCCCATGCGCGGATGCGCAGTTCGACGTCTTCGTGATTGATCGCCTGCGAGAGGAAGTAGCTTCTTTCCTCTTCAAGGTTGCGCGGCCAGTGCGGCGCCAGTGCCGACAGATTGCTGCGGATCGTTGCGATCGCATGCACCAGCGTTTCGTGCCCATGCAGCGCGAGGGGGGCTTCGATGTGCGGCAGGGTGGCGTGCAGTCTCATGATCGGCTCCTTGGGCTGGCGTGCTGGCGGCGGCCAGCTCAGAACGCGAAGCGCGTCGGCAGCAGCCACTGCGGCCAGGCGTGCTGGATCGTGTCGAACACTTGCGAGGGGCTGCGCGCAAGGCGCTGCGTGCCGGGCTGAGCGCCCGGTTGCGTGGTGACGAGGCGGCGCTCGACACGCAGGTAGCGGTCGTCGTCGGCCTGCGGGCGTACCGAGAACCCGCAGCGCAGCATCAGCGCGAGCATCGCGCCGTTACCGACCGGCACTTCGCCGACGAGCCGCTTAACGCCGGCCTGGCGGGTGGCGCTGCAAAGGGCGGCCATCAGTTGTTTGCCGAAGCCACGGCCGCGCCAGCCTTCGGTGACCGACAAGGCGAATTCGGCGCTTTCGCCATCGTCGGCGATCACGTAGCAGGCTTCGGCGACCAGGATCTCGCGCTCGCCGTCGAAGGCCGTGATCACGAAACCCATCTGGTCGGTTGCGTCGAGGCAGATCAGTGCGTCTGTGGTCGCGATCTCATGGTCAGCGGCGTGGCTGTCGCAGCGCGCGAAGCGAGCGGCCGCGAGGCCGCGGGCCGGCGTGGCGGCTTGCTGGTCGTCCTTGAGGGTGATTGCCTCGATCAGCTCGGCCGGGTAGGCGTGGACGGTGGTCTTGGCCGTACGGTGTGCGTGGACTTTCATGGGGTTCTCCCGTGTTCTGTGGTCTGCTCTGATGTGCCTTGGCGTTGTCGCTGCGGCATGGGACA
>CAMFLH010000264.1 GCA_945957295.1 uncultured Uliginosibacterium sp.
GTCGACAAGCTGGTGCCGCCTGCGCTGATCCAATTGACGGTCGCGCTACCCGGCGGGATCACTGCGACGAACTGGCCGGTAGCGGGGTCGGCATTGAAGGCCACGTCGGCGACACCGCGGCGCGGAAGGCTGCCCACGCCCGGCACCGCGCTCGCCTGGTAGAGCGGGGTCGGCACATAGGCACTCACACCGCCGCCGGTACCGGACCACGCGATTTCGGTACGCGAGCCGGAGCCGGTGTAGGTGAGCGAGGTACCGCCAACGGCGACCACGTTGGTCGACACTGCCGGCCACGACACCGCTGCACCGGAATCGCCGGTGGCGGCAAGGTAGGTCATGCCTGCGCCGGTGAAGGCCGAGTCGACCGAACTCGTCCAGCTGCCCTCTGTGGCGCCAAAGCTCATCGACACCACGCCAGGGCCCATCGTGTTGGCAAGGCGCACCGCGCCGACAAGGCTGTTGAGCGACGGGTCAGGCGCTTCGATCAGCACGATGCGCGCCAGCGGTGCGGTGGCATGGGCCCACTGAACGTCCAGCGTGATCTCGGTTGCCCAGCCGGAATCAAAAGCCGGTGCGGCGTTCGTCAGTGTGCCGCTGGCGGTGCTGTAGGCCAGCACCAGCGCGCAGCCATCGGTGGCCGCAGGGGCCGGCAAAGGCAGCGCCGTGCTGGTCGTCAGCGTGCGGCTGCTACAGGTCGGCAGGCCGAACTTCTGGTTGAACGCATTGAGCTCGGCGACCACGTTCGGGTCGTGATACGCGTCGACGATGTAGATCGTCTGGCCTGCCCCCAGTTGCGCCGCCTGCGCGGCCGTGAGTGCCGTGCCTGCCGCCGGCAAGGCCGGCAAACCATAGGCCGCCCGGATCTGAGCCGGCGTGTAGGTCGACACGGCAGTGCTCGACGCCATCGGTGTCACCGAACCGTCGGCGTTGAGCGGCTGCACGCTGCGTTCCTGCATCCGCCGGGCGGTGAGCAAGGATTCCACCGTGAGGTGGCGGCTGCTCATCGCGGCCTGCGCCATCGGCACATACTGCGCATGGGGGCGGATCAGCGCCGACGCGCTGTTATCCAGTGCGTCGCGATCGTCCGGTTCGTCCAGCAAGACCGGAGCGACGTGAAACGCCGGCTGCGCGAGCTGCTCGGCGGCGGAGGCCGGCACCGATTCGGCCGGCATTTCGATCGTCGTTTCGGTCAGCACCACGGGCTCGGCGGCCGGTGCGGTGTTTGCACCGTCGCCGGCACCGCCACATGCGGCGAGCAGCAGCGATGCGGATGCTGCCAGCAGCAAGCCGCGGTGCGATGCGTTGAGTCGGGAAATTCTCTTCATGGCCACTCCACGTTCAAGTCACGGAGGGCCAATTGGCGGCAACGCCGATGTGCACCTTGCACAACTTCGCCGGTGTTTGCCGGCTGGCGTTGGCAACCCCGCTACCGTAGCGCTTCTGCGCCGTAGGCCGGAGGCTTTGCGTCCCCGTCTTTCGGCGGGTTTGCCCTCACTGATGTGCGCGCGATGCCAGCAATACACGCCAGCCGATCACGTCACGCATTCAGCGTAAGAAATTGCATCGCGAATAGGAAGGTCGGCTGTGTGGATTTGTGTGTCACCGAGCCACGAAGCCGCTTTGCGCGTTGATACATGCCTGAGCAACACGCTCGTCGCGAGCGCGCTACGCCGATCAGCGCGGCGTGCGCACCGGCACCACGACCGATTTACCCTGGCGCGTGACGGTGAGCTGCACCTGTGCCGCGCCGCGACGGTCGTCGAGCAGGGCGAGCAGCTTGTCGACCGATTCGATCGGCTTGCCGTCCACCGCGGTGATCACGTCGCCGATGACCACCGCACCGTTGGCGGTGAAGCCGACGCCGCGCAGGCCGGCCGCCTCGGCGGCGGAGCCGCGTTCGACCTTCACGACGAACACGCCACGCATGTCGAACATGCGGGCGAGCCGTGCGTTGATGCGCTCGTCCAGTTCAAGGCCGAGGTTGGGGCGCTCGTAGCGGCCATTGCGGATCAGCTCGGGCACCACGCGGTTGACAGTGTCGGCGGGCACCGCGAAACCAATGCCGGCGCTCGCCCCGCTGGGGCTGTAGATCATCGTGTTGATGCCAATCAGCCGGCCGGCCGAATCGAGCAGCGGGCCGCCCGAGTTACCGGGGTTGATCGCCGCGTCGGTCTGGATCAGGTGGTGGATCGCGCGACCGTCGTCTTCACCGAGCGAGCGATCCAACGCCGAGACGATGCCGCTGGTGAGCGTCCAGTCCAGGCCAAAGGGGTTGCCGATCGCGAAGACCTTCTGCCCCACGCGCAGATCGCCGCTGCTGCCGAGCGGAATCGGCGCGAGCCGCTTGTCGCCTAGCTTGATGCGCAACACCGCGATGTCGTGCTCGGGGCTCGCGCCGACCAGCGTGGAGCGATAGTCGGTGCCGTCGGCGAGCCGCACCGTCGCCTCGCTCGCGCCTTCGATCACGTGATAGTTGGTGACCACGTAGCCGGATTCGTCCCACAGGAAGCCGGAGCCGCTGCCCTTCGGCACGGTCAGCACGTTGCGGGTCCACAGGTCGCGCACCCGCTCGCGCGTGGTGATGAACACCACCGCATCGCGGCTGCGCTCGAACAACGCGATGGTGGCCTTCTCGTCCGGCTGCAACTCGCCGCGGGGTGTGACAGCCCGCGGGGTGGCGGCATTGCCGGCCACGCGTGCCAGTAGATCGGGCGCAACCATCGTTGCGGCGGACGCCAGCACCGCGCCGGCGAGCAACCAGCCCCAACGCTGCAAACCCTGCTTTCGCTGCCCTGCCATGTGCGTTCTCCCGTGCGGGCTGCGCCCCTGTGCGCGCCTGATCGCGTGTGATGTGGCGGCACACCGCGCGAACTTCAAGTGCTTGAATCGTGGCGACGCGACCCCCATTTTTGGTCCATGGGCCGCCATGCCGGCGCGCCGTGAGGACGATAAGGAGACATCCATGATCTACCGGAGTTTCATCCCCCGCGAAGTGCTTGCCCAGCTGGACAGGTTGCAGCGCGAACTCCAACCCACCGAGCGTTCGTCGAGCATCCGCGGTGCCGCGCAGGGCAGCTTCCCACCGATCAACATCGGCAGCACCGCCACCGCCGTTGAGCTGTACGCCTTCGCGCCGGGCATCGACCCGGCCACGCTGGATGTGCAGATCGAGCGCGGCGTGCTGACGCTGTCGGGCGAGCGCAAATCCGATCTGCCCGCGGCGGATCAGAAGGCCACCGTACATATCGGCGAGCGTTTCAGCGGCCGCTTCCGCCGCGTCGTATCGCTGCCGGACGACATCGATGCCAGCGCCGTGAGCGCCCGTTACCGCGACGGGCTGCTGCATGTCAGCGTGCCGCGCCGTGTTGCCGAACAACCGCGCAAGATCGAAATCCTGTGAGGAGCCCCGCCATGACCCAGGCCACCCCCAACACCAACGCTGCGCGCGAAGACGATGTGCTGATCCCGGCTGTCGACGTGATCGAAGACCCGCAGGGCATCCTGCTGATCGCGGACCTGCCCGGCGTGCCGAAAGAGCATCTGAACATCCAGGTCGATGGCGATCTGCTGACGCTGGAAGGCGCGATCGCGCTACCGGCGCCGCACGGCATCACCTCGATCCACGCCGAAGTCGAAGCGCCACGCTTCCGCCGCGCCTTCACGCTGTCGCGCGAACTCGATGCCGAACGCGTCGAAGCCGAACTGCGCCACGGCGTGCTGCGGCTTCGGATTCCGAAGAAGGCGCATGCGCAGCCGCGCCGCGTCGAGGTCCGCATCGACTGATCCCGCCCCGGCCCGCACCGCTTCACGGCGCGGGCCGCTTTTGCTAGCGTTATCGGCCTGACTTCTGCACTCAGGGAGGTCTTGTGTCGATCCTCGAAAGCATCCTCGGGCAGGCGCAACCTTTGCGCATGCCGCTCTTCGCGGTGAGCCTCACCGCACTGCCCCACGCCAACACCCCCGTACAGCTCGGCCTGCACTGGCACGCCTTCCGGCGCGATGCCCAGCAGCGCGACGCCCCGCTGCGCGCGGTACCGCTTTCGCTGCTGCAACTCAATCCACGCTGGCGGGCGCTTGCCGAGCTTGAACACGAAGTGCTCGATGCCGCGTGGCAACTGGGGGCCTGGTCGCTCGACCGCGACGAGCATCGCGCCTGCAACACCGTCGGCGCGCCCGGCGCCGAGGCGCTGGCCTGCCGCCGCGCGTTTGCCGACCCGGCGCTGTGGGCTGCGCTCGACGATGACCTGCCGGTGGAATCAGCGCCCGATCGCGAAGCGCTGATGCAGCGTGCCGGTGACGTGGGTTATGTGCGCTGGCAGTTCCGCCCGGTATCCGGCGGCATCTGGCCGAGCGCGGACGGCGACGACACGCTCGACGAAGACGGCCGCCGCGAGCCGCCCTGCCCGGTCACGCCGCTGCCCCGGCAGGGTGATGGCAACCGCCACACCCGCTATCGACTGGGCCACACGGCACGCCTGATCTTGCGCTGAAAGCCTTGGCGCGAAAGGGCTGCGCGCGAATTCACGCAACCCTCTTGAAAGCGGAAATTTCGCTCCTACATCGGCTGTTGCCGGCACACCCGGCCGGGTTGGGCGCTGCCTTCGTGGGCGGCGCCGCACCCCGTATCCCTTCCTGGTGATCTGAATCGTAAAAGGAGAAAGGACATGCAACTGCGTCCCCTTAATGACCGGATTATCGTCAAGCGGATCGAAGCTTCGCGCACGACGGCATCCGGCATCGTCATCCCCGATACCGCATCCGAGAAACCGGTGCAGGGCGAAGTGATCGCCGTCGGCCCCGGCAAGACACTGGACAACGGCAACCTGCGCGCCCCGGCCGTGAAGGCGGGCGACCGCGTGCTGTTCAGCACCTACGCCGGCCAGACCGTGAAGCTCGACGGCCAGGAGTACCTGGTGGTCCGCGAGGACGAGGTGTTCGCCGTCATCGAGAGCGCAGCCGACCTGAAGAAGGCGGCCTGAGCCATCCCCCGTTCAAGACAATCAGGAGTCAGACATGGCAGCCAAGGACGTCAAGTTCCATGAGAACGCCCGTGCCCGCATTCTGAAGGGCGTGAACACGCTGGCCGATGCGGTGAAGGTCACCCTCGGCCCGAAAGGTCGTAACGTCGTGCTGGCGCGCAGCTTCGGCGCGCCGGTGATCACCAAGGACGGCGTATCGGTCGCGAAGGAAATCGAACTGAAGGACAAGTTCGAGAACATGGGCGCGCAGATGGTGAAGGAAGTGGCCTCGAAGACCGGCGACATCGCCGGCGACGGCACCACCACCGCCACCGTGCTGGCGCAGGCGATCGTCAAGGAGGGCATGAAGTACGTGACCTCCGGCATGAACCCGATGGATCTAAAGCGCGGCATCGACAAGGCGGTCAGCGCGGTGGTCGCCGAGCTGCAGACGCTCTCCAAGCCGATCACCACGAGCAAGGAGACCGCCCAGGTCGGCACCATCTCGGCCAACGCCGATGAGTCGATCGGCAAGATCATCGCCGACGCGATGGACAAGGTCGGCAAGGAAGGCGTGATCACCGTCGAGGACGGCAAGAGCCTGGAGAACGAGCTCGACGTGGTCGAGGGCATGCAGTTCGACCGTGGCTACCTCTCGCCCTACTTCATCAACAACCCGGACAAGCAGACCGCGGTGCTCGACGACCCGCTGATCCTGCTGCACGACAAGAAGATCTCCAACA
>CAMFLH010000265.1 GCA_945957295.1 uncultured Uliginosibacterium sp.
AGATCGCACTGCTCGGCGGCGATGTTAGTCAGTTCGTGCAGCCGGCCGTGCAGGCGCGGTTGCGAGAGAAGATCAGTGCCCTGCGAGGGTGAGGAAGAGGTAAGACCATGGCTTTGATGATCACCGACGAATGCATCAACTGCGACGTGTGCGAGCCCGAGTGCCCGAACAACGCGATTTCGCAAGGTGCCGAGATTTACGAGATCGACCCGAACAAGTGCACCGAGTGCGTCGGCCACTATGACGAACCGCAGTGCCAGCAGGTCTGCCCGGTTGACTGCATTCCGCTGAACCCGGAGCGTGTCGAGAGCAAGGATCAGCTGATGGACAAGTTCCTCAAGCTGACGGCGCAGAAGTAAGCCAGCGGGTAGAAAATGAAACGGGCGGCCTTGGCCGCCCGTTTGTTTTTCTGGCCGCCGCCGTGATCAGGCGGCGCGGGCCGGGGCCTCGGTTTCGGCCAGATCGCCGGTGATGCCGATCGCGCCGGCGATGCCACGTTCCAGCCGGGTCAACTCGGCCATCTGCTGCAGCAACCCGCGTTCGGCCTGATCCAGCTCGGCGATGCGCTCTTCCAGCGTGCCCGTGGCTTCGTGGATGCGCTTGACGCTTTCGAGCCGGCGCTTGAGCTGGATCTGATATTCGCGAACCTGCGTTTCGAGCGGGCTCATCACCGCGCGTAGCCACTGGTCGACGTCGCGGTTGGCCATCTCGAAGGTGCGGCGGGCTTCCAGCGCGATCGTGTCGAAGAAGCGCTGCGTCACCGTGCCCTTGCGATGCAGCACCATCGCGCCGACGGTGTTGAGTTGCTGATTGAAGGCCGCGCGCAGACGCTCGATTTCCTTCTCGTAGCGCAGGGTCGAGAAGCTCGACGGCGCGGCCAGTTTCAGGCCGTGCTCGATCGCGAACTTCTTGTACATCGTGTCCAGCATGCGCTGGATCTCGCTCACTTCGTCCGACGACTTGCGCAGGTTGCCGCGCAGCTGATCGAAGAAGCTCTCCATCGCCTCGCGCAGGCCTCGCGAGAAGCTTGCGTCGAGCATTGCTTCGCGGGTGCGACGGGTTTCATGGCGCAGCGCGTCGAGGCCGAGGTGCGCGTACAGATTGTTCGACAGGCTGGTGAACACGCTGCGCGTGGCGTGGTACTTCTGCAGGCCTTGCTCGAACTCGGTTTTCTCAGCGCGCACCTTGCGCATCATGTATTCGATGACGCTGCGGTTCTTGCCGCGCAGTTCGGAGAGCTCGCGCACCTGTTCCTGCACGCCGCGCAGGCGGGCGTTCAGCAGTTCGCGGGTGCGGCGGATGATTTCGCCGGTTTCGCCGCGCGCGTTGTCGCGCACGATCTCCTGCCGCGTCGGCAGCAGTTCGCTGGTGAGCGCACTTTCAAGCGTTTCGACGCGGCTGCGGTCGAGCAGATCCGGGTCGCGCGTCACCTTGGCGAGCAGGGCCTTCTGCGCCGAGACCGGGAACACCTGGTTTTCCGGCACCGACAGCGTACGCGCGACGCTGGTGACCTGACCACGGATCTCGCTGTCGATCTGCGATTCGGAGCGGATGCCGTCCCACAGGCTGTCGATCTTGTTCAACACCACGACGCGGCCGCGCTGCTGCGCCTTCCCGGCCACGATGTGTTCCTGCCACACAGCCAGATCGCTCTGCGTGACGCCGGTGTCGACCGCCAGGATGAACAGCACGGCATGCGCATTCGGCAGCAGCGACAGCGTCAGCTCGGGTTCGGAGCCAATCGCGTTGAGGCCCGGAGTGTCGACCACCACCAGGCCCTGTTTGAGCAAGGGGTGCGGGAACTGGATCAGCGCATGGCGCCAGGCCGCGATTTCGACCTTGCCGTCTTCCTCGATGCGCGTACCTTTCTTGCCGCTCGGGTCCACCGCAAAGCCGAGGCGTTCCGCTTCG
This sequence comes from uncultured Uliginosibacterium sp., assembly GCA_945957295.1. Lineage (GTDB taxonomy): Bacteria > Pseudomonadota > Gammaproteobacteria > Burkholderiales > Rhodocyclaceae > Niveibacterium. Next base: position 1,912 of record CAMFLH010000265.1, read on the forward strand.
TCCGGTGCGACACGCTTGGTCTCGCCGACGCGTGCCATCGCACGCTGCATGCTTTCGGTCGAATCGACGTCGATCGGAACTGTGATCCACTCTTCCGGGTGGCGCTTGAACTCCTGCACGCTGGCGCCGCGGCCGCGGGTTTCGATCGGCAGCAGGCGGATCGACGGCGACTGGCCGTTTTCCCACTGCAGTTCGGTCGGGCACATCGTGGTGCGGCCGGCGGAGGAGGGCAGGATGCGGTCGCCGTAGTCGGCGAAGAACACCGCGTTGATCAGTTCGGATTTGCCGCGCGAGAACTCTGCAACGAACGCGACGGTCAGCTTTTCGTCACGCAGACGCTCGAGTAGGTAGCGCAGGCGCAGGTCGGTTTGCGCATCGCCGACCTCGTTGCGGGTGAGCCAGGTTTTCAGCTGCGAAATGGACTGGCCGACGCTGTCGCGCCACTCTGAAAACTCGGAGAAACTGTCAGTCAGGTTCATACGCGCTCCCGGGGGTGGAGATCAGCCGCCAGTGGCCGGCGCCGATGATCAGCGCCGGGATTTTGGCGAATTCCTCAAGCATAACGAAATTCCGTCCGGCTGGGCGGGCGAGCGCCGACGAACGGTCGTCGGCCTTGCGGGCGCTCAGGCGTTGGGTATTTCAGTGCTGGCACGTCGGGCACCAGAAGGTGCTGCGCTGACCCATTACCTGTTGCCGGATCGGAGTGCCGCACTGCCGGCAGGGCAGCCCAGCGCGGCCGTAAACAAAGGCTTCCTGCTGGAAGTACCCCGGCTCGCCATCGCTGCCGACAAAGTCGCGTAGCGTAGAGCCGCCCGCCTGGATCGCCAGGCGCAGCGTTTCCTTCACCGCCTCGGCGAGGCGTTCGCAGCGGGCAGCCGAGAGCCGCCCTGCCGCCGTGGCGGGCCGGATGCCGGCGCGGAACAGACTCTCGGATGCGTAGATGTTGCCGACGCCGACCAGCGTGTGCGCATCCATCAGGAACAGTTTGATCGCGCTGCGCCGCCCGCGTGTTGCGCGGTACAGCCAGGGGCCGTTGAATGCAGGGGACAGCGGCTCGATGCCCAGCGGTGCGATCAGCGGGTGCGTTTCGATCGGCCCGCCCCACCAGTCGATCACGCCGAAGCGGCGCGGATCGTGATAGCGCAAGGCTTGCGCGCCGAACACGATATCCACATGGTCGTGCTTGCGCAGCGGCGCGTCGGGCGGCAACACACGCAGACTGCCGGACATGCCCAAGTGGATCAGCACGGTACCCGCTGGCGCGCGCAGCAGTAGGTACTTACCGCGGCGACTGACCGATTCGATCGTCTGCCCCGGCAACTCGGCGGCCAATCCGGCCGGTACCGGGCGGCGCATGCGCGCCTCACGCACTGCCACAGCGGTGACGGTGCGCCCTTCGACGTGCGGCGCGATGCCGCGACAAGTGGTTTCAACTTCAGGCAGTTCGGGCATCGAGGCGTATCACGGCAAGCTGATAACATCGGACGAACGCATGTTACTTCCGACTGTCCCAGATGACGCCTCCCCGCATTGGAGTTTCCGCCATGTTGCCGCGCCCGTTGCTGATTACCGTCTCGCGCCTTGTGCTGGGCCTGTGCCTCGGTGCTGGCGTGTTTGCAGCACGCGCCGACGAGCCCGCCGCGGCCCAGTCGGCACCGGCCCCGGCGGTCGAGCAGCCGAGTGCGCTGACGCCGCAGGTGTTGTACCAGTTCCTGCTGGCGGAAATCGCGGGTGCGCGTGGCAACCTGGAACTGGCTTCGCAGGGGTATCTGGATCTCGCGCGCAAGACGCAGGACGCCCGAATCGCGCACCGCGCGGCCGAGATCGCGCTGTATGCGCGGCGCGTGCCCGACGCTCTGGAGGCGGCCCGCCTGTGGAACAAGCTGGAGCCGGAGAACCTGCAGGCGGTGCAGATGCTTGCAGGATTGCTCGCGGGGGGGATGGGCCAGCTGGACGAACTGGAGCCGCAACTCGCCCGCATTCTCGCGAAAAGCCCGGAAAGCCCTGCCGGGCTGCTGATGGCGCTCAACAGCACTTTGCAGCGCTACCCGGACAAGGCTGAGGTCCGGAGCAGCGTGGATCGGCTCACCGAGCCGTATCTGAAATTGCCGGAAGCCCATTTCGCGCGTGCGCATGCCGCCTTCAACGCGGGCGATGCCGATGCCGCGCTCGCCTCGCTCGACGCGGCGCTGGCGCGCAAGCCCGATTGGGAGCCGGCGGCGCTGCTCAAGGCGCAACTCCTGCAGCAGCAGGGGCGCACCAAGGACGCGATTGCCTTTCTGGCCGCCTTCCGCGCTAAGCAGCCCCAGGCGGCAGCCCCGTCGGTCGATATTCAGCACGCCTATGCACGCCTGCTGGCCGCCGACCGGCAATACGACGCGGCGCGTGCGGAGTTCGACAAGCTCGTGACGCTGTCGCCCGACAACGGCGAGATCGGCTACACCCGCGCCTTGCTGCTGCTGCAGGCCGGTGACGCGACTGCGGCGGAAGCCGAATTCAAGCGCCTGCTGGTGCTGGGCAAGCCCGATCCGGATACCGTCCGGATGCAGATTGCCCAGATCCAGGAAGAGCAGAAGCGAGTTCCTGAGGCCATTCTGTCGTACCGCGCCGTCACCGGTGGTGCGCAGCGCAATGCCGCGTGGATTCGTGCAGCCCTGCTGCAAGCCCGTGCGGGTGATCTGGCGGGTGCCCTCAGCGAACTCGCGCGCTTGCGCGCGGCGGAGCCGAAAGAGGCCAACACCTTCCTGCTGGCCGAGGCGCAGATCCTGCGCGAACTCGATCGTGCCGGCGAAGCCTATGCGCTACTGGACGCCGCGATCCGCAAGCAGCCCGACCAGACCGACCTGATTTACGACCGTGCGCTGCTGGCCGAACGCCTGGGCAAATACGACGACATGGAGCGCGATCTGCGCCGCCTGATCAAGCTCAAGCCGGACGAGGCGCAGTCCTACAACGCGCTTGGCTATTCGTTCGCTGATCGCAACATCCGCCTTGCGGAGGCCAATACGCTGATCAGTAAGGCGCTTGAACTCGCGCCGGACGATGCCTTCATTCTGGATTCGATGGGCTGGGTGCTGTACCGCAGCGGCAAGCTCGAAGCGGCTTACGACCATCTTAAACGCGCCTACGCGGTGAGGCCGGACCCGGAGATCGCTGCGCACATCGGCGAAGTGCTGTGGATGATGGGGCGCCAGGATGAGGCCCGCAAAACCTGGCAGGACGCGCTCGCGACCCATCCTCAGAATGAGGAACTCGCGAAGGTCATCAAGCGTTTCACACCATGAGTGTTTCGGCCCGAATCGCCGCCGCGTTCGGCTTGGCCGCGGCGGTGTTTCTCAGTGCCTGCGCCACGGCGCCGCAGCAGGCGTCGCTCGGTGCCGGCGACTACGCGCTAACGGGCCGTGTGCTTGTTCGGCAGGCCGATCGTGCGGATGTGCTGCGTCTGAATTGGACGCATCTGGGCGTGCGCGACACGGTCCGCCTGGAAACCCCGCTCGGCCAGACCGTCGCCGAGCTGCAGCTCGATCCGCTGCGTGCGCATGTTCAGCTTGGTGATGGGCGCGCCTTCGAGGCTGCGGATGAGGTAGTGCTCGCCGAACAAGTCATCGGCGTGCCGCTGCCGCTGCGGCAGTTTGCCGGCTGGCTGCGTGCAGAGCCGGGCGCC
>CAMFLH010000266.1 GCA_945957295.1 uncultured Uliginosibacterium sp.
CGGTTGCGCCAGCCTCGCGCTGGCGCGGGGATGCCCACGATGGTCCGCATCATCGACAGGCGGTTCGACAGTAAGAACAAAAGCGCGGTCAATCGCCAGCGCTTCTTTCGGCGCTTCAAGCAACAAATTCGCAAAGCGGTCGCCGACGCGATCGACGGCCGCTCGATCCGCGACGTCGATAACGGCGAAAGCGTGTCGATTCCGACCAAGGACATTTCCGAGCCGCAATTCGGTTTGGGGCGTGGCGGCGAATGGGAAACGGTGTTCTCGGGCAACGACCAGTTCGCCGCCGGCGACGAGGTGGATCGCCCGATTGGCGGCAGCGGCGGTTCCGGCAAGGGCAAGGCGAGCAACGAAGGCGAAGGCGAAGACGACTTCGTCTTCCAGCTCTCGCGCGAGGAATTCCTCGACGTGTTCTTCGATGACCTCGCGCTGCCGAACCTGGTGAAGACGCAGCTCGCGGCGATTCCCGAATACAAGCTGCAGCGCGCGGGTTTCACATCCAGTGGCACGCCGGCCAATATCAATATCGTGCGCTCGCTACGCGGCGCGTTGGGCCGCAGGCTGGCACTCGGCTCGCCCTACTCCGCGCAGTTGCGCGAAGCGCTCGACAGGCTCGACACGCTACGCAAGACCCTTCCCGACACTGACCCAGAGGTGGAAGCACTGCTGGAGGAAATCGCTACGCTGCGCGCGAAGATCGAGGGCATCCCGTTCATCGACAAGGTCGACCTTCGCTACAACAATCGCATCCGCGTGCCCAAGCCTTCCACGCGCGCGGTGATGTTCTGCGTGATGGACGTTTCGGGCTCGATGGATGAAGAGAAGAAGGCAACGGCCAAGCGCTTCTTCATGCTGCTGTACCTGTTCCTGACGCGGAACTACGAGAAGATCGAAGTGGTGTTCATCCGCCATCACACGGTGGCGAAGGAAGTCGACGAAGAGGACTTTTTCCACTCGCGCGAATCCGGCGGTACGGTGGTGTCCAGCGCGTTGGAACTGATGAAGGACATCATTCAGGAACGCTACGCCACCAACCTTTGGAACATCTACGGCGCGCAGGCCTCCGACGGCGACAACTGGGAGAACGACTCGCCGCGCTGCCGCGAATTGCTTGCGGACAACATCCTGCCCTTCGTGCAGCACTTCGCCTACATCGAGATCACACCGGGCGAACCACAGAATCTTTGGCGAGAGTACGAAAAGCTGCAAGGCAGTCACCCGAACTTCGCGATGCAGCGAATCGAAGCGCTCGCGAACATCTACCCGGTTTTCCGCGAACTCTTCAAGAAGAGCAGCGTATGAAAAAACGCCGCAACAAGCCGCTACCCGCGCCCGCGGAATGGACTTTCGAGCTGATCGAAACCTACCACCGCGAGATCGCCCGCGTCGCCGAAATGCATGGCCTGGATACCTATCCCAACCAGATCGAGGTCATCACCTCCGAGCAGATGATGGACGCCTACGCCTCGGTCGGTATGCCGGTGAACTACCACCACTGGAGCTTCGGCAAGCATTTCCTGTCCACCGAGAAGGGCTACCGGCGCGGCCAGATGGGGCTGGCCTACGAAATCGTCATCAACTCCAACCCCTGCATCGCCTATCTCATGGAAGAGAACACCATGACGATGCAGGCACTGGTGATCGCCCACGCGGCCTACGGTCACAACTCCTTCTTCAAAGGCAACTACCTGTTCCGCACCTGGACGAACGCCGACGCCATCATCGATTACCTGGTGTTCGCACGCAGCTACATCACCCAGTGCGAAGAGCGCTACGGCGAAGAAGAAGTCGAACTGTTGCTCGACTCCTGCCACGCACTGATGAACATCGGCGTCGACCGCTACAAGCGCCCGCCGAAACTCTCGCTCGAGAAAGAACAACTGCGCCAGCACGAGCGAGAGGAATACCTGCAAAGTCAGGTGAACGATCTGTGGCGCACGCTACCAGCGCATGACGTGAAACCGAGCGAAGTGCAGGCGGTACGCTTTCCTCCCGAGCCGGAAGAGAACGTGCTGTACTTCTTCGAGAAGCACGCGCCGCTGCTGGAACCGTGGCAGCGTGAGGTCGTCCGCATCGTGCGCAAGATCGCGCAGTACTTCTTCCCGCAGCGGCAAACACAGGTGATGAACGAGGGCTGGGCCACGTTCTGGCACTACACACTGCTCAACACGCTGTACGACGAGGGCCTGCTGAGCGACTCGTTAATGATGGAGTTCCTGCACTCGCATACCAACGTGGTGATGCAACCGCCGTACAACTCCAAATGGTATTCAGGCATCAACCCTTATGCCCTGGGGTTCGCGATGTGGAGCGATATCCGGCGCATCTGCGAGCACCCCACCGAAGAAGACTACCGCTGGTTCCCCGATATCGCCGGCGGCAACTGGCATGAGGTGTTCGACTTCGCGATGCGCAGCTTCAAGGACGAGAGCTTCATCGCGCAGTTCCTGTCGCCGAAGCTGATTCGCGACTTCAAGCTGTTTGCCGTACTCGACGACGATCGCAACCAGAAGCTGCATGTCACGGCGATCCACGACGAAGCCGGCTATCGCGCGATCCGCGAGAAGTTGTCGGACCAGTACAACATCGGTAGCCGCGAGCCAAGTATCCAGGTTTGGAACGTCGACCTGCGGGGGGATCGTTCGTTGACGCTGCGCCACCATGCCTACCATCGCCGGCCGATTGGCGACGGCATGGACGAAGTGCTGCGCCATGTCGCGCGGCTATGGGGCTTCAACGTTCGGCTGGAGACCCAGCACGAAGACGGCCGCGTGGAAACCCTACGGGAAATGCGGTTCGAGCGGCGCCAGCCGAGAGCCGCCTGATCCCCTCGCCCCGTTTACGCAGCCGTCTGTAACCTGGGGCGGCCTCGCCCGAGCCGCCCGATTTACTCCAACTTCCGCGCAGTTGCGCGTCTCAAGTTCGCTTCGCCAGCCAGAACACCCGCGCTGCACGCAAGCAGCGCGCTAGCCCCCTAAGCGCAGGTCTTCATCGCCCCCTCAACTGCGGCTAACGCGGCAATGGTCGCAAGCGCGGTAGCGGACACCACCACAAAAACCTCCAAATCTGTAACCACCCGCACACCAAGAAACAAGACCGTAAATTTGTGTCAAACTTGTGACATTTAACACGTTTCTACATTTGCGCCGTGCCGCAGCACACCGCGTAGATTGACCGCCAGCAAAGCGCTCGGATTCGCGGCATGACCAAGCACGGCAGGAAATCGTCCAGGCGGGAGCCTTCAACACAATGTCGAAGTTCGGTTCCACCCTCTCCCAAACGGCGAACGTTTTCGCGCTCTACGCATGGCTGATCGTCACATCCAGCGTCATCACCCCACTGGTGTTGATGGCTACCGTTTTCACCGAACCCGACCTGCAGCGCCTGGGTTTGATCGGTGCCGCCTGCCTGATTGCGCTGTGGCGCTTCGACCGCCTCCTCGCCCATGTTGAGGCCCGCGAGGGCGTCGTCATCACGGCCGAGGCATCGCCCGACCTGCACAAACTCATCGACAAGGTCGTCGCTCGCACAGGGGCCGCGGCTGTCGCCGAAGTCCGCACGTCGTTGGGCTACGGCATTGCAGTCGTACAAGTGCCGCGCCCGCTCGCTCGTAGCAAGCGAACGCTGGTAATCGGATTCGAGTTGATGCAGGCGCTTGATGCCCGCACGCTGGCGATCCAGATCCAACGTGCGCTGCTCGCGAACCACGGCCGGATCGCCTCCTTGGGCTGGCATAACCGGCACCGTACGACACTGCTGCTAGTGGCTGATTACCTGCAGACCGCCGGTCCGGAACGTGTGATCGCGCGCGTGCTGCTGCCGTTCCTGCGCCAGCACGCGCAGGTGATGATCCCGCCCTTGCGCCAAGCCGTGTTCCGTATTGATCGCATGCTGGCCAAGAAATCAGGCGCCGAGTCGATTGCAAGGGCGCTATCGCTTGCCGCGACACAGGATCACCTGCTGTCTGAGTTTTTCTGGCCCAGCTATCGCCGACGCGCTGACTTTGAAGCGGTGCCGACCTATTTACCCCATGCCGGCATCCGTTTAGCCGTTCAAGCGGCAACGCCGCAGGAGGTGCGGCGCTCACTGGCCCGTGCCTTGATGGCCAAGAGCGATGACGGTGCGATGGAGCCGACGCTACGGGAAAGGCTTGAGGCGCTTGGGGAGAAGCCCCGCTTTGAGGAAGAAACGCGCTTCGAACACAGCGCCGCAACCCGTTTGCTGCGCGAGCGCTACGGAGAACTGATCACCCGCATGGACCAGGCGTGGCTATCCGAGAACAAATTGGCATGGAGCCAGCAGCACGCGAGCGCGCAAGCCGAATCGGACCAACCCGTTCCGGCGGAAGAAGTCGCAGAAGCACCGAAAACGCGTGCGCCGCGGCAGGCTCGTAAGCCCCGTATCGCAGTGGAGCCCCACTCGCCCGGGCTGGATACGGTGAACGAGGCGTTCCAACGTTCCAACCTGCACCTCGCAAAAGGGTCGACCGGGGATGCGCTCAAAGAGGCGGAACGCTGGGCGGCTGCCGTTGCCGCCAGCGGAAGCGCAGGCAAGGTATCGAACTAAGCTCCGCGAACCGCGTCAGCGTACCGCTCAAGTCCCGGGCGTCTGAAATGCACCAGGCGACCAACGTGCCGGCGCGACCGGGCGAGTTTGTAGCGGATGAACATACTCAGCGCTCGGAGTAAGGTCGACGCCGCCAGCTGCCACGCCGGCCCTCGCGGCAGCACCGAAGAGTTTTGAATCCTTGCGCAGGTGGTAGTCGTCGCGCTGCGGGCGCACGAAATCCGGCCAGTCTCCCACCACGTTGCCCTGCCCCGCCCCGGCCGGCAGGTCGAGTGACGCCCCCTGCCCCACCAACACGTTGTTCACGGCCACAACTGCTACGCCGGCGCGCACGTCGAGCATCCGCGCACCTTGTGGGCGATCGTTCACGATCGTGTTGTGCGCAAGGTAGAGCGCATTCTTGGGCCACTTCAGGCCTTCGGCCCCAAAGCTGATGATCTTGCTGTTCTCGGTGGTGCTGGATTGTTCGATCTGGTTGCCCACCACCAGCGCCGTGCCGCCGGAAGGGAATTCCAATTCATAACTCGCGCGGCCGCCAATTTCGTCCGTCAGGCGGTTGTAAAGAATGCGGTTGTCGCGTGCGCGCGACTTCAATAGATGACCAACGTTGGCGTGGTGGAAGTAGCTGCCGGTGACCTGCAGGCTGGCGATCGCGCCCACATACAGATTGTGACTCTGGCCCTCGCCCGAGCCGTTGTAACCGAATTCGCTGCGCTCAATCTCCAGCGAAAGGCGCTCGTCGTTCGCTGTCAGGATGCCGTTTTCGTTCTCAAGGAAACGGCAGCCGACCACGGTGAGCTTGCCCGCTTCATGGCGGATGCCGGCGCCGTTGCGATCACGCACCTTGGCGCCACGGAACTCAAGGTTCTCGATCCGAATGCGATCCCCGCGCACGACGAAGATCGCCTTGCTCTCGGCCGCGGCGCCCATGGCACTCAGTT
>CAMFLH010000267.1 GCA_945957295.1 uncultured Uliginosibacterium sp.
CGCAGAAGTTCATGGAAGGCAAGCCGGCGAAGAAGGTCATCGTCGTGCCGGGCCGTCTGGTGAACATCGTCTGCTGACGTGGCCGTCCAGCCCCGCATTCGCCGGTGCGAGCCGGGCGACGCTGCCGCGTTTGCCCGGCTGATGTCGCCACCGGAAGTCTTCGCCAACACGCTGCAGTTGCCCTACCCCGGCGTAGAGCTGTGGGTGGAACGGCTCAAGAGCAACAAGCCGAACGAGGCGCCGCTGGTGGCCGAAGTCGACGGGCAGATCGTCGGCTGTGCCGGGCTGCATCGCGAGACCGAGCTGCGCCGCGCACATTCGGCCCAGCTCGGCATTACGGTGGATCAGGCCTGGCAGGGCAAGGGCATCGGCCGTGCATTGATGACCGCGCTGCTCGACACCGCCGACAACTGGCTCGGCCTGCTGCGGATCGAACTGCAGGTGTTCGCCGACAACGCGCGCGCGATCAAACTGTACGAATCCTGTGGCTTCGTGCAGGAAGCGGTAATGAAAGGCCACGGGCTGCGCAACGGCGAATACGTCGACACCCTCGTGATGGCCCGCCTTCACCCCAAGCCGCCGCGCCTGCGGCCGGAGATTGAACCGTGACACGAATCCGCTCCGCCCTGCTGCTTGCCGGGCTGACCCTGCTCGGCGCCTGCGGCTTTCACCTGCGCGGCCCGCAGCCGCTGCCGTTCAAGTCGATCCACCTGGGCGTCTCGGCCTACAGCGAATCGGGCGCCAACCTGCGCCGGCAAATTGCTGCGAACGGCGGCACCAAGATCGTCGAAACGCCGTCCGAAGCCGAAGTCAGCCTCGTGATCCTGCAGGACGTGAAGGAGAAGATCATCCTGAGCCTGAACACCGACGGCCGCGTGCGCGAGTACGAACTGCGCGACCGCATCGTGTTCAAGGTCGTCGATCGCGGCGGCCGCGAGGTGATCCCTGCAACCGAAGTCACCACCAAGCGCGAAATGACCTTCAACGACGCGCTGGTGCTGGCGAAGGAACAGGAAGAAGCGCAGTACTACCGCGAAATGGAGAACGACCTGATCCAGCGCGTGCTGCGCCGCATGGCCACCGCACAGTGGCCCTTGCCCGAACTGCCAGCCACGCAGTCGGCCCCCGCCCGCTAAGCCGAGCATGGCCGTTCGCCCGGAACAGCTCGCCAGCCAGCTCGAGCGCGGCCTCGCGCCGCTGTACATCGTGCATGGCGACGAGCCCTTACTGGTGCTCGAAGCGGGCGATGCGATCCGCGCGGCGGCACGTGCGCGCGGCATCGACGAGCGCGAAGTCTTGGTCGTCACGCAAGGCTTCAAGTGGAACACGCTGGAGATGGCCGCCGGCAACCTGTCGCTATTCGGCGATCGCAAACTCATCGACCTGCGCATCCCGACCGGCAAGCCGGGCCGCGAAGGTGGCGACGCGCTGCAGCGCTACGTCAAACACCTCGACCCGCAGGGCGTCATCACGCTGATCACGCTGCCGCAGCTGGACTGGGCCGCACGCAAGGCCGCCTGGTTCGTCGCACTGCTCGAAGCCGGCGTCGAGGTCGAATGCAATGCGCCGGCGCTGCCGCAATTGCCGGACTGGCTTGCAGGCCGGCTCGCGCGCCAGAAACAGCGCGCACCGCGCGAAGCGCTGGAGTTCATCGCGCAGCACGTCGAAGGCAATCTGCTGGCCGCACATCAGGAACTGCAAAAGCTTGCGCTGCTGTTCGAACCGGGCGAGCTGACGCTTGAGCAGGTTCAGGATTCGGTGCTGAACGTTGCCCGCTACGACACCGAAAAACTGCGCCTCGCGCTGCTGGAAGGTGACCCGGCACGCCTGACGCGCATGATCGAAGGCTTGCAGGGCGAAGGTGCTGCACCGCCGCTGGTGCTGTGGGCGATGGCGACCGAGATCCGGACGCTCGCGCTGCTTCGCGCCGGGCAAGACAGCGGCCAGCCACTGGCCGCGCTTTTCAAGCGCGAGCGGGTGTTCGACCGCGAGAAACAGGCCTTGATCCAGCGCGCACTGCCGCGTCTACCGCTCGGTACACTACGCGCGGCGCTGATGCACGCCGCGCGCGTCGACCGCATCATCAAGGGCGTGGGCGACGGCGAACTTTGGAACGAATTCCTGCAGTTGGCGCTGCGTCTGGCGAATACGCCGCGACGCCGGCGCGCCTGATACAGGACGCGTGGACAAAAAAATGGCGACCTGAGGTCGCCGAGCTTTTGTTATTCACCCTTGCGCCGAAGCACTGGGTGTCTGTACGCGCAGTCCGTTGTTTGAAGCGGCGGTTGTTCTCGCTCGCCATTGGGTGACAGGAACAGCCCGGTGCGCACGGCTGGCGTCATGACAAGGGGGAGGAGCCATGCGCGTCCCGATGCGGGGAGGGAGGGATTTCACCGGGGAGCTCTGTGCGTCTCCGGGCGTCCGTCAGGGTTAACCCTAATCCACCTTTCGTACCAAAGCAAGGAAATCGCCATTCAATATTTTTATGGCATGGCGAAAGTCAAGCGCCGCAAGGCCTTGAATGGAAAAGCGGCGGCTCCGTAGAGCCGCCGCATTCCAATGGAACTCACCGCCAGACGAGGCGGGAGCCCTCTGCGCGATCGATGCAAACACCTTGGGCATTTGCGCTGGGCCTCCCCCCAGGGGGGCCCGTTTCGGTCAGCGCAGCCAGTCTCCCCCGAGACGTTCTTACTTCTTCTTCATCGGCGGCAGGTCGGTACAGGTGCCCTCGAACACCTCAGCCGTCATGCCGATCGACTCACCCAAGGTCGGGTGCGGGTGGATCGTCTTGCCAATATCCACTGCGTCACAGCCCATCTCAATCGCCAGCGCGATCTCGCCGATCATGTCACCTGCGTTAGGGCCAACGATGCTGCCGCCGACCACGCGATGCGTTTCCTCGTCGAAGATCAGCTTGGTGAAGCCGTAGTCACAACCGTTCGCGATCGCGCGGCCGGAAGCCGCCCACGGGAATTTCGCCACGTTGATCTTGCGGCCGCTGGCCTTGGCATCGATCTCGGTCACACCGACCCAAGCCACTTCCGGCTCGGTGTAGGCGACCGACGGGATGATGGTCGCGTCGAAGAAGGACTTCTGACCCGCCGCCACTTCGGCAGCAACGTGGGCTTCATGCACGCCCTTGTGTGCCAGCATCGGCTGGCCGACGATGTCGCCGATGCCGAAGATGTGCGGCACGTTGGTGCGCTGCTGCTTATCAACCGGGATAAACCCGCGGTCGGTGACATGCACGCCAGCCTTTTCGGCGCCGATCTTCTTGCCGTTCGGGCTGCGTCCCACGGCGGAGAGGATCAGGTCGTACTTCTGCTCGTCGGCCGGGGCGTTCTCGCCCTCGAACTTGACCAGGATGCCATCCGGACGGCAGGTCACGCCGACCGTGCGGGTCTTCAGCATGACCTTGTCGAAGCGGTGCAGGTTCTGCTTCTCCCAGACCTTGACCGCGTCGCGGTCGGCACCCGTCATCAGGCCTTCCAGCGCTTCGACCACGTCGATGCGCGCGCCCAGCGCGGAATACACCGTCGCCATTTCCAGACCAATGATGCCGCCGCCGATGACCAGCATACGCTTGGGCACCTGACGCAGTTCCAGCGCGCCGGTGGAGTCGACGATACGCGGATCGTCCGGCAGGAAAGGCAGCTTCACCGCCTGCGAACCCGCAGCGATGATCGCCTTCTGGAAGCGGATGACCTTCTTCTCGCCGCTCTGCTCGGAACCAGAGCCCGTGGTCAGCGAAACTTCGACGTGATGCGCGTCGAGGAAGCTGCCGTAACCACGCACGACTTCGACCTTGCGGGCCTTGGCCATGCCGGCGAGGCCGCCGGTGAGCTTGCCGATGACCTTTTCCTTGTGCGCACGCAGGCGGCTCAGATCCACCGTCGGCTTGTCGAAAGCCACGCCGACGTCGGCGAAGTGCGACGCCTCTTCGATGACGTTGGCGACGTGCAGCAGCGCCTTGGACGGAATACAGCCCACGTTCAGGCACACGCCGCCGAGCGTTGCGTAACGCTCGACCATCACGGTCTTCATGCCGAGGTCGGCGGAGCGGAAGGCGGCCGAATAGCCGCCGGGGCCTGCGCCCAGCACCAGCATTTCGCACTCGATATCAACCGCGCCGCTGTAGCTACCGGCCGGCAGCGGCGCCGCGGGCGCGGCGGCCGGTGCAGGTGCAGCCACCGGGGCGGCTGGCTTCGGTGCTTCGGCGGCCGCAGCGGCACCCGCGGCTTCGAGCGTCAGCACCACGGCGCCCTCGCCCACGCGGTCGCCGACCTTGACCATAAGGTCCTTCACGACACCGGCGGCCGGGCTCGGCACATCCATCGTCGCCTTGTCGGATTCGAGCGTGATCAGCGCATCTTCGGCCTTGACGGTGTCGCCCGGCTTGACCGCGATCTCGATGATCGGCACGTCCTTGAAGTCGCCGATGTCCGGCACCTTCACTTCGATAATCTGGCTCATCGTTGCGGTCTCCGGCTCAGAGCAGCACGCGGCGGAAGTCCTGCAGGACGCCGGCGAAGTAGGCATTGAAACGGGCCGCCTCGGCACCGTCGATGACGCGGTGATCCCACGACAGCGACAGCGGCAGCATCAGGCGCGGCACGAACTGCTTGCCGTCCCACACCGGGCGGGTCTGCGACTTGCAGACGCCCATGATCGCGACTTCCGGCGCATTGATGATCGGCGTGAAATACACGCCGCCAATGCCACCCAGCGAGCTGATCGTGAAGCAGCCGCCCTGCATCTGGTCGGGCTTGAGCTTGCCGTCGCGCGCGAGCTTGGCCAGTTCGCCCATTTCCTGCGCGATGGCGGAGACGCCCTTCTTGTCCGCATCGCGGATCACCGGCACGACCAGGCCGTTCGGCGTGTCAGCAGCGAAGCCGATGTGGTAGTACTGCTTGAGCACCAGGTTGTCGCCGTCGAGCGAGGCGTTGAAGGTCGGGAACTTCTTCAGCGCCGCAACCGCCGCCTTGATCATGAACGCGAGCATGGTCAGCTTGACGCCGCTCTTCTCGAATTCCTTGTTCATCTGAACGCGGAAGGCTTCGAGATCGGTGATGTCCGCGTCGTCATGGTTGGTGACGTGCGGGATCTGGACCCAGTTGCGGTGCAGGTTCGCGCCGGAGATCTTCTTGATGCGCGACAGCGGCTTGGCGTCGACCGGGCCGAACTTGCTGAAGTCGACCTTGGGCCAAGGCAGCAGGTTGAGCTCGCCACCGCCGGTGACGCCGCCACCCGTGCCTGCCGAGCCGGCCGGCACCAGCGCCCCAGTCGAGATCTGGCTGAACACACCCTTGATGAAGTTCTGCACGTCTTCGTGCTGCACGCGGCCCTTAGGCCCGGTACCCGGCACCTTGGCGATATCGACGCCCAGTTCGCGCGCAAAACGGCGCACGGACGGGCTGGCGTGCGACTTGCCGGCCGGCGCCGTGATCGCGGGGGCGGCGGCAGCCGGAGCGGCCACGGCAGGAG
>CAMFLH010000268.1 GCA_945957295.1 uncultured Uliginosibacterium sp.
TTAGAGCATCAAATATCATTTGCTCTGACCCTTCTGTATATCTGTTTTGGTCAGCAGGGTCAGGGCTCCGGACACGGCATAGAGTTCGTCTTCGTGCTGGCCGCGCGGTTTGGAGAAGGTGCCCGCGTAGATTGCACGCTGGAGCACGTGCACCGCCTCGCCATGCACAAGAATCCGATGGATCGTGCGCCGCAGATCCTCGCTGAGGAAATAGTCGCAAAGGTAGAGGCTGCGGATCAAACGGCCCAGATGCACGCCGGCCCGATAGAGCCCGCTGTCAGCGGCCGCCGAACCGAATCGCGCCAACGCGATCGTCGCTGTCGTTTCGCCGGTTTCGATGGATGCCACAAGGCGTACAAGGTGGTCCCATTCGGCGCGAATCTGCCGCAGCGAAATGATCGGCGTGCAGATCTGTGTGAGCGAGGCCGGAACGTCCTTCAATGAGCTGGGCACGTAGAGCGTTCGCTCGGCCAGGCGGGAGAGTTGCGGGCACAGCGCAAATCCAAGCAATTTGGCGATGCCCATCGCAAATTCCGTGTACCCGTGGGTATCGACCGCCAGCCGATCCAGTTCGACTTCGGTCTGGCGCAAGGCGCCTTCAAGTGCCGCACCGGCCTGGCGCTCGTTCAGAACGATGGGTTGGTCGTAGGTCACGCTCCAGAAGTCAGAGACATGGGTGTAGGTGCCCAGCGACGGGACACGACGTTTCGGGTCCAGACGCGCAAGCCAGATCTTTCCCGACACATCCAGGCTCATCATGTCAGCCGAGGCCAGCGAACCGTCGCCCCAGTGCGAAGTGATCGGCAAGCGTCGCTGAAATCCGACCACGGCGTCATTGGCGGCACGCACACGTTCGCGGTCTTCAAACCACTGCATCCCGACCGTGATCTGGCTCGGTTTGAGTTGAGGAATCATCAGGCTGACCCCGGTGGCGTCCAGCGCGCAACCGTGAGCCAACATGCCCGCATAGACTTGCAGCAACTCCGCTGGCTGGCGGGCCGGTCGGCCAAGGATGATCTTGCTGAAACCCGTGCGGCTGTCGATGTCCAGAATCAGATCTGGAAACTGCACGACGCCAATCTTGTTGAACAAGGCCTCGCGTTTGGCACGTAGATCCAGTGGCGTGGTGGCCGCCTTCAAGCGCGGCAGGTGGATGCCATGTGCATCGACGTTGATCAAGCCGCGTTTGATTCCATCGTCGACCGCGCGCAGTTTCTGTTCAAGCTCAGCGACCAGGCAATTTAAAAGGTCATCGGGATTGAACGGAAGATTCAGTTGCGCGTAGCGCTTGCCCCGTTCCTTTTTCCACCGCTCGACGTCGATCAACAGACGATGGCGGCCGCGAAACTTCTCGCTGTAGTCGACGAACACCACACCGCTGCGAAGCGACTTGCGCAGGCCAAGCAGCGTGGCGGCTTCCAACGCGCGCATCGCGCGCTCGCGATCCTCCCCCTCGACCAGATCCTTCCATCCGCGCGGCGCACTCACGGGAGGTTGTTCGGGAAGGGTGGAAACTTTTGTGCGATACAAGCCGCGCAGATACGCCACCCGCTGCGTGGACTCATCTCCTTCCTCGCCTGCGATGTCGAGCTTCTGCAGTTCGCTCAGCAGCGCGCGCACCTGCGGGTTAGGCCCGGATAGGATCCAGCGGGCGGCTGCGGCGCGGGTCGGGAATTGCGGTTGCGTGTGGGCCGCCTTCATCCGACGTACCTGCAGACGAAACTCGGTATCCGTTATGGATTCGTCGTCCGCGAGTTTGAATATCTCGGTGAGCGATTCGCGGTAGTTGATCGCAGTCTGTGCTTCGAGCAGACGCGCCTTCTCATAGGCGTTTCGCGCGATTTTCGCGATCTGGCGGCCGCCCAGCATGATTGCCGTGTCCGTTGCTTGCATCAGCGCCATCTTCAGGTAGCAGACCAGGCGCAAGGTTCGCGCAGGGTTCCGCAACTCCTTGAACTTGGCGGGTTTAATGTTCTGCAGCTGGGCGGCAAAATCACGGATCTTCTCGACCGTGACGCCGTCGAGCTTGAGCTCATGCACGCCGAGCTCTTTGAGCACGTCAATCCGATCGGTTCGCTCTCGAAGCGCATGGACCGATTTGCGTCGGGTCGGCTGCTGCAACCATTCCAGCGTCGTAATGCCGGAGTCGGCCCTCGGCATCAGAACTGCTGCTTCCCACCTTGCATACGCTTGAGCCGGCAGCTGTTCTCTGATGAGCTGGAACAGACCGTTCTCGGACGCGGACATCGCGCGCCGTGCATAGTCGCGAAGATCACGGTCGGCTACTGCGATGAACCGATGCTGGTAGAGCCAGAGTTTCCCGCGCTCGACCAGAATGTCGGTCGAGGTGACATGCCGTGCCTCATTGGTCAGGTAGGGGAGCAGGGCCCGAAGTTGCGCAGGGCTTGGCTTTGAAAATCCCAAAACCCCCATGGCCCACCATTGATGATCGTAGAGCGTCTTCTCGCGTTCGTAGATGGTGCGTAGCGAACCGATGTTGATCGGGTCAACACGGAGCTGCGCGGCAACATGACGGAGCAGTCGCGCCGGAATCACCCGCAGGGCCGCAAGTGGACATCCCGTCATCTTGAGAAAGCCCAGCTGAATCGCCGCGGCGACCCTCAACACATCCTTCTTGCGCGTTCGGATGGCGGCCAATTCAGCAGCATCAAACGTGAAGAACGCCTGTAGTTCAACGACCGAGAGGGCCTTGGGAAAGGTTGAAGTACCCAAGTACTGATACTGCCAGCGATGGATCTCGGGCATGGCGGCCTCCCTGCGGACGAGGGTGTCATTTACCGCTCGGACTCACGAGAAGGTCAAGAGGCGCGCGCGCTGATGCTCAGTAGTCAGACCGGAGATCGTGTCCCCGACAGGCTTTCCGCGAAAACGCCAAAATGAACACGAAAAGCACGGGTACCCTTTTCCTGAACGATTCTGAACCGGCACTTGAAACAAAAAGGGCGCCGGGGTCGCCGGCGCCCTTGCTGACTACGTCGCTCCGGTTCAGAACAACGCTTCGTCGAGGGCCAGCGCTCCGACTGCACCGCAGCAGACGGTATGCGACAGCCCGTTGCACTGGGGCATCACGTGGTCGGCAAAGAATCGTGCGGTGACGATCTTCGCGCCGTAGAAGGCAGTGTCGCCCTCGCCCGCCGCCAGCTTGCGCTGCGCGATCAGCGCTGCCCGCGCCATCTGCCAACCGCCGCAAACGATGCCCATCAGCTTGAGCATCGGCACCGCCGCCACATGCGCTGCCTTGATGTCGCTGCCGAAGGTGGCGAGCACATATTCAACCGCCCGCTCGGCCGCGGCAACGCTGTCGGCCAGCGCCTTGCGGATCGCGGCAACATGCTCGCCTTGGACGCCGGCTTCGGCCTCTGCCAACTGGCTGTCCAGCCGGTGCATCATGCCGAGCACAGCCTTGACGGTGAGGCCGCCTTCGCGCGCCATCTTTCGGCCAATCAGATCGTTGGCCTGAATGCCGGTCGTGCCTTCGTAGATCGCGGAGATTCGTGCGTCACGCAGATACTGCGCGGCACCGGTTTCCTCGATGTAGCCCATGCCGCCGTGCACCTGTACGCCGAGTGATGCCATCTCGATGCCGGTTTCAGTGCACCAACCTTTGACGATCGGGATCATGAAATCGGCGAACGCCTGCGCCTTGGCGCGCTCGGCGGCGTCGGCGTAGCAGTGCGCGGTATCGAGCGCGGCCGCCGTTACGTAGGCAATAGCGCGCATTGCTTCCACGTGAGATCTCATCGTCATCAGCATGCGGCGGATGTCCGGATGCTTGATGATCGCGACCTTGCCGCCGCCCTTCACGCCCAGTTCGGTGCCCTGGGTCCGCTCACGGGCGTACTGCACCGCCTTCTGGTAGGCGCGCTCGCTGATCGCGAGGCCTTCCAGGCCGACAGAGAAACGGGCCTCATTCATCATAATGAACATGTACTCGAGGCCGCGGTTCGCTTCGCCGACGAGGTAACCGACCGCACCACCTTTGTCGCCGTAGGACATCACGCAAGTCGGACTGCCGTGGATGCCCAGCTTGTGTTCGATCGACACGCAATGCACGTCGTTGCGGGCGCCAAGTGAGCCGTCGTCGTTCACCATGAACTTCGGCACCACAAACAGCGAAATGCCTTTCACCCCCTCTGGCGCGTCCGGCAAGCGGGCGAGCACCAGGTGGATGATGTTCTCGGTCATGTCGTGCTCACCGTAGGTGATGAAGATCTTTTGACCGGAAATCAGGTAGCTGCCATCGGCTTGCGGCACGGCCTTGGAGCGCACCGCCGCGAGGTCGGAACCCGCTTGCGGCTCGGTGAGGTTCATCGTGCCGGTCCACACGCCGGCGACCATCTTTTCGAGGAACTTCGCCTTCAGCTCATCCGAGCCCCGCAGCACAAGCGCTTCAATAGCGCCTTGCGTCAGCATCGGGCCAAGCGAGAACGCGAGGTTGGCCGACTTGAACATTTCGGATACCGGCGTCGAAGCGAGCTTGGGCAGGCCTTGGCCACCGAATTCAACCGGGCAGCCAATTGCGGTCCAGCCGCCCTCAGCGAACTGCTGGTAGGCGTCTTTCCAACCCGGCGCGGTGGCAACGGTACCGGCATCCCACTTGGCGCCATTGCGATCGCCCACCACGTTGAGCGGTGCAAGCACCCCGGCGGCAAACTTGCCGCCCTCCTCCATGATGGCGTCGACCAGATCCGGCGTTGCCTCTTCGCAGCCCGGCATGCTGGAGAGTTCCCCCAAGCCGGCAAGCTCGTTGAGAACAAACTGCATATCGCGGATCGGTGCAGTGTACTGGCTCATAAATCACTCCCCCCAAAAGACACCGCGGCGAACTGCCGCGCAGATCACTTGTTCAACAGATAGCGGCGATCATCGAAGCTCGCGACCCAGCCGGGGCAGAACACCACCAGCAGGGTTGCCGCCATGCCGCTCAGCCACGCCTCGGCGAAGCCCAGCAGCAGGAAGTACGGCAGATAGTCTTCGAGGATCGGCCCGATCTCAGCGCCCCCCAGCGCCTGAACCAGACTTGCACCCGCCCCTACAGCCACCATGCAGGCGGCAGACACCGCGCACGCGTTGGCGAAGATGAAAACAAACAGATGGTTCGGTAGCCGGGACTGCAGCACGCGATCAGCCCAACGGCTCAACCACGCCGGCAACACCCCGAGCAGCACGAAATTGAACGGCCACGCGGCAAGTTCGGTCGAGGTACCCAAGGCCGCCGCAAAGCTGCCGATCGCAATCGCAAACATTGCGCGGGCGCGGCCGAAGGTCAGCACCGCGACCGTCACACCGAGCAAATGCAGCCGGAAGCCAGGCGCCAGGTTGGCCTTGAGGCTCCACAACAGCATCAACATGACCGACGCACCAAGCAGGCGGCCAAGTACGGGCCCCTCGATCAGGGCCCGCCAGTCAGCAAGGTGCGCTTCGTAGAGC
>CAMFLH010000269.1 GCA_945957295.1 uncultured Uliginosibacterium sp.
GGCATAGTGCTATCGGCTCCTAACACTTCGTGCAGTCGCCTTTTGAAAATGACACCCGGAAGGGCGGTTTTTTGTTGCATTTTGAGTCGGTTTTCTTGTCGGTTTATTAAAGTCGGCATAACATGATGCTGTGTCGATAAAACGACGGAGGGTGGCATGCTGAGAATCCGAAGCGCGACGGGCGACGTCGAGGCGACGCCCGAAGAAGAGGCCCGCGTGCGGGCGCTGAGCGATGTTGCGTTGTGCCGGCTGCTTAACGCGACAAGCGGCGAGGATCTGTACTTGGTGGCCGAGGGTCTTTCTCGGCTCGATGACGGCCAGGTGAGCTATTCCGAGCGCTTCGGGTGGCTGCCGTTGAAACCGGAGCAGCGAGGAATACGGAATGACTGACGAAGTGCACTTTGATGTTCGCGTTCAGGCCATCGATACCGAAACGAGTTCGGTTACGTTTGGCACCGTGGATGGCGGAACGATCCAGCGACAATTCAGCGGCAGATCCTATTGGAAGCTCGACGACGTCGGCGTGTTGCACATCCTGGAGGAGGGGGCGGATTTTCGTTTCCACGCCTATCCCGACAATCGGCTGCGACGCGTGCCGTCGGACGACACGCCTGAAGATGGTCTGTGGGCCTGGCGCCTGGAAGGCGCAGAGGACGTTATCTACAGCATCAAGGCCGGCATCATTCCCGGCAAGGACTGCAGGGTCATTGTGGATGATTCAGAGTCAGTCTCACTTCGGGTGCCGCGGGAGTTTCTCGACTTGTGCGAGACGTATCGCCTTACACCCGTCGAACTGCTGCAAGGCTTCATCGCGGATCTGTGCGAACTTCAGAACTACGTCGTATGCCCCCGCGAGGACGGGCTGAGCTCACACGGTAGCGACGAGCGAGGCCTGGCCAATGAGTGGTTGCAGCGCGCACATGCGTGGCGGCTGGATGCGAGCGAGTGAACGATGCGCATTGGCTACGGCCGCGTCTCAACTGACGATCAAAACCTGGACCTGCAGCGCGACGCGCTCCAGGCGGCTGGGTGCGAGACGATCTACCAGGAATTCGCCAGCGGCAAGAACGCCGCACGTCCGGAGCTCGAACAGTGTCTCAAAGCCCTGCGCGCCGGTGACACCCTGGTTGTGTGGCGGCTCGATCGCCTCGGCCGCAACCTTGCGGACCTCGTGCATATCGTCACCGAGCTCAAGAAGCGCGAGGTTGGATTCGAGAGCCTATGCGAGCGGATTGAAACCGTCAGCGCTACCGGGACGCTGGTGTTCCATGTGTTCGGCGCGCTGGCGGAATTCGAGCGCGCACTGATCCGGGAGCGCACAAAAGCGGGCCTTGTCTCGGCGCGCGCCCGCGGACGCAAGGGCGGGCGCAAGCCCTTAGCGCCTCAGACCATCACCTCTATCCGCAAGCTGTGGGCGGGTGGAGGCATGACGGCCGATCAGATCGCCGCGCAACTCGGTGTGCATCGCGCGACCGTCTTCAAGTACCTCAAGCCCAAAGGGGAGTGACCATGCTGATGCGATGGGAGTCGGTGAGCTCGGGACGCTACTACCTGGTGCATGTTCAGCTGGATCTGTTCGGCGAACTCACCCTGCGCAGGGTTTGGGGGGGAGGGCAGCACGGCCGCCGCGGCGGCGAACGCCTGGAGTGCCTGAAGCCCGAAGCACTCGACCGGCGGCTTCAAGCAATCGATCGGATCCGACGCCGGCGTGGCTACGCGCTGCGCACTCACGCTTAGGCGGGTTATGATTTGATTTGCCGTGATTGAATCTGATTAACCTGTTAAAGGGCTCGTCATGAACACCCGTGTCGTTACCGCCCATGTCCCCGTACCGCTCGCGGAGAAGGTCGACCTGTTGGCTGCGCGCTTGGAGCGGCCGAGGGGTTGGATCGTGAAACAGGCCTTGGCCGCGTGGGTCGCACAGGAAGAAGAGCGCAGTCGGCTCACGCACGAGGCGCTGGCCGAGGTCGATGCCGGCGAGGTGATCGACCACCAGGCGGTCCTGGCTTGGGCCGAGAGTTTGAGCACGGATCAGCCGCTACCGGTGCCGCGCTGATGGAGGCCAAATGGACGAGCAGGGCGCTCTCCGATCTGGCGCGGCTCTATGAGTTCCTGGCGCCCGTCAATCGGCTCGCCGCAGCCCGCACGGTCCAGTCGCTGACGACGGCCGTCTCGACCCTGCAGCTCAATCCGCGCCTCGGCGAACAGCTCGAAGAGTTCGAGCCGCGCGAGGTGCGCCGGATTCTCGTCGGGCACTACGAGATGCGTTACGAGATCCAGGAGGCCGGCCTGTACGTGCTGCGCCTGTGGCACACCCGCGAGGATCGGTAATGGCCCTGGCGAGAGGGCATCGTAGAGTGCAACGCATCCAGACGGCTTTTCTGTCGCCACCCCATTACCCCAGGTAACTCGATGCCTTCAACCTTCGCGCATTCAAACCACTTTTCAAGCGATGCCATCGAAAGCGTCCTGCGCTTGCAGAAAGCCGCGGCACGACATTTTCCGAAGGCCGCCAGAGAAATGACCGAGACGATTCGGCTGATGCGGTCTGCGGAGAAGTTCAATCTTCCTGATGACGGTTTGCTTCTGGATTTGAAGTCATACCGTCCAGAGTTTGAGCCAATGTTGAGGCTGCCTTATCCGCTTGTAACCCTCGAATTTCCAGTCAAAACGCCCCCAGAAAGGGGCTCACTGCCGTCGTCGAAGCGAATTATCCT
The DNA here is from genome assembly GCA_945957295.1 of uncultured Uliginosibacterium sp. Taxonomy (GTDB): domain Bacteria; phylum Pseudomonadota; class Gammaproteobacteria; order Burkholderiales; family Rhodocyclaceae; genus Niveibacterium. The sequence continues at coordinate 2,718 of CAMFLH010000269.1, forward strand.
AGCGTGGACGCAGGATGCCGATACGACCTTCAAGATGCCAAGCGCTCCCGCGCGGTCGATCTATTTCACCCAAGTTTGGTTTGACGACGAGCAAGGCGAGTGGGAGCCATCGCCAGTGGTTTGGGGCTTCGATCCTGGTGAACTTGATATTACCGACGGAAACTTCGCAGTAACTGGATTTCACCACTTTCCTTGCCATCCAGAGCCCTACGAACGATTTGACGAGCAATCGCTGAACCAAGATTTGCAGAGCGCGGCCACGCCGTTATTTGAGTTTTGCCTGACGATTAACTGCGAAAACATCGAGTCGGAACTGGTCGTGCCGCCAGAAAAGTTGGGGGCGAAGCGCAAAAAGAACGGCCGCGAGCCCTTCTATAGCTATCACGTACTCCGCATTCCGGTCGCCCAGAGCGGCGAGACTGCTATAGCCGGATCTTCGCTTGCCGATCGAAACTCCCCGAGAGCGCACTGGCGCCGAGGCCACCTAAGGCGACTATCAACTGGCAAGGTAGTCTGGGTGAGGCACACAATCGTTGGAACGGCTGAACTCGGGAGAGTGGAGAAGTCGTATCTACTGGAGAAGTAATATTGCGGCTCCTTTGGTCGCGCGCCAGAACACGAAATTCGAAGGCGCCAAAAAACTCCATGCAAAACAGCGACTAACAAACTAGATCGTGGTTCATTTCAGCTTCCCTGTCACTCCCTCATGTATTGAGCTGGGCGAAGCGTCAGTCGGACGGTGGCCACATCTGAGCGCCATGTAGTAGCGCGAGAACCTCGATGCGATCCGCGGCGTGATTGACGCGGTAAACCGCGATCAAGGGTGTGCGCGCGATCACGAGCTCGCGCGTGCCGTCGACCCGTCCGGCGCGCCCTAGTTCGGGATTCGCTGCGAGTTGCTTCACTTGGAGGGCAACCTGGTCGCCTACGCGGACGGCTGCGGCCGGGCTATCGTTTGCGATGTAATCAAGCTGCGCGTCGCGCTGAGCGATGGCGCGAGAGAGCCAGGCAATCCTCAACGATCAGCTCCGTCGCCAACGACGCTCGCAAGGGTGCTGCGTTTCGCACCCCAGCTCGCCTCTGCATCCTCATTGGAGACCCACTCGGCGCCAGGCTCGTTGGCGGCACTGATGGCATCGGCAACCTGATTGCGGAACCATTGGTCGTGCGAGGCGGCATCGAACGCGCCACGCATGCGCGCCGCCGCGTCCGGTCGGGAACGGGCGCCAACAAGGGGGGTTGGGTCATAGCCCGCCGCATCCACCTGGTAGCGAACGACGCCCAGCTCTTTGAGGTAGCTGACCACGGTCTCGAATCGGCGAAATGTACGCACAGTGCCGCGCCGCGCAGCAAGGGTGCACTCACTGGAGCCATACCGGACAACGATCCCCCAGCCCCCAGGGAACCCGACGACTTCGGCGCTGCGCAGCGCGCCAGCCTCGATGACGTGCGCCAGCGTGGCGTGATCGATCGTGCTCGGGGTGTTTGCCATGATGATGCCTCGGAGGATGCCTCAGTAACCATTGCACGGTAGCCGATTAATAAGTAAGTGGCAATCCTGCGTCGCCCGCGCCGATCGCTTAACACATCCAGCAAGTGGAATTACCTTGGGATCACCCCCCGAACGGCCGTGATTCCGGGGTAATTCCGTTTGCTGGCCACGGCAAAATGGCTCATCACAAAACGCAGAGGTGGCAGCACATGAAACGGGAAGTGGTGGTGGTTGTTCGACAGGATTTTGTCGGTGAGTGGCCTGACGCGCTGAAGGTCGAAAGCAGCGACTTTATGCCGAGCGAAGTGTACGAGGTGGCGACCGGAATGACCGCGCACCAATATCTCTACCTCTCATCAGGGGGTGAAGCCATTCGTGCAGGGCTTGCTGAGATCGAGGGGCTGGAGCGCTTGCTTGATGTGGTGGAGCAAAGGATGACCGAAGCGGCAGAGCGCGTCCGCGCGGCCGTTCGTGCGCAGATTCCCCAGCTGCCGGCGCAGGAGGCACGTTATTGGACTCTGATTAACGAGCAAGCGAGCATCGTCGACGACCTCGATCTGTGGAGCCGTCAGCTCACGCTCACGGTGGCGCCGGACGGGGCTGGACTCGTCTGAGTGCTCAACTCTTACGGCGGGCTTGCCACGAATGGCTGCCCGCAATCTCCGCAGCTGATATTCAAGCCAGGTCGCCCCCAGACAGCATTCGGGCGCCGGGATTTTCCCTCTACATCCGATCGGCAGTCGCAGACGTACTTGACCCGATTGCTCTTGTTCGCTGCTGTCGCGGCAGCCGCGACGAGTTGCCCGACACCTGGCACCGCGAGATCCTCGCCGCCGTTGATTGATTGGATCGACGGCGTACTGGTGGGCTGCGGACGCGCCACAAGCCCGTCAGGGAGCGTCATCGAGGCGCTGTAGCACGACTGCCCGACCCGGACTGCCTCAGGGGAGGGGAAACGGTCGTACCAGGAGATCCGGAAGTCTTGCGTCAGCAGGGCTTCGCACGCAGCCAAGAAGCGCCCACCCGTGATCGGGTAGTCCGACATCTTGTCGCCCGTGCGCCGCCCGCCAGGCTGGCCTGTATCGGACGGCATCAGACCGATCTGTTCCATCTTCGCAGCCCATTCGTCGTTGTGATAGCGACTGCGCCCGGGCTTGCCGTGGTGGGCCTGCCAGGCGTGGCACATCTCGTGCACCAGGGTCTGCATCACTTCCACGAGCGGCACCACACCGAAGTAGGC
>CAMFLH010000270.1 GCA_945957295.1 uncultured Uliginosibacterium sp.
GCGTGTTTCTCGGGCGCGGCACGGTCGTGCTGTCGGACACGGTCGGCTTCATCCGCGATCTGCCGCATGCGCTGGTGGCGGCGTTTCATGCGACGCTGGAAGAGACTGCGAGCGCGGATCTTCTGCTGCATGTAGTGGATAGTGCGAGCGATGACCGCGAAGCGCAGATTGAGGTGGTTAATAAGGTGTTGCAGGAAATTGGTGCTGGCGACGTGCCGCAGATTCTCGTGCTGAACAAGATCGACGCGACCCTTGCGGGACCGAAGGTCGAGCGGAATGCCTGTGGTAACATCGCCCGCGTTTTTGTCAGCGCTCAGACTGGCGCCGGCCTTGATGGCCTGCGCGAAGCGCTCGCCGAGCTGCTGCTTGGCGAGGACGTGCCCGCGGAGCCGGGCTGATCTCCAAGGACCATCCCTATGGTCATCACCGGAATTCTCATGTCTCTCAACGACCCGCGCTGGGGCAACAACAATCAGGGTGGCGGCGATCGCGGCGGCAATCAAGGGCCGCCTGATCTCGAAGAAGTTTGGCGTGACGTAAATCGCCGCCTGTCGGGGTTCTTTGGTCGCAAGGGCGGCGGCAGCGGCGATTCGGGCGGCAACTCGCCGAGCCCGGGCCAGATCGGTGGCGGCATCGGCTTGATCGCTGGCGTCGTGGCTGCGCTGTGGCTGGCGAGTGGTTTCTACATCGTCGACGCGAGCCAGCGCGGCATCGTGCTGCGTTTCGGCAAATTCATCCAGAGCACCGAACCTGGTCTGCGCTGGCGCTTGCCGTACCCGATCGAGACGCACGAGCTGGTAAATCTGACGGGTGTTCGCACGGTTGAGATCGGTTATCGCGGCAGTGAGCGCAACAAGGTGCTCAACGAGTCGCTAATGCTCACCGATGACGAGAACATCGTGAACATCCAGTTCGCAGTGCAGTACGTGCTGAAGGACCCGAAGGACTACCTGTTTAATAACCGCGAACCGGACGCCAATGTGGTTCAGGCGGCCGAGTCGGCGATCCGCGAAATTGTCGGTAAGAGCAAGATGGACTTCGTGTTGTACGAAGGCCGTGAACAGATTGCGACCAACGCCGCGACCTTGATGCAGGAGATCCTCGATCGCTATCAGGCAGGCATCATGATCTCCAAGGTCACGATGCAGAACGCGCAGCCGCCGGAGCAAGTGCAGGCCGCCTTCGACGATGCTGTCAAGGCGGGGCAGGATCGTGAGCGGCAGAAGAACGAAGGTCAGGCCTATTTCAACGATGTGGTGCCCAAGGCCAAGGGTACGGCGTCGCGTCTGTTCGAAGAGGCGGCCGGCTACCAGGCGCGCGTCATCGCCAACGCAGAAGGTGATGCGTCGCGCTTCAAGAGCATCGTCACCGAATATGCCAAGGCGCCGGAAGTAACGCGTCAGCGTATGTATCTCGACACCATGCAGCAGATCTTCGCCAACACCACCAAGGTGATGGTGGATGCGAAAGGCAATGGCAATCTGCTCTATCTGCCGCTCGACAAATTGATGCAGGCGACCGGGCAGAGCGCCAGCGCGCCCGCTCCGACGCCGGACGTTGCAGCAACGCCGAGCCGCCCGTCGAACTCTGCGGGGTCCGACCCAGTTGCGCCGCCGAAGGCGGATGTGCCGGTGCCGGCCGATTATCGTAGTCGCGAAGCCATGCGTTCGCGCGAAAGGGGAGAGCGCTGATGCGCGAACGTTTGCCTTTGCTCGCGGGGCTTGCACTCGCGGTCATCGCGGTGTTGTCGCTCGCCGTATTCACTGTGGATCAGCGTCAGTACGCGATCGTCTTCCAGCTTGGCGAAATTCGTCGCGTTGCGAACGAGCCCGGCCTGTTCTTCAAGGTGCCGCTGGTGCAGAACGTGCGCTATTTCGATAAGCGCATCCTGACGTTCGAGACCAGCGATCCCGAGCGTTTCATTACCAGCGAGAAGAAGAACGTACTCGTCGATCTGTTCGTGAAGTGGCGCATCGTCGATCCGAAGGCCTACTACACTGCCGTTGGGGGCGACGAGGCACGTGCGCGCACTCGACTTGAGCAGACCGTGAATGCGGGCCTGCGCGAAGAGTTCGGTAAGCGCACGGTGCATGAAGTCGTGTCGGGCGAGCGCGAACGCATCATGAACGAGATGCGCAGCAAGGCAGACCAGGACGCGCGCAAGATCGGTGTGCAGGTAGTGGACGTTCGCCTCAAGCGCGTCGAGTTGCCGACGGAAGTCAGCGCTGCTGTGTTTAGCAGGATGGAAGCCGAGCGGAAGCGTGTTGCCAACGAACTGCGCTCGCAGGGTTCGGCCGAGGCCGAGAAGATTCGGGCCGACGCCGATCGCCAGCGTGAAGTGATCATCGCCGAGGCTTACCGCGATGCGCAGAAGGTCAAGGGCGAGGGCGATGCTAAGGCGGCCGCCATCTACGCTGAAGCATTCAGCCGCAACCCCGAGTTCTATAGTTTCTATCGCAGTCTCGAGGCCTACCGTCAGAGCTTCAAGAGCCGGAGTGATGTGCTGGTGGTCGATCCGAGCTCCGAGTTCTTCAAGTACTACCGCGGCGCGGGCAGCAACAAGGGCGCAGCCGGCAAGTAAGCCATGTTTGATACCTTGTTCATGGCCTTCGCGCTGATGCTGGTGCTCGAAGGCCTGCTGCCCTTTCTGGCGCCCGGTGTATGGCGCAAGGTCTTTCTGCAGGTGGCCAGCCTTGCAGACGGGCAAATCCGATTCATTGGGCTGACTTCGATGCTGGTCGGCCTGATTCTCCTGATCCTTTCGCACTGATACTCATGTCGTCGCCGCGCTGGGCTTTGCCCGACCATATTGAAGACGCTTTGCCGCTCGAGGCCGCCCGCCTTGAGGCGATGCGCCGTCGCCTGCTCGACGAATTCCGCCTGCACGGTTACCAGCTGGTGATGCCGCCGCTGATCGAATACGTCGAGTCGCTGCTTTCGGGTACCGGAAAGGAGATGGGGGAGCACACCTTCCGCATGGCCGATCCATTTACCGGCCGTGTCCTCGGTCTGCGTGCAGACATTACGCCGCAGGTCACTCGAATCGATGCGCACCTGTTGAACCGCCAGGGCGTGACGCGCCTGTGCTACGCCGCGAGCGTCGTGCGTACGACACCGCGATCACTGTTGGCGAGTCGCCAGCCGATGCAGCTTGGGGCGGAAATCTACGGCCATTCGGGCATCGATGCTGATATTGAAGTGATCCGTCTGCTGGCGCGTACACTTGAAGTCGCGGGCGTGAAGGCCTCTCGAATCGACCTTGGTCATATTGGTCTTTTCCGGGCGCTGGCGGAACTCGCGGGGCTTAGCGCTGAGCAGGAACGGGAGTTGTTCGCCGTGCTGCAGGCGAAGGATGTGCCGACGCTGGAGGCGATGACGACAAACATGCCGGTCGAGGCTGCCGGTGCATTGCGTCAGTTGCCGGTTCTGTATGGCGATGCCAGCGTGCTTGATCGCGCGGCTGCTGTATTGCCTGCAATCCCCGCGGTCCAGACGGCGCTCGCCGATCTGCGCGCGATTGCGGCGGCGCTGCCGGATTTACCGTTGTCGTTTGACCTCGCCGATCTGCGCGGCTACGACTATCACAGTGGTCTCGTGTTCGCCGCATTTTGCGGTACCTCGCCTGCCGCGGTCGCTTTTGGTGGTCGCTACGACGAAGTGGGGCGTGCGTTTGGGCGCGCGCGGCCGGCCACCGGGTTCAGCGTTAATGATTTGCGCGACCTGATCAACGCGGACGACGATGGGGTGCTGCCCGGCGCCGTGCTGGCGCCCGCCGTTGATGATCCGCGGTTGACGCAGGCTATGGTCGCGCTGCGCGCCGCCGGCGAGGTCGTGACCCGCGCGTTGCCGGGCCACACTGGCACCTGGCGCGAGGCGGGATGTGATCGGGAATTGGTTCTGCAGGGCGACCGTTGGGTGGTCGTTCCGCTTCAGGGAGATTGAGCATGGCAAGAAACGTCGTCGTCGTCGGCACCCAGTGGGGTGACGAAGGCAAAGGCAAGGTCGTCGACTGGCTGACCGACCACGCACAGGGTGTTGTGCGTTTCCAGGGTGGTCACAATGCGGGTCACACGCTGGTGATCAAGGGCCAGAAGTACGCGCTGAACCTGATTCCGTCCGGCATCATGCGCGATGGCGTGCGCTGCTACATCGGCAACGGTGTGGTGGTGAATGCCGAGCACCTCCTGTATGAAATCGACAAACTGGAAGCGGGCGGCATTGAAGTTCGCTCCCGCCTGATGGTCAGCGAAGGCTGTCCGCTGATCCTGCCCTACCACCAGAAGCTCGATCTCGCGCGGGAAGCGCGCCGTGGCGAAGCCAAGATCGGCACGACCGGCAAGGGCATTGGCCCGACGTATGAGGACAAGGTTGCTCGCCGCGCCCTGCGCGTGCTGGATCTGTTCTATCCGGATCTCTTTGCCGAGAAACTGCGCGAGAACCTCGACTATCACAACTTCGTGCTGACCAAGTATCTTGGGGGCGAAGCGGTCGATTTCCAGCAGGTCTATGACGCTTCGATGGCCAACGCCGCACGTGTGTTGCCGCTGGTGGGCGATGTGTCGGCTGCGCTGCATGCCGTAAATCGCCGTGGCGAGAACCTTCTGTTCGAAGGCGCGCAAGGGACGCTGCTTGATGTCGATCACGGCACCTATCCGTTCGTTACGTCGAGCAACTGTGTTGCTGGCGCCGCGTCGCCGGGGGCGGGTGTCGGCCCGAACATGCTGCATTACATCCTGGGCATCACCAAGGCTTACACCACCCGTGTCGGCGCGGGGCCTTTCCCGAGCGAGCTCCCGATCGAGGATGAGGGGTGTGTCGGCCATCACCTGTCGACCGTGGGTCATGAACGTGGCACCGTGACTGGGCGTGTGCGCCGTTGCGGCTGGTTTGATGCGGCGCTGCTGAAGCGCTCGATCCAGATCAACGGTGTCTCGGGCCTTTGCATCACCAAGCTCGATGTGCTCGACGGCATCGAGGAACTGCAACTGTGTGCCGGCTACCGCCTGGATGGCAAGATCATTGATCTGCTGCCGATCGGTGCGGACCGCGTCGCGCGCTGCGAGCCGATCTACGAAACCATGCCGGGCTGGAATGAGCCAACGGTGGGTGTGAAGTCGTATGACGCGTTGCCGGCCAATGCGCGCGCGTATCTGCGCCGGATAGAAGAGCTTTGCGGCGTACCGGTCGACATGATTTCGACCGGCCCGGATCGCGAAGAGACGATCGTTCTGCGTCACCCGTTCAAGGGCTGAAGCAGGCAACAAACGATAAGGGGCTGGCTGCATGTGCGGCCGGCCCCTCAAAGAAGCGCCCGGATTACTTACTCAAAGGCGGAAGAGATACGCGTGCAGGTAAGCAGAAAAGAAAAAAGCCAGTTCCGAAGAACTGGCTTTTCCT
>CAMFLH010000271.1 GCA_945957295.1 uncultured Uliginosibacterium sp.
ACACGGCACAGGTCCTCAACGGTTGCGTTCTTCACGCCAGCGAGTCCGCCAAAGGTCTCGATCAGCTTCTTGCGGCGCGTCGGTCCGATCCCCGGAATGTCGTCGAGTCGCGATCCGATACGCGTCTTTGCGCGGCGTGCGCGCATGCCCGTAATGGCAAAACGGTGCGCTTCATCGCGCACGGTCTGGATCAAGTGCAGCCCGGCATGCTCTCCGCCGAGCACCAGCGGTTCGCGCCCATCCGCGAAGACGAGCTGCTCGAGCCCTGCCTTACGCGCCTCGCCTTTCGCAACGCCGAGCATTGCGATTGACTCAAGGCCAAGCTCGACCAGCACCTCATGGGCCACGCCAACCTGCCCCTTGCCGCCATCGATCAGTATCAGATCCGGCCGCACGCCCTCGCCCGCCGCCACCTTGCCGTACCGTCGAGTAAGCGCCTGGCGCATCGCGCCGTAATCGTCACCCGGCTCGATGCCGCTAATGTTGAAGCGCCGATACTCCGATTTCTTCATGCCGCCGCCTTCCCACACCACGCAGGACGCAACCGTAGCCTCGCCCATCGTATGACTGATGTCGAAGCACTCGATGCGCTGCGGTGGATCCTGCAAATCGAGCGCGGAGCGCAGCGCTTCTAGTTGGTCCGTCACGCGGCCGGATTCGCGCAAACGCACTTCGACAGCAAGGCGCGCGTTCTGTTCGGCCATCTCGGCCCACGCCTTCTCCGCCTCAAAGCGTGGCGTCACGACGGCCATGCGCAAATCCAGCGTCTCATCAATCAAATGCCGTGCGTCGTCCAGCGGCGCGCCGACGAGCACCAGCCGCGTCGGCGCCGGGTGCTCCTGATAGTGCTGTTCGACGAAGGCCAGCAACGCATCTGCCGCCCCCATGCCCTCGCCAGCAAGTGGGAATTGCGGGCGATCGCCGAGGTGGCGGCCGCCCCGCACCATCGCGAGGTTCACGCAAACCACACCGGCCACTTCAACAGCGACAACAATATCGACATCCTCATCGCGCCCCGAGTCGACAAACTGTTTGTGCAACACCGTCTGCAAGGCACGAATCTGATCGCGGAAAAACGCTGCCTCTTCATACGCAAACCGTTCGGCGGCCTGCTGCATCTGAACGCCGAGCTGGTCGACGATTTCACCGTGACGCCCTTCGAGGAAGAGCGTGGCCATGCGTACATCACGCGCGTAATCCTCGGGCGAAACCAGATCGACACACGGCGCGGTGCAGCGCTTGATCTGGTGCAGCAGACAGGGGCGGGAGCGATTTGCGAACACGCTCTCTTCACAGGTGCGCAGGCGGAACATGCGCTGGATCAGCGCAACGCTCTCGCGCGCCGCCCAAGAACTGGGGAAAGGCCCGAAGTAACGTGAGCCTTTAGCAAAAGCACCGCGGTAGTAAGCGATGCGAGGAAAGGCATCGCCGCTGAGCATGATGTAGGGATAGCTCTTGTCGTCGCGGAACAGGATGTTGTAGCGCGGCTTGAGCGTTTTGATCAGGTTGTTTTCGAGGATCAGCGCCTCAGTCTCGGAACGCACGACGGTCGTATCGACGCGTACGATCCGCGTCACCATGAGGGCGATGCGGGGACTGGTGTGGTTCTTCTGGAAATAGCTCGATACGCGGCGCTTTAGGTTCTTTGCCTTGCCGACGTAGAGCACTTCTTCATCGGCACCGATCATCCGGTAAACCCCCGGCGCCTCCGACAGCGTCCGCAGGAATTCGCGCGCGTCGAAGCTCACGTCAGACTTGCGCTAAGTTCGCTGACGGCGTGCTGCGCATCGACATAGCGCGCCTCGATCGCAAGCGTGAACGGATCGATCGTTGTCGCCGGTCGCAAAGCATCGATGCGCGCAGCACTGCGTGCCGACACCTGTGGCTGCCATCTGGCGAGGAGCTCATCCGCCAGATCAGGGCGGTTGCAAACCAGCACCATGTCGCAGCCAGCAGCGTGTGCGGCGTCCGCCCTCGCAACGATGTCGCCAGCCTGTGTGGCCCCCTCCATCGTCAGGTCGTCGGAGAAGATGACCCCATCGAACCCAAGCCGTTCTCGCAGGATGTTCTGCAACCAGTAGCGCGAGAAGCCGGCCGGTAGCGGGTCGACCTGTTCATACACGACGTGCGCAGGCATCACCCCCGCCAGCTGGCGGCCAAGACGGTGGCGATAGGGCGCGATGTCCTGCTCCCATATCTGATCGAAGTTCCGTTCGTCGCGCGGCATGGCAACGTGTGAGTCAGCTTCGGCCCAACCGTGACCGGGGAAGTGCTTGCCGACCGCACCCATACCAGCCTCGCTGAGACCCGCCACAAGCGCTTGCGCGAGCGAAGCGGCCACCGCGGGATCGGCCGAGAAAGCGCGGTCACCAATGACTGCGCTACGCCCGTAGTCGAGATCCAGTACAGGCGTGAAACTCAGATCAACACCGTGTGCGCGCAGCTCCGCCGCCAGCACATAGCCCGTATGGCGCGCCAGCTCCAGGCCGCGCACATGATCAAGCGTCCATGCAGCCCCCAACGCGCCCATCGGAGGCAGGCGAGTAAATCCACTACGGAAACGTTGAACGCGGCCGCCCTCGTGATCCACTGCGATGATCAGCGCCGGGGAACGTAGTGCGTGAATCTCCTGCGTCAAGGCCGTCAGCTGCTCGGGCGACTCGAAGTTACGCGCAAACAGGATGACGCCACCGACCAGCGGATGGCGCAGACGCTCACGTTCGACCTCTGTAAGCGCGTAAGCGGCGACATCGCACATCACTGGGCCAAGGGGCAGTTGCAGCGGGTTCATTCGGAGCGTCCTAGGATTTGGTGAGCTTCAACGTGCGTGCGGGCTGCTTCAGGCCAAACGTTCGATGAGCGCAAAGGCAACGACATTGTCTTTCTCGTCGCTGATCGATAGGTGCGCCGACCAATGACGCTCACCCATAGCAACCGCAAGCGGCGCATCGAAGACGTAGACCGGCTTGCCAAGTTCGTCGTGCCCGACGGCAATCGCATGCAGCGTCGCGGGGGCACGCAGACCGGTACCGAAGGCCTTGGCAAACGCCTCCTTGGCGGCAAAACGCTTGGCCAGAAGCCGCGCCCCGTCACGCACCGCGCGAAACTCGATCAGTTCTTGCGGCGCGAGGATGCGCTCGGCAAACGCTTCGCCGTGCCGCTCGAGCGAGGCACGGACACGCGCGATCGACACGATATCAGTGCCGATGCCGGCAATCATGGCGCGGGATTCTCAGCCGTAAAGATGAGGCGACGCGGCGGATTCGCGCATCAACCGCTTCATCTCGCCGACGGCTTCGCGCAAACCGACGAATACCGCGCGGCTCACGATGGCGTGACCGATGTGCAGCTCTCGGATGCCTGGCAGCGCGGCGACTGGTTGAACGTTGAAGTAGTTGAGCGCGTGCCCAGCATTGAAGCGCATGCCATTGTTGATGATTGCAGCGCCGGCACTACGAATCTTCTCAATCTCTGCTAGCACGGCGGGGCTGCGCGCATCGCGCCCCTTCTTGTGAAAGGCTTCGGCGTAAGGCCCCGTGTGGATCTCGCACACGCGTGCGCCAACCCGCGCGGCCGCTTCGACTTGCGCCAATTCTGCGTCGATGAACACGCTCGACTGGATGCCTGCATCGGCAAGCCGCGCAATGCACTCCTTGATGCGCGCCTCGTTGGCCACGATATCGAGCCCGCCCTCGGTCGTTACTTCCTGGCGCCCCTCGGGCACCAGCATCGCCATCTCCGGCTTCAGACGGCAAGCAATCGCAACCATCTCGTCCGTCGCGGCCATTTCGAGATTCAGCTTGATATGCGTGAGCTCACGCAGGCGACGCACATCTTCATCCTGAATGTGGCGACGGTCTTCACGCAGGTGCACGGTGATGCCATCGGCGCCACCCAGGTGCGCTTCGACCGCACCCCAGACCGGATCAGGTTCATAGGTCCGGCGCGCCTGGCGCAGGGTGGCGATATGGTCAATGTTGACACCGAGTTCGATCACAGTTCCTGCAACTCCATGAAGATACGTCGCGATTCCAGCGCACGGGCGCCGACGAGATGGGCAATGAGGCGTCGCATCAGGCTTTTCGCCTGAGCGAGTGTTTCCGGGTTCGACAAGTCCTCGCGAGCAAGGTCCAGCAGCACGCGGCCCGGCAAAGTGGCCTCGTCGTGCTCGTCGCCGGTCGCCGGCACGGGCCCGCGTTCGATTATAAAGAGGTAGTCGCGCTCAGGCCGCACGGCTTCGCCCTGCTCGTCGGTGTCGAAGGTGGGGGCGTAGCCGAGCTCTTGCAGCAACACCAGTTCGAAGGCGCGCAACGCGAGGTCCTGTGGCGCATTGATTGACAGACGCCGCAGTAAGGTCGCATATGCATCGAAGAGACGGGGATGTGCGTCTTCCCGAGGCAAGAGGCGCACCAGCAACTCGTTGGCGTAGTACCCGCACATCAATGCACTGCCGCTCAACATCGCCTGCCCGCCCTGCCACTCTGCCGCGGTGAGGGTCTTCAACTCGCCGGTGCCGCTCCAGCAGATCTCGAGCGGCTGGAAGGCGAGCAACACGCCGCGCAGTGCAGCGCGCGGGCGTCGGGCGCCTTTTGCGACCATGGCGACACGACCATGCTCGCGTGAAAACATATCGACGACGTAGCTCGTTTCACGCCATGGGTGCGTGTGCAGCACGAAGGCCGACTGGTGCTCGACGCGCTTGCCGCTCATCGTCGTGTTTCAGGTCCAGCCCGCAGCGTCACTCGATACCGAGGCTCTTGAGTGCGCGCTCATCGTCCGCCCAGCCGCCCTTCACCTTGACCCAAACCTCAAGGTAGACCGGCCCGCCGAACAGCTTTTCGAGATCCACGCGGGCTTCGGAAGAGACACGCTTGAGTTTTTCGCCGCCCCGCCCGATCACCATCGCCTTGTGGCTAGGGCGATCCACGATGATGGCCGCAAAGATGCGGCGCACCGGCCCATCGATCTCGAATTTCTCGATCTCGACGGCCAATCCGTACGGCAGCTCTTCGCCAAGGAGTCGAAAGAGCTTCTCGCGGATGAACTCGGCGGCCAGGAAGCGTTCGCTGCGATCGGTGATGTCGTCCGCGTCGAAGATTGCAGGCTGTTCCGGCAGCAAGGGGCCGCAAGCCTTCAACAACTCATCCGCGTTTGCCCCGGTCTCGGCCGACAAAGGCACGACCGCGGCGAACTCACGCTCCGCCGCTATCGAAGCAATGAAAGGCAATAGCTGACGCTTGTCGGCAAGACGATCCACCTTGTTGATCACCAGCACCACCGGGGTCTCGGTCGGCAGCAATTCCATCACCTGTCTCTTATACACATCTGACGCTGCCGACGACTAGTCGAGTGTAGA
>CAMFLH010000272.1 GCA_945957295.1 uncultured Uliginosibacterium sp.
CCGTGTCATCGGTGGTGGGTTGCTCCACGCGCTTGCACAGCACGGCGATCGGTTGGTCGAGAACCTTGGCGTCGGCCGGCGCACACGTGGCGACGGCGTCACCGTTGGTGGGGTCGGGCTGGCCGTTGTAGACGAAGGTGGTGATCAGCTTCGGTTCGGCACGACGCACTTCCAGGCGCCAGTACGGGTGCCACTGCGTGGTGACTTTGCGCTGAGCAGTACCGGCGGCGGGCGCCGCGGTTGCGACGTTGGCTGGGCAGGCGTCGGCGCCCAAGTAGCCTTCGATCCGCGCGAGCTCCAGATTGCGTGTGGTGTCGTTGGCGTAGCAGACTTTGCGGTTGGCGAAGTCGGTGCGTGAGGTGATGTTGCCGTTATCGTCGTACGTCAGCGCCGATGAGCTTGCAGCGCAGCCGGAGCCTTCAGGTCGCGAAGCCCCCACAAGCTTGTCAACGCCAAGAACGCGCGAGAATTGATACTTGTGCGATGCTCCAAGCGCATCAGTCACAGTCGTCGAGTATTTGCCATCGTAATAACTGAACGAGAAGCGTTCTGTAGTCGGAACGCCTAGAATCGTCTCTTCGTAAACGCGCCTCGCTGAGTCATATTTGTAGGTCGAAAAGAGCTGCGGAGATGCTGTGCCATTTTGCTCCTCAATAGAAGTCATTAAGGCGCGCATATCCTCCGGTACGTATCCAGGAAGATAAGCGCTCTCTCCGTAGTTATATGCTTTGATGTAGCCGTCTGCGTAGGTCACTTGCTCAAGTAGACCGCTTGCATCAAAGGAATAGGTAGTTCCCGACCCATTCGGCTCAGTCAGCTTAGCCACCTGCTGCGTGGAATCGTAGGACAGGGAGAGACTTCGACCGGCGCGATCGCCAATTGACTCAATCCGGTCGTTGTTGTAGGTCAACGTGTAGCGCTGCCCATCTGCGCTACTCACGTCAAGTAGATGGCCACGGGAGTCGTATCGCTCGACCTTGTTGCCATCCAGATCGAGATAACGATAGCCAGTAACGCTTCCCGACGAATTGATGTCCTCAAATAGGCGTGCGCGAACATCCAGATCAGCCGCCCAGCTGCCCGTTGCATCGCGTGCGAACATGTACGAAACACCCGATTCGCGCAGCGCCCATACGCGACTTGAGCCACCCTTGTTGAAGTACAGTCTCTGCGAGAACGAGAACGACCAGCCCAATCCGAATGCGGCGCGTTTAGCGTTCTCGGCAATCAGTGGCTTGAAGACGGGGTCGGCGTTAACCCCGCTATAAAAGCGACGAAAGCCAAAACTCGGCAGGTCAAGGTCAATCTCTGTCAAGAATTTGTTGCCACTTGAGAACGCGACCGGATGCGACGACGCAAGGCAAACAGCACTGGCCTGTTTGGGCTGGCGCAACTGCCTGCATGTAAGCGCTGCGGAGACAACCTGTGGATCGTATTCCTGACCGACGGAATTGTAGTAAAGACAACTCGCGCCTTGCCCAGTGGAATTGATAAGCGCTCGCGAAAATACCAAGCTCGGGTATCCAATTTTCGCAATATCATAGTTTGCGCAGGCAGCGTCAGCGCTGGCGAAAAGATTATTTGTGGCATTGCCGGCAAGCCATGCAGTAATTCCTGCTGGACAGAATCCGTCTGCTGCAAAAATGAATGTGGAATAGATTGCGCCGGCAAGGGCTGTCGAAAGACGAAGAGTGGCTTTCATGTTGGACAAGCATGAATACATGTAGATGGTGATGAAGCCCGGCCGCAAGAGAAAACGGCATCCATTACTTGGATGCGAGAAACGGGCTGACAAATGCTACCGATGCAGTGTTAGTGGCCACGGCGCACGACCGAAATTTCAACTACAGCACGCAGGTCTGACGTTTGAGATCAACCGATCGGAACGACGGCTCATAGCCAAGCTGGGCAAATCCAAAAGTACTGGGCCAAGCTCGGACTCTATTTCGCTGCGCTGCGTGTCGGGTACATAGCGGTGCGAAACAACCCGTTCATGGAGATCAAAAACAGCTGTCGCCGCTATTTTTCACCCGTACTAGTAAATTTGTTCGCAGCGTCAAACGCAGCGCGCGGACCTAACGCCAATGCATCGAACGTAAGGGCTCCGTGCACGTCACCAAGTCCAAGCAGAACGTGCAATGCTCGATGCATCAGAAGCGTATTGTCGCCTAGGCGGGCGTCCTATATCAGTGGGATGCTGTTACCACCCACTGAGGCCTGAGGAATACGTCACAATCGATTGTCGACGTTCGCGGGCCGATGCAGCACGTCGAGAGGCGAGGTAAGTGTCTTGAAGAGCTTCGGCCCAGCCGGCGAATGGATGCTACGCGATTAGTGTGCACGGCTCTGAGCCGGGCGACGTGCATGGTGTATGCACTTGTTCGTCATCTTACCGGCTCTCATTCGATCGAGTTGCGAGAGCGCAAGGTGAGCAAGTCCACCACAACCCTGTGTTGGCCCTATGCCCCGTCCGGCCCCTGTCCCTTTGTCGGCTAGCGGCGAGCACCGTCGACGGTCATGGATTCGGTGCATCGATGTCGGCTCCGTTGGATACGTGGCAAATGGAGGTTTTGTGCAAGCCGAATTCCCTATTTCCATTCCTACGAACGTTATTGCTGTGCTGGATGGCAGCCGACTTCGCGCCAACAGCAGCTTCCGGAAGCTCCTCGACTCGCACGCACGCGTCGACGCTCTGTGCTGACCGCACGGACCCTCCTAGCAACAGTGCAAACGGAGCTTCCTGCGGGCACTTATGACCACCAATGACGAACCCTCCGCGAGCATTGGCCATCGTGTTCTCCGGGGGGAGGCGCGTAATCGTCGGTTACGGACCATGCCCGTCGTGCCGGCGCGAGTCAGCACGCCACCTCACGCCCGCGCTTCACGCGAGGATCAAGCTTGTTCTCCCATGACCGCCAGGCCCGAAGACTGTTAGGTCAGGGCTCTGTGCAGTTGGCCGTTGACGCTGCGCAGCCGACGGCGGAGCTACGCAACTCTGCTGCTCATAGACGTGAGTCATGAAACGCGTTCCCCGCTAACGCACGAAATCGGCTGCGGCCGCGT
The DNA here is from genome assembly GCA_945957295.1 of uncultured Uliginosibacterium sp. GTDB lineage: Bacteria > Pseudomonadota > Gammaproteobacteria > Burkholderiales > Rhodocyclaceae > Niveibacterium. Next base: position 3,064 of record CAMFLH010000272.1, read on the forward strand.
GCGAAAACGGTTCGGCCACGAAGACAATCGGACCATGGTTCTTAATTGGTAGTGCCAGCGGCTGGAATCGCTAAGGGCGGCGCAGAAGACATCCCACTCGTCCATCATGTGGCGCCTCTTCTCGATCATGTCGCCACGCCGGTATGCGAGTTCAACTTTGCTTCCGATTCGATGTGCCAGTGCGATCTCTGCCATCTCTGACGGATAGGTCGTTACTTCTGCCGCCCAGTCCCGGAAGGTTGAGCGGAACCCGTGAACCGTGATGTCGGTGCGGCCCATGCGTCGCAGCACGGCGATCAAAGTCATGTCAGAAATCTCACCTCTGTTTTGCGCGCTCGGGAATACCAGATCGGTGCCTTCGAAGCGCGGGAGATCTTGGAGGAGGCGCATTGACGCGTCGGACAATGGGATTCGGTGCTCCTTCTTGCCCTTCATCCGCTCAGCCGGGATCGTCCAGATTCTCGTCGTGAAGTCGATCTCCTGCCAGGTGGCACCGCGAACCTCGCGCGATCGGTTGCCGTTCAGGATCAGGAACTCCAGGCCACGGGCCGCCATGCCCGCGCACCCCCGGAGCTCCTGCATGAACGCCGCGAGTTCGCGATAGGGCAGGGCAGGATGGTGCTTGACGAGTTTGGCCCGACTGATCTGAGGTAGTAGCGTGTCCAGGTGTCCCCGCCAACGGGCGGGGTTGTCGCCCGTTCGGTAGCCTCGGGCGCTAGCCCAGTCGAGAATTTCCTCGACGCGGCCTCTTAGCCGTGTCGCGGTTTCGTGCTTCTCCCGCCAAATCGGTTCGAGTACTTGCAGGACCTGGGCGGTCGTGACTTCGGCCACAGGGAGGTTGCCGATCACGGGATGCGCGTAAGTCGTCAGTGTGGCGGTCCACTGCGCTGCGTGCTTTACGTTGCGCCACCCGCTGCGCTTGCTCTCGACGCAGCGTTCCGCGGCTTCCGAGAACGAGATTCGGCTCGCCGCAGCAAGCCGCGCCGCCTCCCGTTTTTGTTCGCGCTCCTTGACTGGGTCAAGGCCCGTCACGATCAAGCCGCGATACTCGCTGGCGCACTCTCGGGCTCGCTCCAGCGACAGATCACGGTAGGAACCCAGTCCGATGTCCCGGCGCTTGCCGTTGACGGTCGCGCGAAGCACCCACGATGCGCCGCCGCCGCGTACTTGCAGGTACAGTCCCTGGACGCCCCCGACCGCGTGATAGCCCTCCTGCTTCGAGAGCGACGCCACGGCACGCGCCGACAGCAGTTTTGCAACTCTTGGCACCTATCAACCTACCCATCAACCGGACACGGATTTCAGGCTATCAGAAAAACCGTAGAGGGAAATGATCGTTGGCGGAGTGCCCATAGAACAAGGGTTTGCGTGATCTTATGGGGCCTTCCACGGCCGTCGTGGCGGCGGACACCCTCCCCGCCACAGATGCAACAAGCCGCAAGATCTTAGGTCTTGCGGTTTTTTTGGAGGCGTGTTTTGCTGGCTTCAGGGTTCTGCCATACCGACGAGGCGCTGCTGAGTGCGGTGATGGGGTGCGTATTCGCTTGCCTCGTGTATTGGCTCGCGGCTCGAGATGGGGTGGGGGCTGGCAGTGGGGCTGCGTGTTTGGTGTGGTCGCGAGCTGGTCGGGTTCTGTGTTTTGCCAAGCTTTCCGCCGCAGCTGGCCCTGCTTTTATGCCTTTTGCGCTAGTTGCCGCGGCTCTGCTATCACGTATCTCCGAAGTGCGAGGTGTGTTCTCTCAGTCTCAAGTTGTTGAGTGTGGATTTCTTTAATGGTACCTGTGTTGCTCGTCAAACTTGGGCCTTGCGCTCTAGGTTTGGTGGGCTGGGTGGTGCTCCGGTGGGGAGCGGAGAGTGTTGGTTTTGGTGGCGTCGATCTGTCGAGCGGTTCGGGTCGCATTGGGATTCGCGACACCCTGGGGCCTGATGGGGCGGTGGTTGCCTGCAGTTGCTGGCGCCAGGCTAGGGTGCTGTCGATGGCGCTCGCTGCCTCGATGGAGGCGGCCCGCAGCTAACATCTTCCGCTGCGCATAGCTTTGAAAGTGTCGTAAACGCAAAAGAGCCGACCCGAGGGTCGGCTCCCTGTACCGCTGGCGCGAATTACTTGGCGGCGGACTGGTCAGCAGCCGGAGCCGATTGCTCAGCAGCCGGAGCTTCAGCGGCCGGGGCCGACTGGTCGGCGGCCGGAGCCGATTGCTCAGCAGCAGCCGGAGCGGACTGCTCAACAG
>CAMFLH010000273.1 GCA_945957295.1 uncultured Uliginosibacterium sp.
GATAGGCTCCGGTCTCGTGGGCTCGGAGATGTGTATAAGAGACAGGCGATATCCTCAATATCGACGTTGCGGTGATTAAGGATGGGTGGTTCGGCGACACCAGCCGCATGTACCTCGTCGGCGAGCCAAACAAGCAGGCGCGTCGTCTGGTGCGCAACGCGTTCGACGCGATGTGCGCCGGCATCGAAGCGGTGAAACCGGGCGCCACGCTGGGCGACGTGGGCTACGCGATCCAGACGGTTGCCGCGCAGGCCGGCTTCAGTGTGGTCCGCGACTACTGTGGCCACGGCATCGGGCAGGTTTACCACGACGCACCGGAAGTGCGGCACTACGGCCGTCGCGGCGAAGGCCTGGCGCTGGAGCCGGGCATGCTGTTCACGATCGAGCCGATGATCAACGCGGGCAAAGCCACGTCCGCCCTGCTGGCCGATGGCTGGACGGTGGTCACGAAAGACCGTTCGCTCTCGGCGCAGTGGGAACACATGGTGGCCGTTACCGAAACCGGCTTCGAAATCCTCACACCGTGGCCGGACGGCAACGGCGACTACCCTGCGATTGCCTAGCGCCGCGGCTGCTGCAGATATTTTCCCGACACGCGGAACTTTCCCGAAGCGCCGCTGACTGAGTAGCTACCAAAGGGGAGTAGCTCCCGATCGGATGTTCGTCATGACGTGGCCCGTGGCAGGGCCGCCGGGCATCCGGGCAGTACGCGCAAGTGAGCGACTGCGAGCAAGACCTTTGCCGTTACCGGCAAAGGTCCGTTCTGAAACGTGCGGCCTGATCCGGCAACGGACAGGCCGATTTCATTTCAACGCGTTCAGGAGCTTCTGATGGCAACAATTGGTACATGGTGGATGTGGACGGGCTTCTTCGTGCTCGTACTTGCATTCATCCTGATGGACTTGTTCCTGCTGGGGGGCCGCAAGGCTCATAAAGTGGGGTTCAAGGAAGCGGCGGGTTGGTCCGTCTTCTGGGTCAGCATCGCAATGGGTTTCGCCGCTGCGCTCTGGTTCTGGCTTGATGCGACCGCGGGCCGCGAAGTCGCCAATCTGCGTGCCACCGAGTTCATTACCGGCTATCTGATCGAGAAGTCACTCGCCGTCGACAACGTGTTCGTGTGGCTGATGATCTTCAGCTACTTCGCGGTGCCAATCGAATACCAGCGTCGCGTGCTGCTCTACGGCGTGGTCGGCGCAATCGCGCTGCGCACGGTGATGATCTTCGCCGGCGCGGTACTGATCGCCAAGTTCCACTGGATTCTCTATCTCTTCGGCGCCTTCCTGATCGTCACCGGCATCAAGATGCTGATCGTGTCCGAGGGCGAAGCCGATCTGTCGAAGAACCCGGTGCTGCGCTGGATGCGCGGTCATCTTCGCATCACCGACAAGATCGATAATGAATCCTTCACGCTGGTACGCGACGGCGTGCGCTGGTTCACGCCGATGTTTGTCGTGCTGGTGCTGGTCGAGATTTCCGACGTGATCTTCGCGGTCGATTCGATCCCGGCGATCTTTGCGATCACCACCGACCCCTTCATCGTGCTGACGTCCAACATCTTCGCAATCCTTGGCCTGCGTGCGATGTACTTCCTGCTGGCCGACATGGCGGATCGTTTCGTGTATCTGAAGCACGCCCTTGCGCTGGTATTGCTGTTCATCGGCACGAAGATGATGATCGTCGAGTGGTACAAGGTGCCGATCGGCATCTCGCTCGGGGTAGTCGCCGCGATCATCACGACGGGCGTCGTCCTCAGCCTGATGGCCACCCGCCGCAGCGCGACAAAGCTAACCCAGCCGTAATCAGAAAAAAGGCCCGCGAATCTCGCGGGCCTTTTTTCACTTGTTCGCCGAGTCTGCGTTAGGCGGCGGGATATCCGGCGGTGGAATATCCGGCGCCGACTCATCCGCAGTCGGTGGCGTCAGTTCCGGTGCATCCATCTGCTCCAGCGGCACGTCGATCTGCACCTTGTCGACATCGACATCAACCTTCTTGTCCAGGCCCATCGTCACCATGCCGGGGAACACAATCACCAGCGCGACCATGATGACCTGGATCACCACAAAGGGCACCGCGCCCCAGTAGATGTCGGTTGTGCGGACACTAGCAGGCGCCACCGAGCGCAGGTAGAACAGCGCAAACCCGAAAGGCGGGTGCATGAACGAGGTTTGCATGTTCACGCCCAGTAGTACGCCAAACCAGATCAGGTCGATGCCCAGTTTCTCCGCCACCGGCCCAAGCAAGGGCACGACGATGAACGAGAGCTCGAAGAAGTCGAGGAAGAACGCCAGCAGGAACACCAGGATGTTCACCACGATCAGGAAGCCCACTTGGCCACCCGGCAGATCCAGCAGCAGGTGCTCAACCCACTTGTGCCCGTCCACGCCGTAGAAGGTGAGGCTGAACACCCGCGCGCCGACGAGGATGAAGACCACGAAAGCGGTCAGCTTGGCGGTGGATTCCATCGCCTGCTTCAGAAGCTTGCTGTCGAGCCGCTTGCGCATCACCGCCATGATCAGCGCACCCGTCGCCCCCATCGCGCCACCCTCGGTCGGCGTCGCGATGCCGAGGAAGATCGTGCCCAGCACCAGGAAGATCAGCAGCAATGGCGGGATCAACACGAAGGTCACCTGCTCGGCCATGCGCGACAGCAGGCGGAGCTTCAGCAGCTTGTTGATCAACGCCAGCAGGAACGCGAAGATCACACCCGAGGCCATCACCATGACGATCTTCTCGTCGGTCGGCGCATCGGGCTTGTCCGCGTAGTACCAGTGCTCAAACACCACGGCTGCCGCCACCGCCAGCGCCACCAGCACCGCCAGCGAGCGCAGCCCGCTCTTCCCATCCGGCTCACGAATCGTACGGGCCTCTGCCGGCAGCGCCGGAGCCCATGCCGGCCGCACCATCGTGACCAGGATGATGTAACCCACGTAGAGGCCAGTGAGCACGAAGCCGGGGATGAATGCGCCCTTGTACATATCACCCACCGAGCGGCCCAACTGGTCAGCCATGATGATCAGCACCAGCGAAGGCGGAATGATCTGCGCCAGCGTGCCGGACGCGGCAATCACACCGGAAGCAAGCCGCTTGTCGTAGCCATAGCGCAGCATGATCGGCAGCGAGATCAGGCCCATCGAGATCACCGAAGCGGCCACCACGCCGGTGGTCGCCGCCAGCATCGCGCCGACGAAAATCACCGCGAAGGCCAAGCCGCCACGCACCGGGCCAAACAGTTGGCCGATGGTTTCGAGCAGATCCTCGGCCATGCCGCTGCGTTCAAGGATCAGCCCCATGAAGGTGAAGAACGGGATCGCAAGCAGCGTGTCATTGCTCATCACCCCCCAGATCCGGTCCGGCAGCGCCTGGAACAGGGACGGCTGCAACAGCCCGAGTTCGATACCGATCAGCCCGAACACGACACCCGTTGCGGCGAGCGCGAAGGCGACCGGGTAACCAAGCAGCAGCATCACGACCATCGACAGGAAGATGATCGGCGCGATGTTCTGGATGAGGAAGTCCATCACTTGCCCTCCCCTTCCGCCAGGCCGCGCATCTTGCGGATCTCCTCGGCAAGCTCTTCTTCTTCCGACGGACCGACGACACCCTCCGTCGGGTCAGGCCCATGGCCGGTAAGAAAAGCCAGTCGTTTGAAGATCTCAGAAAAGCCCTGCAGGATCAGCAGGAACACGCCAACCGGCAGGATCAGCCGCGCAGGCCACAGCTTCAGGCCTCCGGCGTTGGCCGAGGTCTCACCACTTTGAAGGCTGGTCATGAAGACCGGCCACGACAGCTTGAGGATGATGAAGGCCATCGGGAACAGGAACAGCACCGTCCCGAAGATGTCGATCCACATCTGCGTACGCTTGGAGAACTTGCCGTAGATCACATCGATGCGGACGTGCGCATTCTTCTGCAAGGCAAACGCGGCACACAACAGGAAGACGCCCGAAAAGAGGTACCACTGGATTTCCAGCAGCGAGTTGGAACTCATGTTGAAGAGCTTGCGTACTACCGCGTTGCCGGCACTGATCAAGGTCATGATCAGGATCAGCCAGAACGCGGCACGCGCAATCCGCTCGTTGAGCAGATCGATCAGGCGGGATAACCGCAGCAGAATGCCCAAGGTTTTGTCTCCTCACTGGTGGTGACGAGCCCTCTTGTTGGGGCCCGTTTATCGTTGTGGCGCAAGTATGGCATCGGCGGGCGCAAGACATAAAATCCCGCTTCGCTTCCCGATGGACACCACTTCCGCATGACCGCACGCCTCTGCCTGATCCGCCACGGCGAAACCGACTGGAACGTCGCCCGCCGCATCCAGGGCCACACCGACATCCCGCTCAACCACACGGGTCTCGAGCAAGCGCGGCTGCTCGCCCAAAGCCTCGCCGAAGAGCAGTTCGACGCGATCTACTCAAGTGACCTCGGACGCGCACGCCAGACGGCCGAAGCGGTGGCGCACCGCCTGCACCAAACCGTGCGGCTCGACCCGCTGTTGCGTGAACGCCACTACGGCGAATTCCAGGCCCTCACCTACGACGAAGCACGCGCGCGCTTTCCGGATGCCTACGCACACTTCGAGGCACGCGTGCCGGACGCCGATTTCCCCGGCGGCGGCGAGAGCCTGAACGTGTTCCTCACACGCGTGCGTGATGCCCTCAACCGCATCGCCGACGCCCACCCCGGCGGCAACGTGCTGGTCGCCACGCACGGTGGCGTGCTGGACATGGCACACCGCGTCGCGGCCGATCTGCCGCTGGAAAAGCGGCGCGACTTTCCGATCAGCAACGCCACCGTGAATTGGTTGATGCGAGAAGACGGCGAATGGCGGATTCTGGTGTGGGACGAACGCAGCCATCTCGATCGGGCGCTGGACGAACTGCCGTAGCCGTTTTGCGCGATGCCGCGCCGCAAAAATCCTGAGGAAACAAGCACCTGACGCGTGCTAAAATTCGCGTTTTACCCCACTGCCAGACCAACATCGCCATGTTCTCAAAGCAGCAGACCCTTGCCAAAGTCGATCCGGAACTCTGGGCCGCGATCGAAGCGGAAAACCGCCGCCAGGAAGATCACATCGAGCTGATCGCCTCCGAAAACTACGTCAGCGCTGCGGTGATGGAAGCCCAGGGCTCCCAGCTCACCAACAAGTACGCTGAGGGTTACCCCGGCAAGCGCTACTACGGTGGCTGCGAGCATGTGGACGTGGTCGAGCAGCTCGCAATCGA
>CAMFLH010000274.1 GCA_945957295.1 uncultured Uliginosibacterium sp.
TCTACACCGTCTAATTCGTCGGCAGCGTCAGATGTGTATAAGAGACAGGTACTAGCCTGCCTTCTGATCGCGGGAGCGACCGCTTCCATCGCGATCGCCATGCGTATCTTTGCGGGATTCTCGCCGTCCGTCGCGGCACATCTGTTCGGGCCGGACGTGGTTACGCCAACATTGCCTCGTTTTCAGTGTCCGGGGCAGGAGTCTGGCGTTGGCGCGTTTTGCGCGGCTGCTGCCGCTATCGCCCTTGGCGGGATTGCTTACTGGCTTCGACACGAAACGCGCAGGGTCTCCGAGGTTTTTGCTTTGGCTGGCGCCGCGATGCTGTTTGGCGGTTTGTGGTTCTATCAGAACGACTACGTTGCTCTGAAGGTGTGGCCCGTGGGGCGGACCAAGTGCATCAGCTACTACGCGAATCCTGAGTTGTTCGACTCCGCTGTTCTTGTGTCGGACGTGACACTGGTTGTGCTGCTGGTCGGGATTCTCCTGCGAGTGATCGTCGTCTTGCGTGCTTGATGGGGCGACCGATTGGGTGAGGCTAAACGCTCCCGTTGCGGCTTGCGATTGAACGTATCGTAGCGCCACCGTCTGTCCGCTGAAGCCGGGTCCCGCCCCGGCGGGCGGGGTACTTTCTTTGTGCGAACAAAGAAAGTACCCAAAGAAAGTCGCCCCGCTTCAACGCCCCTTGCTGCGCAAGGGGTGCCCTGCGCTGCTCGAAGCATCGGGTGGCTGCGCAACTCGCCCTCGCTAGCGCTCGGAGCTCAAACAGTGCTCGCCACCGCCGCGCTGCGCGCTTCGGAACCCGATGCTTCTGTGCTGCTCGGCGTTTCAGAGGGGGAAAGCAAAGCGTCGACGTTTCACCTCTGTCCTGCCAGCATCCGAGCTACGAACAACGTGCGTGCGTCGTTCAAGGAATGGTTTTGATCTTGGGTCCCGTCGAGAGCGCCGAACGGAGGTGTCGACCGGCGGGGTAGTCCGGACTCGCTGTTTGAGGCGCGTAGCGCCGAGTTCGCGAGGTCGGCCGACGCGCGATGCCGCAGTGAGGGCAGCCCGCAGGGCCGCGAACGCCGGGTCGCCTTTTCTTGGTTACTTCTTTTGGCGAAGCAAAAGAAGTAACACGCCCGCCGGGGGCGGGACCCCGGCCAACGCACGCCTCTCAGGTGCCGAGCGATCAACACACGCGATGCGGTTCACATGGCAAGTAAAACGAAGCCAACCAACCAATCTCCTGACCCTAACCAAATCCCCGCACCACCGGATGCGTTAAAGTGCTGCCCGGTCCGCAGCCGGGCCTGCCGTAATGCCAGCGCAAGCCGGCCTGGGCAGCTTCGATCCGCTGGCGGTGCGCAAGCGTACCAGACAAGCGGCATCGGGTCGTGGAGCGCCGCTGCGGCCGTGCTTCGCGATGTGTTGAAACCTGGCTGCGCCAGCATAAGCAAGAACATCCCCTCTACCTTTCATGCGAGAACATCCATGACCAAACTTTTCATCGAAGACCTCGACCTGGCCGGCAAGCGCGCCCTGATTCGTGTGGACTTCAACGTGCCGATCAAGAACGGCGTGGTTGAGAGCGATAAGCGCATCCGCGCTGCGCTGCCGACGATCCGTTACGCGCTGGAAAAAGGCGCTTCGGTGGTGCTGATGTCGCACCTGGGGCGCCCGAATGGCGCCAAGGTCGCCAAGTACTCGATCGAGCCGGTGGCTGGCCGCCTGCAAGAGCTGCTGGGCAAGCCGGTGAAGTTCGTCAATGACTGCGTTGGCCCGGAAGTCGAAGCGGTTGTGAACGCGATGAAGCCGGGTGACGTGACCCTGGTCGAGAACGTCCGCTTCTACCTGGAAGAAGAAGGCAAGGCGAAGGATGCCGCTGGCAACAGCGTGAAGGCGACGCCGGAAGCCGTGGCTGCGTTCCGCGCCGCGCTGAGCCGCCTGGGCGACGTGTTCATCAACGACGCTTTCGGCACCGCACACCGTGCGCACTCGTCGATGGTCGGCGTGAACCTGCCGCGCGCTTCGGGCTACCTTCTGAAGAAGGAACTGGATTTCCTGGGCGAGGCGGTCAACAAGCCGGTGCGTCCGCTGGTCGCGATCATTGGTGGCTCGAAGATCTCGGGCAAGATCGACGTGATTCAGGCGCTGCTGCCGAAGGTCGACAAGCTGCTGATCGGTGGCGGCATGGCCTTCACCTTCTTCAAGGCGCAAGGCCTGGAAGTCGGCAAGTCGCTGTGCGAGAACGATAAGGTCGAACTCGCCAAGGCGCTGATCGCCCAGGCGGGTGACAAGCTGGAACTGCCGATCGACACGATGATCACGAAGAAGCTGGACTTTGACGCCCGTACGCTGGACGGCCTGGTTGAAGTTGCTTCGACCGCGATCCCGGCTGACCAGGAAGGCGTGGACATCGGCAGCAAGACCGCCGCGCGTTACGCCGAGATCATCCGTGGCGCGAAGACCGTGCTGTGGAATGGCCCGATGGGCGTGTTCGAGATCGACGACTCGGCCAAGGGCACCTACGCCGTGGCGCACGCACTGGTTGAAGCCACCGCAGCCGGCGCGATCACCATCGTTGGCGGCGGCGATTCGGTCGCAGCAGTCGAGAAGGCCGGCCTGGAAGACAAGGTTTCGCACGTTTCCACCGGCGGTGGTGCATCGCTCGAGTTCCTCGAAGGCAAGGCTCTGCCGGGCGTGGATGCGCTGAGCGACAAGTAAGACTCGCGCACGCGATGTCGTGCTGACGCGCCGGGTTCTCGTAACCCGGGTTGCGTCGGCCCGATCGCGCATGTGCCGCCTGGTTCGAACAGGCTTGCGGCCGGCGTGCAAACGCCGGCCGTTTTCATTGACGCCGCGTGTCGGCGGGCCCGCCGATGAAACCGGCTTGGCGGCCTTGACAGCGGTCAGCGTACCGTCAGCGCATTGCGCGACAATGCGCGTTCTGGCTGCACCCCCGATCGAGAGAATCGCCATGACCAATCATTTGCTGGCCGACGAATCGGCTGACCATTTCTCGCCGCTGGCGCAGGGCTATGTGCTGTTCCGGCCGCGCTATCCGCGATCGCTGTACGACTACCTGCTGGCCTGGGTACCCCACCATAAGCTGGCGTGGGACGTTGGTTGCGGCAGCGGGCAGGCAACGCTGGATCTGGCGGAGCGCTTTGATCATGTGGTCGGCACCGATATCAGCGAGGCGCAGATTGCAGCTGCGCCGGCGCATCCGAGCGTTGAATGGCGCGTGGCGCCGGCCGAGGCATCTGGCTTGGCCGATGGCAGTGTCGACCTGATCACCTGCGCGCAGTCGCTGCACTGGTTCCCGCTCGATGCGTTCTACGCTGAAGCGAATCGGGTACTGGTGCCGGGCGGCATGATTGCGGCCTGGACTTACGGCACGGTGGAAGTCGACCACGAAGCGATTGATGCGCTAGTGCAGGCCTTCCGCACGGAAACGCTGGGTGCGCTGTGGAACCCTGAACGCGAGCATGTGGATACCCGTTACGCGCGCCTCGCCTTCCCGTTCGAGGAAATCCAGACCCCGCCCTACACCTTGTCGGTGCAATGGACGCTCGCCCAACTGCTGGGCTACCTGCGCAGCTGGTCGGCCTGTGGCCGCTATGTCGCGATGTACGGTAGCGACCCGACCGAGGCGCTGACGCAGAAGCTGCTGGCCGTCTGGGGCCATCCGCAAGACACCGTTTCGATCAGCTGGCCGCTGACGCTGCGTATCGGGCGCAAGGCCTGATCTTGAGGCGGCCAAGCGGCCGCCCTGCAGCAAGTGACCGCGCAGGGCGGGGTAGTGACGGCGCTGACGCTTTTCGGCTGCGCCGTGTTTGCGGTGGGCGGGACTAGCGTGATGCGCCCGCTGCCGCGTCGCAGCCGTTCTCCTTCAGGGCGCGGGCATTCTGGTCAATGCTGGCTGCGCGCTTGGCGCGTTCGTCGCCATTCCGGAGCGCGTTACCGCTCGGGGAGTTTTCCAGCCTGACCTGCTCGGCACGCAGCATCTCGCAGGTGCGCGCGCGTTCACGCGCGATCGCCTCGTCGTCAGGTTTGTTCTTGCGGTTGGCGGTGCTGCGCTCGTCCGGCACTTCCGGCGCGGTAATGCCCTCCGGCTTGCGGATCGGCACCTTCTGCACCTCGGCTGCGGGTGGCGGCTGGTCGCTGTAGTGCACCTTGCCGTTGGCGTCGGTCCACTTGTACACGCCCGCCTCGGCCGATGCGGCAAGGCAGAGCAGCAGAACTGGGATTAAGCGGTGCATGGCGACTTTCCGCAGCGGGGAAAGTCGCCATGTTAGTCCGCCGGCTGGCGCGGCGGTAGCAGGTGGGGCGCCAGTGCGCCCCCGGTGCTTACCAGACGCGGCAGCGCTTTTCCTTCGCCATGGCCTGGCCGGGTTTGCAGGCGAAGGCTTGCTGGAATTCCGGCAGGTTCACCGCGACACCGTTGATGCGGTATTTGCCCGGCGAGTGCGGATCCGTCATCGCATGGATGCGCTGTTCTTCAGGCCGCACTTCACCGCATGTCCACTGCGCAAAGCCAACGAAGAAGCGTTGCTCTGGCGTAAGGCCGTCGCGCGCTTCGAGCGTCTTGTTGGCGGTTTCCGCTTTCCAGGCGGACCACGCGAGGATCATGCCGCCCAGATCGGCGATGTCCTCACCCAGCGTGAGGCGGCTGTTGATCTTGATGTCGTCGATCACAACGTACTTGCCGTACTGGTCGACCACGCACTGCGCGCGGCTCTCGAAGGCCTTGGCGTCACGCTTCGTCCACCAGTCGCGCAGACGACCCTGGGCGTCGAACTTGCGGCCTTCGTCGTCGAAGGCGTGGATCAGCTCATGCCCGATCGTGCCGCCGGTGTTGCCGTAGTTGGGCGCGTCATCGAGCTTCGGATCGAACAGCGGCGGCTGCAGCACACCGGCCGGGAAGTTGATGTCGTTCATCTGCGGGTTGTAGTACGCGTTCACGGTGGAAGGCGTCATGTCCCACTCCCCGCGATCGAGCGGCTTGCCGATCTTGGCAAGCTGGCGCTGCGCCTCGAAGCGGCTGCCGCGCACCACGTTGCCGGCGTGGTCTTCGCGCGCAACGACGAAGGCATCGTAATTGCGCCAGCGTTCCGGGTAGCCGATCTTGTTGACGATGCCACGCAGCTTCTCCTGCGCGCGTGCCTTGGTTTCCGGGCTCATCCAGGC
>CAMFLH010000275.1 GCA_945957295.1 uncultured Uliginosibacterium sp.
CGTCCATCCTGGTCGAAACCGCCTTCATCTCGAACCCGGAAGAAGAGCAGCGGCTGAAGGACGAGGCCTATCAGGACAAGATGGCCGACGCGATCCTGCGCGGCATCAAGCGCTACTTCGCGAAAAACCCGCCCGTCCAGCGCAACACGGTCGCGTTCATCGGATAAGGACTGCGTCACGACGCTGCGATTGCAGCATCGCAGCAACGAGGCGCGGCAGCGCCGGGTTGCCGACGCGCACCTCCATGGCGGGCGGCAGCGGGCACAGCAGCCAGTTCACCGTGTAATCGAGCCATTCGCCAGGCGCCAGCAGAACGCTGGCACCGTGGTTTTCCAGCTCGACATACACGCCACCGTCTTGCCCCCAGATTTCGATCGGCGCATGCCCCTCTGCACACAGCGCGGGCGCGACCAGGCCAAACTGTTTCACAAACAGCAATCGCTCGGGCGTGACATGCGCCAGCCAGCCCTCGCGCGGCGCACCGAAGTGCTTTCTGCCAATCGCCAGTTGCTCCCGGTCGAAGGGGTACCACGCGAAGCCATCCGCCCCCTGCACCAGATCGAGCGCCGAAGCGGGCAGCCCGTCCGCATCCGCGGCGGGATAGAAACTCAAACCACCCGGCACGCGCGTCACTTCCCACGGGGCGACCCGCAGTGCCCGATCGCCCCGGTTCTCGATGCGATAGCGAATCGCAAAGCCCGGCGAAGCGGAGAGCGGCGCGAAATACTTGCAGAAGCGAAGGCCGCAGACCGGATCGACCGCGCTCCGAAACACGGCGGCCCCCTGTTCGACTGCCGCGGCATAGGGAGCGGCGTCCAGTACGGTACGCGGCGGCCATCCCCACGCGGACTGCGGCGCATCCCAGAAGGTCGAACCGTAGTTGTCGGGATGCGCATCGCGCTGCGAAAGCGCCTCGGCGTCGCCGCAGCGCAGTGAAATGATACGGGCACCAACCCGCGGGTCGACTTCGAGCGACACACTCCCGGAAACGAGATGAAGCCGCCCATCGGCAAGCCAACGCAGCGAGCATCGCGCGGCGGTAGAGATCATTGCTGGTTCCATTGCTTGAAAACGTTATCTAGCCGACAACCCGGTGATCATGAAAGCCCCATCTCAGCCCAAACCGTGCTCGACGCACTGAAAGCCTTATGATTAAAGGATTAAATCTCATGCCGTACTCCATCCGTGAGCATTCAGAAACATTTCGATGCTCTCAAAGGACTTTCATTTTTGCAAACGTTTTCATATCATGGCGTCTGACCCATGACAGGCCGGCGACGGTAACGGTTCAACAGCCAAAACCGCTGGCAGTGCGCCGCATACAGCCCAAAAACTGGACCTTCCCACACCATGAACAGCGCAAGCACCTCTTCTTACGGCCACTTCGACGACGCCACGCGCGAATACGTCATCACCCGCCCCGACACGCCCCTGCCCTGGCTGAACTACCTCGGCCAGGACGAGTTCTTCGGCCTGTGCACCAACACGGCCGGCGGCTACACGTTCTGGAAGGACGCCAAGCTGCGCCGCCTGACGCGTTACCGCTACAACAACGTGCCCTATGACCTTGGCGGTCGCTACTTCTACGTCAACGACGGTGGCGAGGTGTGGAACCCGGGCTGGAAGCCGGTGAAGGCCAAGGGCGTGAAGTACGAATGCCGCCACGGCCTGGGCTACTCGCGAATCATCGGCGAGCGCGACGGGCTGGAAGTCGAGGCGCTGTTCTTCGTGCCACCGGGCGAGAATCTTGAAGTCTGGAAACTCACGGTGCGCAACAAGTCGGCCCAACGCAAAACGCCGAAGCTGTTCTCCTACCAGGAGTTCTGCTTCTTCGAAGCGCTCAACGACATGACGAACTACCAGCGTACCTACTCGATCGGCGAGGTCGAGGTGGAAGGCTCGGCGATCTATCACAAGACCGAGTTCCGCGAGCGCCGCAACCACTACACGCTATTCGCCTGCACCCGCCCTATCGCCGGTTTCGATACCTCGCGCGACGCTTTTGTCGGCATCCACGAAGGCCTGCATGAAGCGAAGGTGCCGTTCGCCGGCCAAGCCACGAACTCCGTCGCCTTCGGCTGGAATCCGATCGGCTCGCATCAGGTCGATCTCGACCTCGCGCCGGGCGCGGAAGAGTCCTTCGCCTTTGTGCTCGCCTACGTCGAGCAAGGCGACGCGCCCAAGTTCGACGCCCCCTTCGTGATGAACAAATCGGTCGGCCGTGCCATCGTCGAGAAGTACTCCGCCCCCGGCGCCGTCGATGCGGCCTTTGCCGGCCTCAAGAAATACTGGGACGACCTGCTCGGCAACTTCCAGGTCGACTGCCCGAACGAGCATGCGCAGCGCATGGCCAACACCTGGAACCAGTACCAGTGCATGGCCACCTTCAACATGAGCCGCTCCGCCTCGATGTACGAAACCGGCATCGGCCGTGGCATGGGCTTCCGTGACTCGAACCAGGATCTGCTCGGCTTCGTGCACATGATCCCGAGCCGCGCGCGCGAACGCATCCTCGACATCGCGGCCACCCAACTCTCGGACGGCACCTGCTTCCACCAGTACCAGCCGCTGACGAAGAAGGGCAATGCCGACATCGGCGGCGACTTCTACGACGACCACCTTTGGCTGGTGCTCTCGACCTGCGCGTACATCAAGGAATCGGGCGACACCTCCATCCTGCAGGCGCCTTGCGGCTATGCGGACAAGACATATGAAAACGTTGTCACCGATACGCTGCTGCACCATCTCGAAACCGCCATCGCCTACACGATGAAGAAGCGCGGGCCGAACGGCCTGCCGCTGATCGGTCATGCGGACTGGAACGACTGCCTGAATCTGAACTGCTTCTCGACCGAGCCGAACGAGTCCTTCCAGACCGCCGGTGACGTCAAGGACTCCAAGGCGGAATCGGTCATGATCGCCGGCTTGTTCCTCTACGCCGCCCGCGAGATGGCCGCGCTCTACGAGCACATGGATCGCAACGCCGACGCCGCCCGCATGCGCAGCCACTATGCGGACATGCTGGAAACGGTGGAGCGCGTGGCCTGGGACGGCGCCTGGTACACCCGCGCCTACGCTGCCGACGGGTCGGTGGTCGGTTCGCACACCAACCAGGAAGGCAAGATCTTCATCGAAAGCCAGGGCTGGTGCGTGCTGGGCGGCGCCGGCGCCGACAACGGCCGCGCACGGCAGGCCATGGAATCGGTGCACCAGCACCTCTACACGAAGAACGGCGTGGTGCTGCAACAGCCGGCCTACTCCACCTACGACAAGGCCTTGGGCGAAGTCACCTCTTACCCGCCAGGCGTGAAAGAAAACGCAGGCATCTTCAGCCACAACAACACCTGGATCCACCTCGCCTGGTGCCAGCTCGGCGAGGGCGACCGCGCGCTGGAGTACTACCTGTCGATCTGCCCCTCGGCCAAGCAGGACCAGATCGACACCTACCGCGGCGAACCCTATGTCTATGCGCAAATGATCGCCGGCAAGGATGCGCCCTGCTTCGGCGAAGCCAAGAACAACTGGCTCACCGGCACTGCGGCCTGGACCTTCGTCGTCGTCAGCCAGGGGCTGCTGGGCATCAAGCCCGACTACGCCGGCCTGCGAATCAATCCGTGCATTCCGAAGGACTGGCCCGGCTTCTCGGTGACGCGGCGCTTCCGCGGTGACACTTATGAAATCCGCGTCAGCAACCCGGATCATGTCAGCAAGGGCATCAAGGCTGTGCGGCTGGATGGCAAGGACATCGATCCGAATGCCGCCATCGCACCGGTTGGCGACGGCCGCACGCACCATGTGGAGATCGTGCTCGGCGCCTGAGAAGCCCCGCCGGCACGAGTGTCGTTACGAAAACGGCGGTCATCTGACCGCCGTTTTCGTTTTGCGACGCGTGAATCTCAATAAAGCGAAGCCACCACCGCCACGGAACGCTTGCCGACCACGGTAATGCGCGGGATCTGCGCCGTCTCGTCGACCTGTGCCGCGAGCCTCTGCTCGCCACTACGGCCAACCGGCGTATCGACGCGACCGAAGGTCTGACCATCACTCATGCCAATCCCTGCCAGCATTGCGGTGCAGGCCAGCACCACCATCAGCAGTGCGTTCATCAGATCGTCGAGGCGATTCATGTTCATCACAGTCTCCTTGGGGGGATTTTCGGGGCGCTTAGCAGCGCCTTCGTGGTGATGACACTTTGCCGCCCACCGCGTTGCGAGGCGATGACACGGTACGCAAGGGGAATGTGACGTTTTCACACTCACCCCGCTACACTGGAATGACCACGCCGACGAAGCCCCGAAATGCCTAGCACCCAACCGAACAACCCCCTACACGGCCTGACGCTCGAAGCGATCATCACGCGGCTCGTCGAGCGCTACGGCTGGGAAGAACTCGGCCTGCTGATCCCGGTGCGCTGCTTTCAGTACGAACCCAGCATCAAATCCAGCCTGAAATTCCTGCGTCGAACCCAATGGGCGCGTGAGCGGGTCGAAGCGCTGTACCTGCGCGACGCCTGATAACGCCGAGCGCCGCTGCGCCCGACGCGCCCAATGCGGCACTGCCGCAGGCTATAATTCGCGTTTTTTGTCAGACGCTTATGCTGGTCTTCCGCGGCCTTCCCGATCGCGCTGAACACGGTTCGGTGCTCACGATCGGCAACTTCGACGGCGTGCACCGCGGCCATCAGGCCCTGCTGCAACTGCTCGTGCGCGAGGCGCGCGAGCGCGCGCTGCCGGCCACGGTACTGACCTTCGAGCCGCATCCGCGCGAGTTCTTCGCGCCTGAATCCGCCCCGCCGCGCTTGTCGCGCCTGCGCGAGAAACTCGAATACATGGCCGAATGCGGCGTCGATCGCGTCTACGTGCTGCGCTTCAACAAAGCACTCGCCTCGCTCGATGCCGATGCCTTCGTCGAGAACGTGCTGGTGCGCGGCCTTGGCGTGCGGCATCTGCTGATCGGCGACGACTTCCGCTTCGGCCGGGGCCGCGGCGGCGATTTCGCGTCGCTGCAGCAGGCCGGCGAAACCTGGGGCTTCCGCGTCGAATCGATGCCGACGCTCGATTTCGACGGCGAGCGGGTGTCGAGCTCCGCGGTGCGCGATGCGCTGGTGTCCGGCGATATTGAACGTGCCGAGCGCCTGATCGGCCGCCCTTACACGATGAGCGGTC
>CAMFLH010000276.1 GCA_945957295.1 uncultured Uliginosibacterium sp.
GTGTCGGCCACGACGATGGCGCGGTATTGCCGTGCGAGATCGGCCGGGATCGGCTCTGGCGCATCAGCCAACGGGTGGTGCGGTGCAACGCAGAAGACGAACTCCTGCGTGCCCCACGCACGCGTGGCGTAGCTCGCACCCGCGGGCGGGTCGCCGACTGCGCCGATCACGAGATCGGCCCGCCCGGTGGCCAGTGCGTCCCAGGTGCCGCCGAGCACTTCGTACATCAGCTTGAGCCGGGTGCCGCCGTAATTGGCATAGAACTCCGCGATGATCGGGTTCAGCGCTGCCGCGTCCAGTGTGCCGTCGATCGCGATGCGCAATTCGGATTCCCAGCCGGTGGCAATCCGCCGCGCGCGACACTCCAGTTCGCCCGCGGCGCGCAGTAGCGCGCGGCCGTCGTCGAGCAGCGTGCGGCCCGCTGGGGTCAGCACCGCACGGCGCCCGATCTTCTGGAACAGATCGAAGCCGAGATCCTCTTCGAGCTTGCGCACCGCATGGGTCAGCGCGGACGGTACGCGGTGCAGCGCGTCGGCTGCGGCCGCAAAGCTGCCGCGCGTATCGATGGCATCGAGCATCGCCAGCGCTTCAAGCGAAATCTTCATGTTGGCTCCGGATTCGGCTGCGCGTGAGGTCTGGCGCCGATTCTAGGCGAGCCAGGCGCCGTGACGCACGCGGCTTGCGCCGGCTAAGATGCCGGCCCATCTTGCCTCGCTCGCCGAATCCCGGCGTACCGATCTTGTTGTGGTGTCTCCGGAGTCGTTCAAATGAGCCAGAAGCCGCTGGAAGGCGTGAAGGTCGTCGAGTTTGGCACGTTGATCGCCGGCCCTTTTTGTGCGCGGGTACTGGCCGAATTCGGCGCGGAGGTCGTAAAAATCGAATCGCCCGAGGGCGGCGACCCGCTGCGCCAATGGCGCAAGCTGCATGAGGGCACATCACTCTGGTGGTATGTGCAGGCGCGTAACAAGAAATCGGTGACGCTGAACCTTAAGCACCCCGAGGGCGTGGCGATCGCGCGCAAGCTCTGTGCGGGCGCCGACATCGTGATCGAAAACTTCCGCCCCGGCGTGATGGAGAAGCTCGGGCTGGGCTGGGATGTGCTGTCGGCCGACAATTCCGGCCTGGTCATGGTGCGCCTGTCCGGTTTCGGCCAGACCGGCCC
This sequence comes from uncultured Uliginosibacterium sp., assembly GCA_945957295.1. Taxonomy (GTDB): domain Bacteria; phylum Pseudomonadota; class Gammaproteobacteria; order Burkholderiales; family Rhodocyclaceae; genus Niveibacterium. The sequence continues at coordinate 1,163 of CAMFLH010000276.1, forward strand.
GATGGCGCAGCAGCCGGGCTTTGGCGCGATCGGCGAATCGATGGGCGGGCTGCGTTTCGTCACTGGTTTCCCGGATCGGCCGCCGGTGAAGTCCGGCATCTCGATCGGCGATTCGATCGCCGGCCTGTGGGGCGCAATCGGCGCGCTGATGGCGCTGCGGCACCGGGAGGTGAACGGCGGAGCAGGGCAGGTCGTCGACGTCGCGCTGTACGAAGCGGTGTTCGCGATGATGGAAAGCCTGCTGCCGGAATACTCGATGGGCGGCCATGTGCGGGAGCGCTCCGGCAACATCATGCCGGGCATTACGCCGTCGAACACGCATACCACGCGCGATGGCGAGCATGTGGTGGTCGGCGGTAACGGCGATGCGATCTTCAAGCGCCTGATGCTGGCGATCGGACGCAGCGATCTTGCCGAATACCCGGCGCTAGCCGGGAATGCCGGGCGCAGCGCGCGCGCCGACGAGATATACGCCGCCATTGACGCCTGGGTCGGCGCGCACGACGTCGCCGAGGTGCTGGACGTACTGACGCGCGCCGAGGTGCCGGCCACCAAGGTCTATTCGATTGCCGACATCTTCCGCGACGCCCAATACGCGGCGCGCGGCATGCTGGAGGAGGCCACACTGCCCGATGGCGCGCCCTTGCATGTGCCGGGCGTGGTGCCGCGCCTGACGGGGTCGCCGGGCGCGACGGACTGGCTCGGCCCGCGGCTCGGCGAACACACGGATGCGGTGCTTGGCGGGCTTGGCTTGGGGGCGGAAAGCATCGCCGCGCTGCGGGCTTCCGGCGCCATCTGAGGCGCGCAGCCGTTGCAAGCATGTCGCCGGGCTTCTAATAGGGGGGGGCGCTCCGGTATAATCCCGCGGTTTTTCTGCGGTTTTTGTGCTTTCGGGACGTATCACCGGGGATAGAGGGTCATGAGCGACGACAAAAATACGGACAACGGCCGGAGAACACTGGTCATTGCCACGGCTGCGGTCGGTGGCGGTGCAGTGGCCGGCGCGGCGGTGCCATTTCTGGCCAGCCTTTCGCCGTCCGAGCGAGCCAAGGCGGCGGGGGCGCCCGTTGAGGCTGACATCAGCAAGCTGCAGCCGGGCGAGATGATGACTGTGGAATGGCGCGGCAAGCCGGTCTGGATTTTGCGCCGCACCAAGGAACAACTGGCCTCGCTGGCCGCAGTGAAGGGCGAGGTGGCGGATCCGGAATCCGCCCGTTCCGAGCAGCCCGAGTACTGCAAGAACACGCATCGCTCGATCAAGGACGAGTACCTCGTCACGATCGGCATCTGCACCCACCTCGGCTGCTCGCCGAGCTCCAAGTTCCAGCCTGGCGCCGAAAGCGGCATGGGCGCGGACTGGAAGGGCGGCTTCCTGTGCCCCTGCCATGGTTCGACCTTCGACCTCGCGGGCCGTGTGTTCAAGAACAAGCCGGCGCCGGACAACCTGCCGATCCCGCCGCACAAGTATCTCGCCGACACCAAGCTGCTGATCGGCGACGACAGCAAGGGGGCCTAAGCCATGACGACCAAGTCGCAGGCACTGTTGAACTGGATCGACGAGCGCTTCCCGCTCACGTCGACCTATAAGGCCCACCTGGCCGAGTACTACGCACCGAAGAACTTCAACTTCTGGTACTTCTTCGGCTCCCTGGCTCTGCTGGTGCTGGTGATCCAGATCGTGACCGGTATCTTCCTGGTCATGCACTACAAGCCGGATGCTTCGCTGAACGCGGCCGGCGTGCCGGTGGCCTTCGCCAGCGTCGAGTACATCATGCGTGATGTGCCGGGCGGCTGGATCATCCGCTACATGCACTCGACGGGCGCATCGGCGTTCTTCATCGTCGTCTACATGCACATGTTCCGCGGCCTGCTCTACGGTTCCTACCGCAAGCCGCGTGAGCTGGTGTGGATCTTCGGCGCGCTGATTTTCCTGTGCCTGATGGCCGAAGCCTTCATGGGCTATCTGCTGCCGTGGGGCCAGATGTCGTTCTGGGGCGCGCAGGTGATCGTGAACCTGTTCTCCGCGATTCCGCTGATCGGGCCGGATCTGTCCGTGTTCATCCGCGGTGACTACGTGGTGAGCGACGCGACGCTGAACCGCTTCTTCTCCTTCCACGTCATCGCGGTGCCGCTGGTGTTGCTGGGTCTGGTGGCCGCCCACCTCGTTGCGCTGCACGAAGTCGGCTCGAACAACCCGGACGGGGTCGAGATCAAGAAGAAGAAGGACGCGAACGGCATTCCGCTCGACGGCATCCCGTTCCACCCGTACTACACGGTGAAGGACATCTTCGGCGTCGCGGTCTTCCTGATCGTGTTCTCGGCGATCATCTTCTTCGCACCTGAGGGCGGCGGCTACTTCCTGGAGTTCAACAACTTCATCCCGGCTGATCCGCTGAAGACCCCGCCGCACATCGCGCCGGTGTGGTACTTCACGCCGTTCTACTCGATCCTCCGTGCGGTAACCTCGGACTTCCTGATCGTGTTGCAAGCGGGTGTTGCGGCGATCTGGGTCTGGGCGCTGCTGCGTGCGCCGGCCTTGGGTAAGGCGATTGCGACCGCCGTTGCTGTGATCGTGATCCCGGGCATGTTCTTCATCGACGCCAAGTTCTGGGGTGTCGTGATGATGGGTGCCGGTGTCGTGGTGCTGGCCTTCCTGCCCTGGCTCGACCAGAGCCCGGTCAAGTCGATCCGCTACAAGGGTGCACTGACCAAGATAGCCATCGCGATCTTCGTGGTGGCCTTCGTGATCCTGGGTTACCTGGGCGTGCTGCCCCCGACCCCGGGCCGTAACCTGACGGCCCAGATCTGCACGGTGATCTACTTCCTGTTCTTCGCGCTGATGCCGATCTACTCGAAGCTGGACAAGACCAAACCGGAACCGGAAAGGGTGACCTGGAAATGAGCCGCACGATGAAATTCCTGCGCACGCTGGCGCTTGTCGCCTTTGCCGCGCCGCTGGCGTCTTTCGCGAGCGGCCCTGAGCTGCACCTGGACAAGGCGCCGGTCAGCTTTGAAAACAAGTCGCTGCAAAACGGCGCGAAACTGTTCGTCAACTACTGCCTGAACTGCCACGGCGCGAGCTACCTGCGCTACAACCGGCTCAAGGACATCGGCCTGAGCGAAGACCAGATCCGCGACAACCTGATGTTCACCGCCGACAAGGTGGGTGAGCAGATGAAGGTTGCCCTGCAGCGCGACGAAGCCAAGCAGTGGTTTGGCGTCGCACCGCCGGATCTGACCGTCATCGCACGTGCCCGCGCATCCGAGTTCGGCAGCGGCGCGGATTGGCTCTACACCTATCTGCGCAGCTTCTACCAGGACGAAAAGCGCCCCACCGGCTGGAACAACGTGGTGTTCGAGAACGTTGGCATGCCCCATGTGCTGTGGGAGCTGCAGGGCCAGCAAGTTGCGCACTTCGCCGAGAAAGACGACGGCCACGGCAACAAGACGAAGCACTTCGAGGGCTTCGAACTGGTCAAGCCGGGCAAGATGGACAAGGCGCAGTTCGACCAGAACGTGGCCGACCTCGTCTCCTTCATCGTCTGGATGGGCGAGCCGGCGCAGCAGACGCGCAAGCAGATCGGCTTCTTCGTGATAGCCGTGCTGTCTTTGCTTGCCGTGGTGTCCTTCCTGCTCAAGAAGGCCTACTGGAAAGACGTTCACTAAACCAGCCAGAGGCGGTGGGTTGATACCCGCCGCCACGCTGTGCGAACGACGCGCCGCCTGTGCGGCGCGTCGTCCATTTCTGATTTAACTACTTCGCGGGGATTGCCTACGATGATGAACCTGTACTCCGGTACGACGGACCCCTTCAGCCACCGCTGCCGGATCGTGCTCTACGAAAAGGGCATGGACTTCCAGGTTATCGACGTCGACCTGTTCAACAAGCCCGAGGATATTGCGGTCATCAACCCGTACAACCGCGTGCCTGTGCTGGTCGATCGCGATCTGGTGCTCTATGAGCCGAACATCATCAACG
>CAMFLH010000277.1 GCA_945957295.1 uncultured Uliginosibacterium sp.
GGGCCGTCGATGAATACCTGAGTCTGCACCGGCACGCGGTACTCGCACTCGAAGACCTTCACCTGCGGCCGATCGCCTCGACCCGGCTCGGCGCCTGCGTGCTCCCAGCCCGGCTGCGAATACTCGCTCGACGACACGCGCGTGCGTGCGCTGTCCGAGAGGTTCGCGCCGAGATACCAAAGGTCTTCCTCCGACGCAGGCGTATCCGCGTCGCGCGCTTCCTTGAGCAGCAGTTCCTTGCGGTCGTTCCAGTAGGCGATTGCGATGTCCAGATCGACCATCTGCCAACTGAACACGTAGCGGCAGTCTTCCAGATCGAGCTGCACGCTCATGGAATCCCACAGCACGTTCCGCCAGTCCTGGTAGCGGTTGAACACCGCTTCCTTGGTCGGATCGTTGCGCACGCCGTCACGGACCCAGCCGATACCGGCCTTGAACGCATCGGCGGCAGCTTGGCTGCGCTGCATGGCCGTGTTGTTCACGTCCGATATGTACTTGAGCGTCTTCGTCTTGATGTCGGCCGATTCAACATCGTCCTCACTGCGCGGCAGCACCTTCCAGTCGAAGCGCATGCGGCGCTCGGTGCCGATCAGCCAGTCGATGACGGGCGCGACCTCGTTGAATACCAGCGGGGTCTGCCCTCGCCCGCGCACGATGCCCGCGATTTCTGCATCCCATTGGAAGCCGTCGTAGCAGTCGGCATCCAGCGCCATTTCGAAGCGGTTGCCGGACTGGCGAGCCAGTTCGCCGTAGTACCAGGACATGAGGCGCGCATGCTCTCGGCGCGCGGGCTCGGAGTCGAGCGGGTGTTGTCCCTTCGAAGTCTTGCCGGTGATCTTCGACAGTGCAGCGATGCGATCCAGCCACTCAACCAGCGGATCGCGGGCCTTCTCGAACCGCGCTTCGTCGAGTGCCAGGCCGTTCATGCGTGACCCGCCTGCACGTAGGCATCCAGTTGCCGCGGCGCCAAGTCCGGCACCTCGACGCTACCGATTGTCTTGCCGCCTTCCTTGATGACCAGTTCGCCGATCGATTCGCCTTGCGTGGGCGTTTCGATGTGGTCAGGTGGCGGCGGCATGCGCACCAACTCTTCCAAGTTGTCATTGATCGCGCATGCGATCTGCAAGGCACGGTGACGTGACTGGCCTTCGCCCCACATCTCCGCGATCTGCATTGCCATCTGCATCAGGTACGTGTCGTCGGCATACTGGTAAGCACCCGAGTCGAGCAGCACAAAGGCCGACACACCGGTGCGATACCGGGGCCACACGCACATTGCGCGCTCGCCATTGATGTACTGGAAGCTGACGACGATATCGCCCAGCACGCGCTGGGTTCGGGCCTCTGGTCCGCCGAGAATCACACCCGCCATGAAAGACTCCGCAGTGTCTTCGACGGACGCCGCGAGCGTCGCGGGGCCGTCGGGTCGTACTTGGTAACCTCCCGGCAGTGCTGCGTCAGGCGAATCGCCTCGTCGCGCAATTCACTGTCGGTCAATCGAACGCCGTGAGCCTCGCACAGCGCTCGCAGCACGCCGGCAGTTATTTTTTCGCCCTCGGTACAGCGCCAGGTGTTCGCCAGATCGAGCGCGATGATCTGGCCGTCGACCTCGATCGTGGCGCTCCGCTCGCGCTCGCCCTGATAGCGGATGACTTCCTTGCCGTAGTTGAATCTCATGCGGCCATACCTCCATGCCTTCTCGCCCGGCTATGGTTCTTGGGCGGATTGACGGGGCGCTGCCAGCCCTGGCCGAATCCACGAAACGCGTCGGCGCCGTTGCTGGCATCGTCGTGCCGCGGATGGTTCTTCCAAGTGCCCAGCTTCTCGTCCCATTCCTTGCGGTAGTTGTCGAGGCAGCGGATGCCCGGGGCGCAATTGCGCTCGTCGAACCAACACAGCGGCAGCACGCGGCGCGTCAGCTCGATACCGGTCTGGATTGCCTCGATGCGAGGCACCACCACCATGCTCGTGCGACGAAGCCCGAGCTCTTCGAGGCGGTCGCAGCGGCTCTCATTGCGTTCAAGGTTCTGGTTGTCGGCGTCGTGCGGCAGGTAGTGCCGGCCCCACAGGTAGCCGGTGCGCTGCATCCACTCGACGTAGTGCGAAAGGTCTTCGCCGTGGTTCTGGTAAAAGTTGATGAAGCGGTGTTCGCCGGCAATGAATTGGTGAAACCAGATCGCGTTGAAGTCGTTGCGGCCCAAGTCCCAGAAGGTGTTAACCGGCTCGCTCGGGATCCAGTCGACGCGGCGAATCCGACCCATCTTGCGCAGCAGCGTCATCTGCTTCGAGTAGTAGGCGCCCTCGACTGCCGCATCGAACGCCTCTTCAAAGCTGGCTGGGTACTCCCGCTTAATGTCCTCGCCCTGCTGCGCCGCCTTCTTGACGTACCAGGCGCGCTGCTCGGGGGTTGTCTTCACGCCCTGAGATTCGAGCTTTTCGAAGTACTCTTCAAACTCTGGCGCGATGACGACGCCCGCGGGGTCCATCACCAGCGTGGGGTCTGACCACCAGGGGAAGAAGTGCAGGCGAAAGTCGAGTTGCGTGAGCTTGTCGCCGCGAAGCTGCGCGTCGTGGGCTTCCTTGCACAGCCGGTAGAAATGGCCGTCGCGCCCCTCTGCCGTGCTCTCGATGAAGATATGCCCATCGGGCGGGTGCACCGCGTTGAGCGCCCCGCTGACGATCTCGCGCGCACGCTCGGGGAAACGCGCGGCGATCTTGCCCATTTCCGATACGTGCAGCAGTTGCAGCGTGCCGGAACGCATCGACGTGCCGACCATCACCATCGAGCCGTTGGTCAGTTCGAGCTGGGTTTTGCTGTCGGTCTTCGGGGCCGCCTGTTCCTTGATGCCCGGCGGCAGGCGGTCATAGGCAAACTTGATCTTGGTGCGGAAAATCTCCTGCGCGGAACTCAGATCCTGGGCGATCAGGCCCGCCTTGAAGTCCTTGTTGAATATCGACTGATCGAGCGCGAGCAACTGGATCAGCGTCGAGAATCCACGCTGCCGACTCTTGAGGATCAGATTCAAGTACCACAGGTCATTGAGCAGTCTTAGCTGCTCTTCGTAGGGCACGAAGCGTGACGCCTTACCCGTCTTGTCGGTAATCCAGTAGAGGTTATGCAGGCGCCAAAGCGGATCCGCCCACTCTTCAACTCTTGCCGCCATCGTCATCCTTCACCCGGAGCCGCGGATTGGCGCCGTGGATCGCGGCCATGAGCTGCGCGATCTCGCTGTCGGCCTTCTGCTTGTTGTCGCGCTCGTACAGCCCCATGTGCTTCATGGCCTTTTCGATCGCCTCCATCTTCGGGACAAAGCGGATCTTGGTTTTCCCGGTCAGCTCGTCGTACTCAAAGCCCGACACTGCAGCGGCGGTCGCATCGTCCAGTTCGTGCAAGCCGAGCGGCCGACCGGTAACCGGATGCACCAGCTTGCGAGGGTCGAGGCGTACCGCGTGCGCGATCTGCATCAGCACCTCGTCCGCTTCGAGCTTGGTGCGCGTCACTCGGGCGGCCAGTTCCTTGTCGATCTCGGCCTTGATGCGTGGATCTCTCAGCAGCAGGTAGGCCGTTTGCTCAGCGCGTTTGGGCGCGTACCCGGCGCGTATCGCCGCCGCGGCGCCGTTCATGTCCTTGAGGTATTCGACGATGAACAGCACCGCCTTGTCGGTCAGCTTTCGTGCCTGATTGTTACTGCGTGCCATGCCCGGCCTCCGCTTGCGCGTGCCTCAGTGCGCCCTGCCTGCACTCGCTATGCAGTCGGCGACACTGCGCGGCCGTGTCAATCAATGCCGCCTCCCATAGCCTGACCTGGGCATCCTCGCCGCTCGTCAGGCTTGGCAGTTCCGGGCACGCTGTCGCGCACGCATCCGGTGGAATCCAGTTCGTTTGCTGCATCGACGGCGCGGTTGAGCAAGCTGATAGAGCCAGCACCACGCACGCAATCAGCATTTGCAGTCTTTGTCGCATCGCTCTGTACCTCCGCTAGTGCGCTCCGCAAGTCCTGCGCGAGCGCTGCATTGCGCTGGGCTACTTCGGTACGCGCGCCCAGCTCGCGCGCCTGGTCGCGTCGCATCGCCTCATTGGCGCGTTTCGCGGCCTCCGCGTTGTCAGCCATGACCGAATCGCTGCCCCACTCGTAGCCGGCCCACACGAGCCCGGCGCAGAGCGCCAACAACAAAAGGGCCGCGATGCAGGCCCGAATCAATTTCCACTGCGTCACGGTCAGCCTCCGAGTTGTGCGAGCACCTGCGCGTAGCGACGCTTGCGATCGGCCAGGCCAATCGTTCCGCCGTTGATGCGCTGGGTGATCGCGTCCATGTCTCCCAAGTCGGCGAGTCGGTTGCAGCCCTTGTAGAGCCAGATCCACGCGGCCACGCGAGCGGCGACGACGGGATCCTTGGCAACAAGGTCGGGATTCGTGACGAGCGGCAAGCCGAGCGCGGCGCCAGCCGCTGAGTACATTTGTCGTCCGGTGAGCCCCATCGAGCGGCCGCGGAACGCGTAGCCGTCGCCGGATGTGGCGGGCCCGTTACCCATGCGCCCGCTGTAGGCGATGTTCGCGATTGCCTCGGGGTTGTTCGCCACCGATGGCGCATAGACGCGGTGTGATCCGTCGCGCTCCATCGTGAAGCGTGTTTCCCACACTTCCACCAGGCGGTGCGCGGTGTAGTGCAAGTCCTCTTCGAGCTTCGTGAGGTCGGCCGACTCATGCGCCAGCGTGGCAATCCAAGCGGCCAGTCGCTTCGGCGTGGTGATGTTGCGCTGGTAGGCAGCGCCATCGAGCGCAGGCGCCCACAGTGCCGGATCCGGGCAGTGTGGCATCCACTTGCGCAGCAGGAACGGTGTGATCAAAGGCATCACTGCACCAGCGGCGGTCGACGTTTTGATCGGATCACGGCGGGTAGCTCGTGCTGTCTCTCGGGCCACACGCCGCGGAACTTGCGCCAAGTGATCAGGCCGGCGATGCGCCTTCGGCGTTGCCACTGCAGCCATGCGACCCCGACGAGCACCGCGACGATGCCGTACTGGAAGTGATTCGAGTTGCCTGTCATCAGCCCCCAGAAGGCACAGGCCGCGCCGCCTCCTGATAGCCTGTCTCTTATACACATCTGACGCTGCCGACGAATTAGACGGTGTAG
>CAMFLH010000278.1 GCA_945957295.1 uncultured Uliginosibacterium sp.
CAGCGTCAGATGTGTATAAGAGACAGAGCTGACACCGTCAGGCACCGTCAGCGCATCGGGCGCGCAAACGCCAATCGCCTCCCGCTGCAACAACCCGGCAGCGTCGCGCCGGTAGCGCGCCCAGTAGACCTCGCCCATTCGCGCATCCAGCAGCGCCAGCACGGTGTCGGCCGCCTCGGCGTGCGCAACTGCATCGAGCGACACGACCGGCGCCACCGCCACACCCCGCGCGACGGCCAGACCCTGCGCCACCGAGCACGCCACCCGCACGCCGGTGAAGGCACCGGGGCCAACACTTACGGCGATGCCATCGAGCTGGTCAAGGGACATGCCGGTATCCGCGAGCAAGCCCGCGATACTGGCGATGACTTCGCCCGACGCAGGCGCATTGCCGCCACCGAGCAAGCGGCTTTCGATGCCGTCGCCCGTTTGCAGAGCAACCGAGGAGGTATTGCCAGAGGTTTCTATTGCAAGCCAGTTCATTCTCGAATGATAACAAGCGGCGTACGGCGCCAAAGAAAACGGGCGCCCCGCAGGGCGCCCGTTGCACACCGGAAACCGGCAGCAATTACATCTGCGAGATCATCGCGTCGCCGAAGGCGGAGCACGACACTTCGGTCGCGCCGTCCATCAGACGGGCGAAGTCGTAGGTCACGGTCTTGGCGGCGATCGCGCCTTCCATGCCCTTGATCACGAGGTCGGCCGCTTCCTTCCAGCCCAGGTGGCGCAGCATCATTTCGGCCGACAGGATCAGCGAACCGGGGTTCACCTTGTCCTTGCCGGCGTACTTCGGCGCGGTGCCGTGAGTGGCTTCGAAGCAGGCGTACTTGTCGGAGATGTTCGCACCCGGGGCGATACCGATGCCACCGACCTGAGCGGCCAGCGCGTCGGAGATGTAATCGCCGTTCAGGTTCAGCGTTGCGATGGTGTCGTATTCGGCCGGGCGCAGCAGGATCTGCTGCAGGAAGGCGTCGGCGATGGCGTCCTTGACGATCACTTCACGACCCGTCTTCGGGTTCGTGAACTTGCACCACGGACCGCCGTCGATTTCCACAGCGCCGAATTCGTTCTTCGCCAGCGCGTAGGCCCAGTCACGGAAGCCACCTTCGGTGAACTTCATGATGTTGCCCTTGTGAACGATGGTCAGCGACTTGCGGTCGTTGTCGATCACATACTGCAGCGCAGCGCGCACCAGGCGCTCGGTACCCTGCTTGGAAACCGGCTTGATGCCGATGCCCGAGGTTTCCGGGAAGCGGATCTTCTTGACGCCCATCTCGTCCTGCAGGAACTTGATGATCTTCTTGGCCGGCTCGGACTCCGCCTGCCATTCGATGCCGGCGTAGATGTCTTCGGTGTTCTCGCGGAAGATGACCATGTTGGTCAGTTCCGGCTGCTTCAGCGGCGACGGCACGCCCTTGAAGTACTGCACCGGACGCACGCACTGATAAAGATCGAGTTCCTGGCGCAGCGCCACGTTCAGCGAGCGGATGCCGCCGCCGACCGGGGTGGTCATCGGGCCCTTGATCGAGACCGAGTAGTCCTTCAGCGCCTGGAAGGTTTCAGCCGGCAGCCACTGATCCGGGCCGTACTTCACGGTCGCCTTCTCGCCGGCGTAGACCTCCATCCAATGGATCTTCTTCGCGCCGCCGTAGGCCTTGGCCACCGCAGCGTCGATCACCTTGATCATCACCGGGGTGATGTCGACACCGATACCGTCCCCCTCGATGAACGGAATGATCGGGTTGTTGGGAGTCGGCTGACCGGGAATGATTTTCTGGCCGCCGGCCGGGACCGTGATCAAAGACTGGGCGCTCATGACTGTTGCTTCCTCAGGATTGGGTCGTTGGATGTATTGTCGGCAAGGCTGGTGCGCGTCGCATTGCCGCGTGCTGCACGGCGATGCGTCCCCCCGCGCCACGATCCGCCCCCGCCTTTGAGGGAGGCCGTGGCCTTGCGCTGCAGGCCGCGCCACGAACGTCGCGCAGACCAAGCGCTGAATTATCGCCGATTTCGCGGCACCGCACCAAGGCGTGCCATCGGCGCAACGGCCGAATAATTACATTGCGAACCAAGTCAATTTCCGCGAGTCACATCCGCTCACCATCTGCACTGGCAAAATGTGGGGCCCCGGCGCTTTCCGGGCGCACCTTTTTCGCGACTCCGACCCCCATGCACAACAAGAAAATCCTGATTGCGGCGCTCGCACTGGCGGCTGGCATCGCCGGCTATGCCTACTTCAAACCGGCTCCGAGCAGCAACGCCAAGAGCGGCGACCCGACCATAAGCGTGCGTTTCACGGCCGTCGAACGCCGCACCATTCCGGTCGTCTTCGAGACCAGCGGCTTTGTCACACCAGTGAGTAGCGTAGAGGTGCGTGCGCAGATTTCCAGCACGATCCGCGAGGTGCTGGTGAAGGAAGGCGACACGGTTGCGATGGGTACCCCGCTCTTCCGGCTCGACGGCCGTGCCGAGCGCGCCGCGCTGGACAAACTCAAGGCCCAGCACCTGCGGGACGAAGCACTGCTGGCCGATGCCCGACGCACGCTGACGCGGAACATCGAACTCAAATCGCGCGGCTTCGTCTCGCAAGGTGTTGTCGACGCCAGCAGCAGCAACGTCGACGCGCTGGAAGCCACGGTCGCCGCCGATCGCGCCGCCATCGCCGAAGCCCAGGTGGCCGTCGACTACGGCGTGATCGCCGCACCGCAAGCAGGCCGGGTGGGCCTGATCAATGTGCGCGTTGGCAGCCTGGTTCAACCGGGCAGCGCCCAGGCCCTTACGACACTGACGCGACTAGACCCGATCGACGTTGCATTCTCGCTGCCCGAAGCACAACTCGCCCGACTGCGCGCAGCCCAAACAAAGGGCCCGGTTCATGTGCTGGCGAAGGATGATCAAGGTGACCAGCAAGGCGAGCTCAACTTCATCGACAGCGCAGTCGACAGCAGCACCGGGGGCGTTCGCGTCAAAGCGCGCTTCGACAACGCGAAGCTGCGTCTTTGGCCCGGTGCCCAAGTCACCGTCGGGCTGACGCTCGACGCCTACCGCGACGCACCGAGTGCGCCGCTGGCCGCAGTGCAGGTCGGGCCCGACGGCCAGTTCGTGTTCGCTGCGGATGCCGATGGCCGTGCCAAGTCGCTACCAGTAAAGATCCTCTATCAGGACGCGGAGTACGCCGTACTGGACGGCGTGGCGCCCGGCACGAGAGTCGTGACCGTTGGAGGGCAGAACCTGCGCCCCGGTACCAAGCTGCGCGATGCGGACAAGGAACAAGGCAAAGGCGGCCCGAAAGCCGGAGCGCAGCAATGAACTTGTCGGAGCTCTGCATCCGCAGGCCGGTGATGACCGTCCTGCTGTCGCTGTCCGCTGTCGTGGCGGGCATCCTGGGTTACCACTATCTACCGGTAGCCGCGCTGCCGAGTTACGACACCCCCACGATCAACGTCAATGCGGCCTTGCCAGGGGCAAGCCCTGAAACAATGGCGTCATCGGTTGCGTTGCCGCTCGAAAAGCAGTTTTCGACGATCGCCGGGCTGGTCACGATGAGTTCGAGCAACACGCTCGGCAACACCTCGATCACGCTGGAGTTTGCGGCCGACCGCAACATCGATGCGGCTGCGGGTGATGTGCAGGCCGCGCTGCTGCGCGCGCAGCGTTCGCTGCCGACGGAAATGACCTCGATTCCGTCGTATCGCAAGCTCAACCCGGCGGATGCGCCGATCCTGATTCTCGCCCTCACCGCGCCGGCACTGAGCCTCTCTGAACTCAACGACTACGCAGACAACCTCGTCTCACCGACGCTATCAACGATCGATGGCGTTGCCCAGGTGATGAACTGGGGGCAAAAGAAGTTCGCCGTGCGGGTTCAGGCCGATCCCGACAAGCTGGCGGCACGCGGGCTGACCCTGGATCAACTCGCGAGCGCGATCAAGGCGGCGAACTCGAATTCCCCACTGGGTGTGCTGCGCGGCCCCGACCAGACGCTGGTGCTCGACTCGAACCGCCAGCTACGCCACGCCGAAGAGTTTCAGTCGATCATCGTCGCCGCCCGCGACAACCAGCCGGTGCGGCTGTCCGATGTCGCCAAGGTGATCGATTCGATCGAGACCACCACGACCGCCAGCTGGGCAGATGGTCATCGCTCGATCGTGCTGGCGGTGCAGAAGCAGCCGGGTGCCAACACCGTCGCCACCGTCGACGCGATCCGCGCGATCCTGCCGCGGCTGGAGGCGCAGATGCCGGCCTCGGTGCAGATCAAAGTGATCAACGACCGCTCGGTATCGGTTCGCGAAGCGATCCACGATGTGCAGCTCACCATGATGGGCACCATCGCGCTGGTGGTGCTGGTGATGTTCCTGTTCCTGCGCCACGCCGCCGCTACGCTGATCCCATCGGTCACATTGCCGATTTCGCTGCTCGGCACGCTGGGCCTGATGTTCGTACTGGGTTACAGCCTCGACAACATCTCGCTGCTGGGCCTCACCCTCGCCGTCGGCCTGGTGGTGGACGACGCGATCGTGGTGCTGGAGAACATCGTGCGCCATGTGGAAGAAGGCATGCCGCCAATGCAGGCCGCCGTCACCGGTGCGCGCGAGGTGAGCTTCACGATCATCTCGATCTCCTTGTCGCTGGTCGCGGTGTTCATCCCGATCTTCTTCATGCCGGGCGTGATCGGCCTGCTCTTCCATGAATTTGCGGTGGTCGTGATGCTGGCGATCATCGTGTCGGCAATCGTATCGCTGACGCTGATCCCGCTGATGGGTAGCCGCTTCCTGCGACCGGAAGCCGAACAGCATCAGAACCGCATGCTGCTGGCCTTCGAGCACGGTTTCGAGCGCGTGCAGCGTGGCTATGCACGCAGTCTGGATCTGGCCTTGCGGCATCGCATCGCAGTCGGCGCGGTCGCGGTGCTGACGATCTTCGCCAGCGTATGGCTGTTCGCGGCGAGCCCGAAGGGTTTCTTCCCGCAAGAAGATATCGGCCAGATCCAGGTCACCGCCGAAGCGTCGAGTGACGCTTCTTACGAAGCCTTGCTGCGCCACGCCGAGCGGATGATGAAGGTGATCGGCAGCGACCCCGCGGTGGAAGGCTTCGCCGCATCGG
>CAMFLH010000279.1 GCA_945957295.1 uncultured Uliginosibacterium sp.
CCGCCTGCCCGGCCGTGCCGCCCAGTAGCGAGAAGATCACGATTTTGAGGTTCTCCCAGCGCGCAAAGGATTCAGTCAGCGGCGCCTTCGAGGCCTTGCCCTCCTCCTTCATCTTCTTGAACACCGGCGACTCGTTGAGCTGAAGGCGGATGTAGACCGAGACGATCAGCAACAGCACCGAGATCAGGAAAGGAATCCGCCAGCCCCAGTCTTCGAACTCGTCTTTGCCCAGCAGCGTGCGGCAGGTCAGGATCACCAGCAACGAGAGGAACAGACCCAGCGTCGCGGTGGTTTGAATGAACGAGGTGAAGAGACCGCGCTTACCCTTCGGTGCATGCTCGGCAACGTAGGTCGCCGCGCCGCCGTACTCGCCGCCGAGTGCAAGCCCCTGCAGCAAACGCAGCGAGATCAGAATGATCGGCGCCGCGACGCCGATGCTCGCGTAAGTGGGCAGCATGCCGACGATGGCCGTCGAGATACCCATGATGAGGATCGTCACGAGGAAGGTGTACTTGCGGCCGATCATGTCGCCAAGGCGGCCGAACACGATCGCGCCGAAAGGGCGCACCGCAAAACCGGCCGCGAAAGCCAGCAGCGCGAAGATGAACGAGGTGGTCTCGTTCACGCCGGCGAAGAAGTGCTTGGCGATGATGGCCGCCAGCGAACCGTAAAGATAGAAGTCGTACCACTCGAACACCGTGCCGAGGGATGACGCAAAGATCACCTTGCGTTCCTCGGCAGTGATGCCACGAGCCTTCGGCTCGATAGCCATGCTGCCAACTTGTGCCATGTCTCCTCCAATTGGGTGGGTCCTGCAGTCGCCCCGTCTTTCTAGACAGATGTACGACGGACGCAGGCTAGGAGGGCTGACTTACGGGCGACTTACGCTGCAATGCACCAAAAAGCGAGAGCTGGCGCGGGTTTGCGCGAAACGGAGGTCATTCACCCATGGCTTGCGGGTGGGGCCCGACTGGCTCGCCGGCACGCGGAAATTCGATGAGGAAGCGGGTCCCGACGCCGTCCGGGCCGGTCTCCAGACGAATCGTCGCAGCGTGCAAATCGGCAATCTCGCGCACGATCGGCAGCCCCAGCCCACTGCCTTCCACGCCGCTGCCGAGCACGCGGTAGAAACGTTCGAAAACCCGCTCGCGATCCTCGGCAGGAATGCCGACGCCATCGTCCTGCACGCCGAGCAGCGCAACGCGCGGGCGCGCCGCGTCGTAAGCCGAGAACACCGTCACATGGCCACCGGGCGGGGTGTACTTGATGGCGTTGTCGATCAGGTTCTTCAGCATCTCGCGCAACAGCACCGGCATGCCGTCCACCGCCAATGGCCAGCCGGTGGTCTCAACCCCCAGGTCGACGCCCTTGTGCAACGCACGTGGCACGAACTCGGTGGCCACTTCACGCACGAGTTGTTCAAGATCGATCCGTTCAAGGCCGCTCGGGCCGTGCGAACTCGCTTCAGCACGGGCCAGCGCGAGCAACTGGTTGATCAGGTGCGCAGCGCGTTCGGCGCTGGTATGAATGCGCTGCAGTGACTCGCGCAGTTCCTGCGGATCGTGTTCCGACAAGGCCAGCTCGGTCTGCATTTTCAGACCTGCAAGCGGCGTGCGCATCTGGTGTGCGGCGTCCGCCACGAAACGCTGCTGTGCCTGTAGGTTCTCGTCGAGGCGCTGCATCATGTCGTTGAAGGCCACGATCAACGGCCGCACCTCTTCCGGCACGCTGGCGGGCTCGATCGGCGACAGGTCGGCCGGGCGGCGGCGCCGGATCAGCGCCTGCAACCGGTTCAGCGGCGCAATGCCGCGCGTGAGCCCTAGCCAAACCAGCACGACAGTCGCCGGAATCACGAGGAACTGCGGCAGCAGCACGCCGGTGACGATGCGCGACGCGAGCGCCTCGCGCTTGTTGCGCGTTTCGGCCACCTGCACGATCGCCTCACCCTTGCCTTCGGGCAGCAGGAAGCGGCGGCGCGCGATACGCACGTCCTCGCCAGCGATTTCTAGGTCGGCAAAATGCAGCGCGCGCGCCGGATGTTCCTCATCTTCCGCCGGCTCGGGTGGCGGCGGCGGCAACTCGGCGTCACCCACCACCAGTTCGCCGCGTGGGCCGATCACCTGATAGTAGATCGCGTCTTCTTCATCGGCGCGCAGCAGCGCGCGCGCTGGCGCGGGAAAGTTCACCGTGACCCGCCCCATCGCATCCACCTGCATCAAGCGTGCGATCGCCGCCACATTGGCTTCCAGCGCGCGGTCGTAGGGTTTGTCGGCAATCCCCTGTGCGACGTGATGGGTGGCGATGATCGAGATCGGCCACAGGAACAACAGCGGGGCGAGCATCCAGTCGAGGATCTCGCCGAAGAGCGAGTACGGTGGGCGTCGCCCTGCCGCGCCGCCCTTGGACGACGCGGAGCCCGGCCATCTAGGTAGCCGCATCCGGCTTTTCTAAGCAGTAGCCTAGGCCGCGCACGGTCGCGATCTTCAGGCCCGAGGGCTCCAGCTTCTTGCGCAGGCGGTGGACGTAGACCTCGATCGCGTTGTGCGAGACCTCCTCGCCCCAGCCGCAGAGATGGTCAACCAGTTGCTCCTTGCTGACGAGGCGGCCGGCGCGCAGCAGCAGGGTTTCCAGCACCCCGATCTCGCGCGCCGAAAGCTCCACCACCTGCCCACTCACCATCACGACACGGTCGGCCTGGTCGTAGGACAGCAGGCCCAGCGTGATGCAACGCCCCTGGCCGGTGCCGCGCCGCGTCAGCGCGCGGGCGCGCGCTTCGAGTTCGGGCAGCGCGAAGGGCTTCGTCATGTAATCGTCGGCGCCGGCGTCGAGTCCGCGCACGCGCTCCTCGATCGCATCCTGTGCGGTAAGGATCAGAACTGGCGTAGTGGATTTCCGCGCGCGCAGGCGCTTGAGCACTTCGATGCCAGGTAGCTTGGGCAGGCCAAGATCGAGCACCACGAGGTCGTAGGACTGGCTGGCGAGCGCCGCATCGGCCTCGCTGCCGGTCGGCACATGATCCACCGCGAAGCCGCCGCGCTTGAGCGCGCGAATCAGCGCGTCGGCAATGATCTCGTCGTCTTCGGCCAGCAGGATTCGCATGGGATGCCCCGGAAGCCGCACCGGCAGGACGCCGGCGCGCTGCGTGCGGCAGTTTAGCACCGCCCCTTTGAGGCGTCGCCGCGCAGGTATCGGCAGCGCAATGGCGAAAAAAAGCCCCGCACGAAACGCACGGGGCTTCAGGAATGTTTGGCCACGTGAGGGCAGCCACTTTCGATATTACTGTTGCGTGCCTGCAAATCAAGAGGCAAAACATGGCGAGCGTCAGCAGCGCTTTTTCGCGCACCCAGCCCCTTGAAGCGCAAGCCTTGAAAAACATGGATCAGCAATCCGCAAATTTGCAAATCGCATACCCTTCGCGGATCATTGAAACCATACGCCAGCGGATTGCATGTGTCGCATTGATGCAACAAAGCGGCGTCCAACGGTTTTGAATCGGCGGCGATCCGGCATTGCGCCTAGCCGCAGAAGCAAGCACAGTAAAAAAAGAAAGAGGCGCACACGACGAGGTGCGCCAGCGAGAGAGACAACATGAGAGATACCGTCTTCTTCAAGACCGAAGCCGGCGCGCAGGAGATCACCGCACGCCAGATTCGCCTTCATCCGCGCGTGCGCTCCCTGCTCGTGCTGATCGACGGCAAGCACCGCGCAGGCGAATTGCTCGACACACTGCAGACCATCGGCGTCAGCGAAGATAGCTTCAAGGAATTGCTGAATCATGGCCTGGTCGCTGCAGCGGGGGCCGGCGTCTCCGCGGCGCCCGAGGCCGCCGTCGAGGCACCCGACACCGAAATGCCGCTCGCACCCGCCGAAGCTCCGTCGCAGGGCGCGCCGCTCGATGAACAAGAGCAACGCCGCGCGCTCTACGCCTACTTCAACCTGCACATCCGCGAGACGCTGGGCCTGCGCGGCTTCATGCTGCAGTTGCAGGTCGAGAAGGCGGAAACCCTGGCCGACTACGCCGCGATCCGCGACCAGTTCCTCTCTGCAGCCCGCAAATCAAAGGGCGATACGGTCGCAGCGGCGATGCAGGCCGAGCTCGATCGCCTGCTCGCGCCGCCGGCCTGATCGCACCAGAGCCGGATCAAAAACCGACCCACCAAAAAGAAACCCCGCCGGAGCGGGGTTTCTTCATTCAGCCGTTCGGATGAACCGGGGCAATTACATGCCCATGTCCATGCCGCCCATGCCGCCCATGCCGCCAGGCATGCCGCCGGCCGGCTTGTCTTCCGGCAGTTCGGCAACCATCGCGTCGGTGGTCAGGATCAGCGAAGCGACCGAAGCGGCGTTCTGCAGCGCGGTGCGGGTGACCTTGGCCGGATCCAGCACGCCCAGCTCAACCAGGTCACCGTAGGTGCCGTTCGAAGCGTTGTAGCCGTAGTTGCCCGAACCTTCCAGCACCTTGGCGATCACGACCGACGGCTCATCGCCGGCGTTCGCAACGATCTGGCGCAGCGGCTCTTCGATCGCGCGCAGCACGATCTTGATACCGGCGTCCTGGTCGGCGTTGTCGCCCTTGATGGCGCCAACGGCAGCACGGGCACGCAGCAGGGCCACGCCACCACCGGCAACCACGCCCTCTTCAACGGCGGCACGGGTTGCGTGCAGCGCGTCTTCGACGCGGGCCTTCTTTTCCTTCATTTCGACTTCGGTCGCAGCGCCGACCTTGATCACTGCAACACCGCCGGCCAGCTTGGCCTTGCGCTCTTGCAGCTTTTCCTTGTCGTAGTCGCTGGTCGCGGTTTCGATCAGGGCGTCGATCTGGGCCACGCGAGCCTGGATCGCTTCAGCCTTGCCGTTGCCGTCGATGATGGTGGTGTTTTCCTTCTCGACTTCGATGCGCTTGGCTTGGCCCAGGTCGGCCAGCGTGGCCTTCTCGAGCGTCAGGCCAACTTCTTCAGCGATCACGGTACCGCCGGTCAGGATGGCGATGTCTTCCAGCATGGCCTTGCGACGGTCACCGAAGCCCG
>CAMFLH010000280.1 GCA_945957295.1 uncultured Uliginosibacterium sp.
CTCGTGGGCTCGGAGATGTGTATAAGAGACAGCCCCCTGCGGGCCTAGGCTGCAATCAGGCATCTCGCCGTATCGCTCGTGGAGCTTGAATCATGGCCTATGAGACTTTCGTGGCGTTCAAGTCGGACTTTCTCGCCGCACACAAGAACACCTACCAGTTCGACGCAAAAGCGGACTTCGCGCAGGCCGCAACCGCCTTCAGGTACTACCTGCACGGGCTTGAGCAAGGCGCCCACAGCGGGCTCAACATCGGGTTGATCGAGCACTTGCAGGAACTGCTTGCGAAGAACAAATCGGTCTTCGATGGCGGCGGCATCTTCGTCGATACCAGCAACCAGGACCGCTGGCGCCTGTTCTACAACGACGCCTTCATCCTCGGCGGCATCCACTCGCACGGCCCGTTTACGCTGGTGCATACCGATCGGCTCGAAAGCGCCTGGGTCGCTGCGGGCAACGACAAGCGCATGGGCCTGGCGGGTGCGAAGCAGCTCGACTTCCATGCTGGCGACAAGCCCTTCCTGCGCGTGACGCAACGCGAAGTCCTCGCGCTCAATATCTTCGGCTATTCCGGCTCACCGGGCGAAGACGGCAGCATGGCCTTCAAGTGCACCAACCTGCAGTTGGCCGATAGCGCGACATTCAAGCGCTATAACGACGAAGTCAGCGGCGTGGAACGCGCGCTCGCAGCCTGACTACACCACCAGCGGACCCAGCATCGCGCCAGACCCGGGGGCGTCATCCTTGCAGCGGAAGCACCACCCGCGCGAGCAGCCCGCCTTCGGGGCGGTTCTCGAGTTCGAGCCGCCCGCCCATTTCGCCGATCAGGCGGTCGACGATCGCAAGGCCTAGCCCGCTATGGCCGCTGCCGCCGCGCGCGGCGTCGAGGCGGGCGAAGGGGCGGCGGGCTTCATCGAGGCGCTCGGGCGGGATGCCGGGGCCGTGGTCGGCAATCTCGAGCATCGCCAGCGCGCCGTCACGACGCAGCGTCAGTTGCACCGGCTGCGCGCCGTAAGCGAAGGCGTTGCCAAGCAGGTTGGTGACGATGCGTCGCAATGCGGCGGAGCGCACCTGCGCACGTAGGCCGGGTTCGAGCGCGAGTTGCAGCCCCTGGTCACGCCAGGGCGCAGCCATTTCTTCAAGCAGCAGGCCAAGCTCCCGGGTTTCCAGCAGCTCGCCGCCAGCGCCACCCGCGAAGAGGCGGAAGTGGTCGATGATCTCGCCGAGCTGGTCGAGCTCGCGCAGCATCGCAGCCTTGCGCTTGTCGTCGATACCCTGCGGGCCAGCGGCCAGCTCGATCTGCAGTTGCAGGCGGGTAAGCGGCGTGCGCAGGTCGTGCGCAATGCCCGCGAGCATCGTGGTGCGATCGCTCTCCAGCCGGCCGAGGCGCGCAAGCATGTCGTTGAAGCGCCCCGCGAGCACGCGGATCTCGCTCGCACCGGTCAGCGACAGCGGTTGCGGCGCGCTTGCCGAGCCAACGGCGCCGAGCGCATCGCCCAGGCGACGCAGCGGGCGGTTCACCTGCACGACGAGGAACAGCGCCGCCGCAAACGCGATCACGAAACCGAGCACCGGCACCACGATCGCCGAATCGAAGCGGCGGATCGGCGGTGGAAACGGCAAGGCGGAAGCGGGCACCCATAGCCACTTCGGGGTTTCACTGGCGAGGCGGATCCAGATACCCGGCCCTTCGCCGCGCATGCCACCGGGGCGAATCTCGGCGCTGCGTCCGAGCGACTGAGTCAGCGCCGCCTCGAACTGTTCGACGCGCAGCCCGTGGCCGCGCAGATGCGGTGGCGCACCAGGCCCCGCCTCATTGGGTGGCGGCCCACCGGGGCCACCGACATCACCCTCCGGCGGTGGCCTGCGCGCTTCGCCAGCGGGCGGCGGACGGCGATCCTCTGCGCCCGGCGCCTGCTGGCGCTGCCAGCCGCGACCGCGACCGAACGTCGGCGGTTCGTCGCCCTCCGCAATGCGGACATCGTCGCGCAGCGTGCCACCCGGCTGGGCGAGCTGGCGTTCGGCGGCTTTCACACGCGCCGCGATCGTCTGCGCGGCCTGCGCGGCACGCAGATCGGCAACATGGGTCTGCAGCAGCCAGGCCATCAGGCCATAACTGCCGCCCAGTACCAGAAACAGGATCAGCGCGAGGCGCAGGTTGAGCGACTGCGACCAGCGGCGCAGTCGGCTCATGGAGCAGTCGCGTCAGGCGGATCGGGCACGAACACGTAGCCCACGCCCCACACCGTCTGGATATGGCGCGGGCGGGCGGGATCGGGCTCGACCAAGCGGCGCACGCGCGAGATCTGCACATCCATGCTGCGCTCGTAGGTTTCGGATTCTGGCCCGCGAGCGATTTCGATCAGGCGTTCGCGCGTCAGCGGCTGGTGCGGGTGGCGTGCCAGCGCCGCAAGCAGCGCGAATTCGCCGGTCGTCATCTCGATCCGCTCGCCGCGGCGCCACAGGCTGCGGCTAGAGAGATCGAGCCGGCAGTCGCCGAAGCACACGGCCTCTTCTTCCGGCAGCGGCGCCCCGGCGCGCGGTGCCGTGCGGCGTTTGAGCACCGCTCGGATGCGGGCGGACAACTCGCGCGGCAGGAAGGGTTTGCCGAGGTAATCGTCGGCGCCCATCTCGATGCCGACGACGCGGTCGATCGGGTCGTTGCGCGCCGTCAGCATGATGATCGGTACATCGTCACCGGTCGCGCGGATTCGGCGGCAAACCGAGAGTCCGTCCTCACCCGGCATCATCAGATCCAGCACCAGCAGATCAGGGCGTTCGCGCGGCAGGCGGCGCACCGGATCGGCAGCATCGGCAAACACGCGTGTGTCGAAGCCCTCGCGGTCGAGGTATTCGGCGAGCAGCGTGCGCAGTTCGGGGTCGTCATCGATCACCCAGATCAGCGTTTTTCGTTCCATGCCTGCCACTCTAGCGCGCGCACGCAACGCTGCGCATTCACGTTTCTTACAGAGTGCAACCGGCCCGGCTCAGGAGCGCCAGCGCTCGTAGTCGCGCCGCTCGCGCTTGGTTGGCCGGCCGTGGCGATCGGCCGCCGGTTCCACCTTCAGGCGCCGTGCATCGGCCACCTGCTCACGCGCGGCGATGCTCTCAGCTGTCTCTTCGTAGAGTTGCTGCGCCACCGGCGCAGGGCCGCGCTTGTCGGCGATGCCGAGCACGATCACCTCGCGGCTGACGGGTCCGTTGCTGAAGGCCACCCGATCACCGGGGCGCACTTCCTTTGCGGGTTTCACGCCCAAGCCGTTGATGCGCACCTTGCCGCCTTCCACCGCATCGGTGGCGAGGCTGCGGGTCTTGAAAAAGCGGGCCGCCCAGAGCCATTTGTCGATGCGCGTGCGCGCGCCGGGGTCCTGATCCATGCGCAGAGTCCTTGCCTGTGAAGTAGCGAGGATAGCGCGCTGACGTGGCCTGCGCTCGGCCGCTGTATGGCTGCGGACACAGCGCCCACGCGATGCAGGCCCTACAATTGCGGATTGCTTTTGAGCTGCCCATCCACTTCACAGGAGTTCCGCATGCGTCGCATCGCCATCGCTTCCCTGCTTGCCTCGTTGCTCACCTCGTTTGGCGCTGCCAGCGCCTTCGCCGCCGACGTCAAGGTCGAAGGCGCCTGGGTGCGCGGCACGACACCGTCGCAGAAAGCCACCGGTGCCTTCATGCGGCTCACCAGCGCGCAGGGCGCGGCGCTGGTCGGCGCATCGTCGCCGATCGCCGGCAAGGCCGAGGTGCACGAGATGAAGATGGTCGCCGACAACATGAAGATGAGCCCGGTGCAGAAGCTCGCGCTGCCGGCCGGCAAGACGGTGGAGCTCAAGCCCGGCGGCTATCACGTGATGCTGCTGGATCTGAAGGAGCCGGTGAAGGATGGCGACATCGTAAAGCTGACGCTGGAGATCGAACAAGGCGGCAAGCGCGAGCAGATCACCGTGGACGCTGCCGTGCGGCCGCTGGGCGACATGAGCACCCACGAGCACATGCATTGAACGCCGAAGTCCGCTTCCGCGTTGCCGGCGCAGCGGACGCGCCGGCCGTCGCGCAGCTGCACGCGGCGAGCTGGCGCAGCGCCTATCGCGGGGTGTTGCGCGACGCCTACCTCGACGGTGCGCTCGACAGCGAACGTGCGGCGCTGTGGCATGAGCGCCTGGTGAAGGGTGCCGACGCACCGCTGGAAGTGCTGTTGATGGAAGGCCCGCACGGTCTGCTCGGCTTCGGCTGCCTGTGCCCGGACGCAGACCCCGCCTGGGGGCCGTTGATCGACAACCTGCATGTGGATCCAGCGCTGCGAGGCAGCGGCCTCGGCCGGCAGCTGATGGGCGCGCTGCAGCAGCGCATCGCTGCATCCGGCGCAACGCAAGGCTTCCATCTGTGGGTACTTGAGGCGAACCTCGCCGCACGCGCGTTCTACCGCCGCCTCGGCGGCCGCGAGCTGGCACCGGAACACCACGAAATGCCAGACGGCGCCACCTACCCCTGCCTGCGCGTGGTTTGGCAGGGTGCAGCACCCGCATCCGCCTGATACGGCGCAGGCGCCTGCGGCGATCGGCTGCACGCACCTGTGGCCGTACGCCGGATCAGCGCGATAGACTCAAAGCCCAAACGTTGCGAGCGCTACCCATGCGTGCCTGGCGGCAGATTCTCTTCGTGGCGCTGAGCCTGGTCGGCAGCGCGGCCGCCGCGGCAGGCGAGCAGCCGATCAGTGTTCACTACAACACCCGCGTGCCCTACGCCTATGTCGAGCACGGCGAAGTGCGGGGCCTCATGGCCGAACCGGTCGCCCGTGCGCTGAAAACCGCGAAGCTGTCATTCAACTGGGTCGAGACGCCATTCAGCCGCCAGATGGCGACGATCAAGGGCAACACCGGCACCGATTGCATGATCGGTGTATTCAAGAAGCCCGGCCGCGAACGTATCGGCCGCTACTCGGCGCCGGTGTACCAGGACCACCCGCAGATCCTACTGGTGCGGGCCGACGACGAGGCTGGTTTCCTGCGCTTCCCGAGCCTCCGTGCAGCCC
>CAMFLH010000281.1 GCA_945957295.1 uncultured Uliginosibacterium sp.
TACACCGTCTAATTCGTCGGCAGCGTCAGATGTGTATAAGAGACAGGGCGTGAACATCACGCTGGGCCTGCCGATCATCCGAACATCGGTCGATCACGGCACGGCGCTGGATCTCGCGGGCAGCGGGCGCGCCGATCCAGGCAGTCTGCATGCCGCGATTACTTGTGCGATCGACATGGTGGCGGCGCAACGCAGGGGGCGCGCATGAAGCGGCGCGAATTCATTCTGGCTGCCGGTGCCAGCGCCTTGCTGGCTGCCTGTGAGACGACGCAGTCGAAACCGCAGCCCGAGCCGCCCAAACCGCAAGTGCCGGCAACGCCACCTGTTGCGCGCGTCAAGCCGAAGATCGGTCTGGCGCTCGGTGGCGGGGCGGCGCGCGGCTTCGCTCACATTGGTGTGATCAAGGCGCTGGAAACGAACGGCATTTCGCCGGACATCGTCGTCGGCACCAGCGCTGGCAGTGTCGTCGGGGCGCTCTACGCAGCGGGGTTTGGTGCCTTTGATCTGCAGAAGCTCGCGTTCCAGATGGAAGAGAGCGCCTTCAAGGACTGGGCCTTGTTCGATCGCGGCTTGCTTAAAGGTGAGGCGCTCGAAGCCTTCATCAACAAACAGGTCTCGAACAAACCGATTGAAGGCCTCAAGCGGCGCTTCGCCGCGGTGGCGACGGATCTGCAGAACGGCGAACCCGCCGCGTTTTCGGCCGGCAACGTCGGTCTGGCCGTACGTGCGTCCTCGTCCGTTCCCGGCGTGTTCTCGCCGGTGGTCATCCGCGGTCGGGAATATGTGGACGGCGGCCTCGTCAGCCCGGTGCCCGCACGTACGGCACGCACGATGGGCGCCGACATCGTCATCGCCGTCGATATCTCCCAGCGCCCCTCCGGCAAGAAGGGCGCTGGCAGTGTCGATGTGCTGCTCGACACCATCGCGATCATGGGCAATCGCATTGCCGACTATGAGCTGCGCGATGCCGACGTGGTCGTGAATCCGAACATCAAGGGTTTGCCGGCCGCCAATTTCCAGCAACGTCACGAGGCGATCCTGGAGGGCGAGCGCGCCGGTTTCGGCGCGATCCCGCGAATACGCGAACGTCTCGCAGCCTGGGATGCGAAGCGATGAGCCGCCCCCTCGATGGCCACCTTGCGCGCAAGCGCTTCGGCCAGAACTTCCTTGTCGATCAGAACATCATCCGCAAGATCATCGCCGCGATCGCGGTGAAGCCGGGTGAGCCGATCGTCGAGATCGGCCCCGGACTCGGCGCGCTCACTGCACCGCTGATTAACGCAGCAGGCCATCTCCATGTGGTGGAAATCGACCGCGACCTGATCGCGCGGCTGAAAGAGAAATACAGCGCGGAGCAGATCACGATCCACGAAGGCGACGCGCTGAAGTTCGATTTCGGCACGCTCACGCAGAACGCGGCAGGCGCCCTGAAAGTTGTCGGCAACCTGCCTTACAACATCTCGACACCGCTGCTGTTCCATCTCGCCGACTATGCTGCCGGCGTGAAGGAAATGACCTTCATGCTGCAGCGCGAAGTGGTCGATCGCATGGTCGCGGACCCCGACGAAGAGGCCTATGGCCGTCTCGGCGTGATGCTGCAATACCGCTTCCACATGGCGAAGCTGTTCGATGTGCCGCCAGGCGCTTTTCATCCGGCGCCGAAGGTCACCTCCGCGATCGTTCGCCTGATCCCAAAAGCGGCGTCGGAACTCGATTGTCGCGACGAGGCTCTGCTCGCCAAGATCGTTACAGCTGCCTTCGGACAACGTCGCAAGACGCTTCGGAATACCCTCAAGGGCATTCTCGACGACGCTGGTTTTGTGACGTTGGGCATCAACCCAGGCGCCCGTGGCGAGACGCTTTCGCTCGCAGACTTCGTCCGCATCGCGAACTTCTGCGCCGCTTCGGCCTAACGGCCTCCAAACGCACAAAACAAAAGGGGCACGGTGTCTACCGTGCCCCTTTGTATTTGGTGGGCCTCCTCGGAGTCGAACCGAGCACCAACGGATTATGAGTCCGCTGCTCTAACCAGGCATGAGCTAGAGGCCCGAATGCCTGCTTGTGCCGGCTGCGTAGGCATCTGGCTTCGTTGGTTCGCGCGCCGTACACAAGTACTGACTCGCGCTCCGACTCGCCAGCTGCCCGCTCGCACGGCGCGAACAGGCATTTGCGAATCAGCCCGCGTCAGCTGCTACGCGGGCGCGTGGCGGCTCGATCAGCCTTCGCCGTCAAGGAAGCTGCGTAGCTTGTCCGAGCGCGAAGGGTGACGCAGCTTGCGCAGTGCCTTGGCCTCGATCTGGCGGATACGCTCGCGGGTGACGTCGAATTGCTTGCCGACTTCTTCCAGCGTGTGGTCGGTGTTCATCTCGATACCGAAACGCATGCGCAGCACCTTCGCCTCGCGCGGCGTCAGGCTGTCGAGCACTTCCTTGGTGGCGTCGCGCAAACCGGAGTACTCGGCCGCATCGGCCGGCGCCACGGTTGCGTTGTCCTCGATGAAGTCGCCCAGGTGCGAGTCGTCGTCGTCGCCGATCGGCGTCTCCATGGAAATCGGTTCCTTGGAGATCTTCTGGATCTTGCGAATCTTCTCCTCGGGCATTTCCATCTTCACGGCCAGGGTTGCCGGATCGGGCTCGAGGCCGGTTTCCTGCAGGATCTGGCGCGAGATGCGGTTCATCTTGTTGATCGTTTCGATCATGTGCACCGGAATACGGATCGTGCGGGCCTGGTCGGCGATCGAGCGCGTGATGGCCTGACGAATCCACCACGTTGCGTAGGTCGAGAACTTGTAGCCGCGGCGATATTCGAATTTGTCCACCGCCTTCATCAGGCCGATGTTGCCTTCCTGGATCAGATCGAGGAACTGCAGGCCGCGGTTGGTGTACTTCTTCGCGATCGAGATCACCAGACGCAGGTTCGCCTCGGTCATTTCGCGCTTGGCGCGGCGCATCTTCGCCTCGCCGGTGGACATCTGCTTGTTGATGTCCTTGAGTTCCTTCAGCGGAATGCCGATGCGTTCCTGCAGGTCGATCAGCTTCTGCTGCTCTTCCAGAATGGCCGGTTGCATGCGCATCAGCGCGGCCGAGTAGCTCGCGTTCGCGCCGATCTCGCCCTTCAGCCAGTCACGATTGGTTTCGTTGCCCGGGAAGACCTTGATGAAGTGCTGGCGCGACATGCCAGCGCGTTCGACGCACAGATCGAGGATCTTGCGTTCGTGCTTGCGAACGTTCTCGACCATGTGGCGCACGCTGTCGCAGAGCTTCTCGATGGACTTCGCGGTGAAGCGGATGTTCATCAGCTCGGCGCTGATCTGGCCGTGAATCTTCAGGTAGGTCTTGTCGTCCGACCCCTTCTTACCCAGCGCCGCGATCATCTTGGCGTAAAGGCCGCGGATCACCTCGAAGCGCTGCAGCGCGTCGGTCTTTAGCTGAAGCAGCGATGCGCTGATCTTGCCTGCGCCGTCGCCATCCTCGTCATCGGCGTCTTCGTCTTCCTCTTCATCGAGGTCGACGTCTTCGGCTGGTGCTGCTTCTTCTGGGGCGTTCGGGTCGATCAGACCATCGACGAGTTCGTCGATACGCATCTCGTCCTTGCCGACCTTTTCCGCCATGTCGAGGATATCGGCCACGGTGGTCGGGCAGGCGGAGATCGCCAGCACCATGTGCTTGAGGCCATCTTCGATGCGTTTGGCGATTTCGATTTCGCCTTCGCGCGTAAGCAGCTCGACGGTACCCATCTCACGCATGTACATGCGCACCGGGTCGGTCGTGCGGCCGAATTCGGAGTCAGCTGCCGACAGCGCCTGTTCGGCTTCTTCCTGCGCCGCCTCGTCGTCGACGACCTGCGGCACATTGTCGGAAATTAGCAGCTCTTCGGCGGCAGGTGCTTCGTCATACACCTGAATGCCCATGTCACCGAAGGTCGAGATGATCGACTCGATCTGCTCGGCGTCCACCATGTCGTCCGGCAGGTGGTCGTTGATCTCGGCGTAGGTCAGGTATCCGCGTTCCTTGCCCAGCGCGATCAGCGACTTCAGGCGGGTGCGGCGCGCTTCGGCGTCAGCAGGCTGCAGCGCGGCAGCCTGGGCGAGCGCGAGATCCTTCTCCTTGGCCTTTGCCTTGGCTGACTTTGGCTTGGACGAGTCCTTGCGGGGGTCTTTGGATTTATCCGTGGCGGCCATGAAATCCTCGGGAAAAGGTCGCGAAAACCGATAATTATAACTTAGTCTCAGACCGTCTGGCCAGACTTAAGTTTCTGTTTTTTCGCAAGAAGCAAGCCAAGACGGGCTGCGGAGCTGCTATCCGCGCGGCCGCTTGTGACCTGCATCTGCAAATTCTTCAATTCTGATTCGACGGCCTGAAGCTCAAGTCGATCAAGCAGGCCGCGCAGCGTTTCTTCGAGTTTGGTCTCGTCGATGTAGCCTTCTTCGATCGACTGCATCGCGCGGGTGATCGCGGTCTCATGTGTGCTGTCGCGGAAGTGTTCGATCCATGCGCCAAGCGGGGCGTCAAGCAGGGTGCCATCCTCTCCTGCGTCGATGATCGCCATCACGGCTGCGCGTTCGTCGGTTTCGGGTAGGTGGCCTACGAGGGCAAGCGGGACTTTGTCGCCAAGTCGGGGGCGTGCCAGCAAAACGCGCAGCAGTTGTTGCTCCAGCGGCACTACGCCAACGCGCGGTTCCGGTGGCGGCAGGCCTTTCTTGCCGAAGCGGCCCTTCTGCCACTCGCCCTTCTGGAAGGGCTCGAAGGCCGGGCGGGGCGGCCGCGGAGGCGGTGCAAGCCCGAGGGCTGCGGAGGTCTCTTCCGGGCTCAGTTGTGCCGTCGCCGCGAGGTCGCGCACGATCTGCAGTCGCAGCACTTGGGCGGCGATCTTCGGCACGAATTCCTTGGCGTTGTGAACCAGATGCGCGCGCCCCTCGGCGGTTTGCAGGTCACAGCCTTCGGCGAGGGTGTCGAGCAGGAAGCGGCCAAGCGGCGTTGCGTCGCGGGCTGCGAGTTGGAAGGCTTCTGCAC